>JBGMQT010000088.1:0-1281 GCA_048060695.1 Acidiferrobacterales bacterium
TATGGCGGGTAACACGAGGTCTGTCCCGTCTCGTACCTTGCCCGGTATTGTGTACAACGGTGCCAACACCCTCGTGACGCACAGGACCTGGCCCGGGAAATTCATCTTTCGCCTGTCCCTTGAGAAGATTGAAAATCTTTGCAGCATGGGTGCATTATCTTCCGTTAGCAGATCATTTTGTGACCATTGTGCGTAATTCCCTAAGGAAGGTTTTAAGATTCTTTCCGGCGCCGGAAACAAGGGTAGAGAATAATTTATTCCTGATTTCCGATGGACAACTATCCAGCATTAGCCGGATATGCTCATAATCAAGGTGTGCCGCTTTTTTTGAGAAAAATTCGACAATTTGCCGTGCATAAAAACCCGCCAGCGCATCTATCTCTTCGTGGGAAAACTTTACGGATTTGTAATTATCAAGATTTTTGAACCCGAACTCAAGATAGTCCCGGATTAGCAACCCGGTATATATTGAACGGGTTTCCTGCCTGTCTTTGTGCAAACCGGTTCGGGTAAACACACAGTGTGCGAACCCCAGTTCGTGCTTGTCCAGCAGCCTCAAGGCCAGCTCGGTATCGGTATGCAAATATCGGTTGTCGAATCCGCCGGCAGCATCAAAGGCAGATTTTCGGTACATAATCGTATTTGGCGAGCCGCTACAGACATGCAATTTGCGCAGCAATTGTTTTTTCAGTATTTCAGCACCGCTAAAAACTGACTGGTCGGGTGGCAGGCCAACGTTTGTCAGTCTGCCACCGTACAGCCGGTAGGCGGAAACCAGACCTATAGTCTCCGACAGCTCCCCCACCGCCAGCATTTCATCCAGGCAATTCGGATACAAGTAGTCATCCGCCAATGCGTACTTGATCCATTTCGCCTGCGGAGAAATGTATTCGGCGCATTTGCGAAAGTTCTCTACTACGGTAACAGTCGATTCATTTCTGTAGACTTTGACGCGGGAGTTTCCAGCGCAGAGTCTTTCAATAATTTCCGGTGTTCGGTCCGTCGATGCATTGTCGACAATAATATATTCGACGTTAGGGTATCGTTGTGCCAGGGCGCCTTTTATGCACTCCGCAAGAAAATCTTCGCCGTTATAAACGGGTGTGCATATACTGATTAACGGTTGTTCACTCATAACTGAACACCAGATCGACTTGTCGGCGATCTTTCCTTGATTACTTTAGCCGGCACGCCGGCAGCAATTACGCCTGCGGGTATGTCGCGGGTTACTACCGAACCCGCGCCTATCACCGAGCCTTTGCCAATACGCACATTGTCAAG
>JBGMQT010000088.1:1381-6526 GCA_048060695.1 Acidiferrobacterales bacterium
ATCAGCTCCGCCTTCGATTATGGTATCCCTGTTAATGGCAACGTCCTGGCCGAGCACAAAGGGTCCTGCGCCACCCTTGTCAAAGATCATCACCCTGTCACCTATAAATACGTGATCACCGATAGTCAAATCCGGGTGGTGAAGCCTGGCCCCGAATTCAATATATCCAGCCCGGGACATTTTCGCCAGTTGGTGTCTGGCCTTGTAATGCGGGTAAAACCAGCTTGCGACCCATGCCGCATACCGGCCCGGCAGACTGGTTCCTGAGAATCTCATCCAGAAACGCGCCCAGCTATTTTGTAGTCTGGTACGTCGGCCCATATTTCGGTTATGCAGCAAACAATTTGTCTTGCTCAGCCCTTAGACGGTCGACCAGACGACCTTCAGGCAGGACAACATCATCATAGGTCAGGGCCTGATCTTTCGGAACATCCCTGACCAGCCGACAGTCCTCTGCGAGACTCATGGGTAACAGATTATCCTGCCGACAGATGCCATGATTCTCTGTATTACCGAAAATATGGAAACCACCGATACCATCCAGAACTTCACCTTTTTTCAAATCTTGCTTTGCAATCGTAATAACATCCACAACAGGTCCGCCTATCGGGGCGGTCGCTGCATCATGAAAAAGAACAGCTCGCGCAACGGATATAGGTGATTCGAGGTGAGGCAAATGGTAAGGGATATAGAACACATAAAGAGGCCCGTCGCCCATCTTCAAATACTGCGCATATTGCTGCTTGATCGGGTTTTCATTATAACCCAGCATAAACACGCCAGGGCCCGGCTCGGCCCCCAGTATGTAATCGACGATTCCGCCGTTCATCAGATCATCCAAAGGGAAAAGATTCACGGCTTCGGTAACGTGCTTACACTCCGGACCATGCATCCCTCGTTTAGCCACACGAAATCCGGTTGCATTTGCGACAACAGCCATTTCCATGGAAATTTTGGTGCCATCTGCGAAAGAGGTGATCATTTTCGGTTTCTGCTTTACCGCATCAGCAAACCCTTTTTGCGTCTCTGGTGTACGATAATGATCCTGAAGTCCTTTTATGTTTCCAGCCAGAACCGGCTTGTAGCCGATGGTATCCACCCAGCGATACAGATTCATCAATACACCGGGTTGGTCACCGTCGACATTGGTAATCACAACACCGGCCTTGTCAGCATAAATTTTAAGAATCGGGCCTACCACAGCATCCAGCTCGGCATTCATAAGCACGACGTGTTTCTTGTGCTCAATAGCCTTAAGCGCCACATGCGCACCAAATTCGACTTCACCTGTCGCTTCGACGACAGCATCAATCCCTTCAGCCTCACACAAGAGCATGGCGTCATCGGTAATAGCATATTTGCCTCTGCTGATTGCAGACTCAAGCTGGCTAACGGTTTCTACCGTTTCAATATCGCTGATACCCGCCTGTTCGTACGCCTTGCTTGCCTGTGACAGCGTGCGGTTCGAAATGGCGACCACCTCCATACCCCTGATTGCAGTGATGATCTGCAAGGCCATACCCCGGCCCATGTATCCGGCGCCGATAATTGCCACCTTGACGGGCTTACCTTCCTGTTCACACTTTTTCAGTGCTGTATCTACAATAATCATTACTAATTCCTGTATTCCTGGGGTTACACAGTAAAATCAGGCCAGGCCTGATCTTTATCTGACATGACAAGATTATCTTTTACGGGCCAGTCGATAGAGAAGCCGGGATCATTCCAACGAATGCCCTGCTCAGCGCCTGGGCTGTAGTATTCAGAAACGAGGTAATAGGCTTCTACGTTCTTTTCAAGGGTGAGATAACCGTGTGCGCAGCCTGGGGGGACGTAGAGCATATTATGGTTAGATGCTGTTAACTCTGTACCGTACCATTGCCCATAAGAACTGGAATCGGCTCGAATATCCAGAACCACATCAAATAGTGAGCCCCGGGTACAACGAACCAGCTTACCTTCTTCATGAGGCGCTACCTGATAATGCATGCCTCGTAAAGTGCCTTTGTGTCGGCTTCGCGCAAGATTTGCCTGAGCGACCGGCATTTTAATGCCTGCCTCCTGCAATTCGCGCGTACAATATGCGCGTATGAAGTAGCCTCGATCGTCTGTCATTTTTTCAGGCTCGATCAGAAAAGCGCCTTGTACGGATGTTTCCACAATATTCATCAGAAACTGATCCCGATACCCTCGTAGCGCTCAACACTGTCTTTCGGCAACATTCTGCGGCCGTCCACAACCAACGGGCTCAGATTCATCTTTTTCAACAGCTCCGGCAATTGTTCAAACGCACTCCACCGGGTTAAAACAAGCACAGCTTCGGCATCTTCCAATGCCTCTTCGACAGAAGAACAATAATCAACACCGCCGTTCGAGAATGCTTTTTTGGCCTCTTCTTCAGCGACCGGATCATAAGCTTTTATGTTCGCTTTTTTTGCAATGAGCTCGTTAACAACAGGAATTGCCGGTGACTCCCTCATGTCGTCTGTACCCGGTTTAAAAGCGAGACCCATAACAGCGATTCGGATACCTTCGATATTTTCAAAATGCTTGTACAACCTGTCCAGCACTTTTTGAGGCTGGTCTCGATTCACGTCAATCACGGACGTCAGTAAGGCCATAGGCTGGCCTTCTCGCTTGCCATGAGAAATCAGTGCCTTTACGTCTTTCGGAAAACAACTTCCCCCAAAACCGCAACCCGCTTCGAGGTAGGTGGTCAGCGCCGGTATGACACGCTCTCCGTTATCAAGAATAGGTGAAACTCGTTTGTCCAGATGAACGCCTTTCATGACGTCAATCGCATCAATACCACCGAGGGCTTCACACAAATTACCGATTTCATTTGAAAACGATATCAATGTTGCCAACAGAGAATTTGACGTGTATTTGATCATTTCCGCTGTTTTACAGTTTGTCCTGATGACATCAACACCTGTAAATGGCGCATATATCTCACCAAGTATGTCCTGGGAACGCTCATCAATACCGCCAATGACGATCCTGTCGGGAAACATGAAATCGGGTATTGCTACACCTTCCCTGAGAAACTCCGGGTTCATGCCGACACCAAAATCCTTGCCCGCTTTCTTATCCGAATGTTCTTCAAGGATTGGCAGCACCACAGTATCTGTCGTTCCCGGGACAACCGTACTTTTAACAATGACAGCATGATAGCCAGCCTTGGCTTTCATGGCATCGCCAATATCCGCTGATACCTGCCGAATATAACTCAGATCTATCTCGTTGCCATCGAAAGGTGTACCCACGGCAATTAACGATACGTCTGTCGTTTCAACAGCCGCCTCCAAATCAGTTGTTGCCGTCAGCCGTCCGCCAATATTGTTCTGCAGTAGCTCATCAAGACCTTCTTCATGAATCGGACTCTTTCCCGCATTGATCATGGCTACTTTATCGGCATCGTTATCCACACAAATAACATCATGGCCTTTGTCTGCCAGGCACACACCCGATACAAGCCCCACGTACCCGGTTCCTACCACTGATATTTTCATTCAGGAATCCTCGGCTTCACGGTGATCGGCATACCATAACAGGCTGCGCTTCAGACCTTCATCAAGCTGGATACCGGGTGCATAATCCAGATGTTCTATGGCTTTATCTATAACCGGGCAGCGTCGATTAGGATTATCGGTCAGATATTCCTTGTCTTCACTGGTTTTAAAAACCAGATTACCCTGGTAGTCAAAAAGATCTCGCGACATATCCACGACTCTTTCCGCCAGTTCCCTGACCGATATTTCCGGTTTATCCAGGCCGATGTTATAAGACTCACCGTCCTGGCCTCTGATCAGAATTTTAAAATATCCGACAATAGCGTCCGCGACATAACAGAAGGTGCGAGTCGGCGCCCCGTCAGACAACATAACGATATCTTCACCGTTCAGGACGTTTCTTGCAAAGTCCGGCAAAGCCCGCCTGTCAGTTATTTTTAAACCCGGACCATAATTATTAAAGGGTCTTGCCAGGCGAATCGGCAGGCCGTACTGGCGCGCGAAATTGACGCACAGGGTTTCTCCATAACGTTTGGATTCGTCGTAGCAGGCACGCGGACCGGTGCATGACACGTTTCCGCGATACGTTTCCGGCGTGGGTATATTTTCTGGTGTCGGATCGCCGTAAATTTCACTTGTGGAATAGAACAGGAATCCGCTTACTGGTTTGCCATTCGATTTTTGCTGTAGACAATAGTCAAGCAGGTGCCTGAGACCGTAGATATTGGCGTCCATTGTTTCGATGGGATGTAAGCGGTAATAAATCGGGGATGCGATCGTAGCCGCATGGATAATGTATTCCACGTCACCGAGGTCATCCGGGAGCGGGTCTACGACATCATATTTACTCACACTGAGATTTGCATCTCCTTCCAGTGCAGTAAGCCAGTCGGGAACACCGCGCATGAAATTATCATAAATCACCAGGCTGATCGGTGCAGCATTCTGGTTCAGCTTGTTCCAGTGCAGAGTAGCCTGCACCAGATAATATCCCAAAAACCCGGCGCCCCCGGTTATCAAGAGCCTCTTTCCCGAGAGATTTGGAAACTCACTTGCCAGATTCTCACAGATATAGTCTAGATCTGCGTTAATTACATCTGCTGAATTTTTCACTTGATGATACCTATCCACATATTGACGATCGCTAACCGAGTAAAATGCCGCGTATGCCCGGAATTAAAGGACGGGGAGTATAAACCCCGTATTGGTTGGAATTCCAGCCTATTGGGACCCATTAGACGTATGATTCTGTTGGAACCGAGACTATTTATGGTCTGAGCAAGAAATGATGTAGCCAGGTTCTGGCTGCCGCAAGGGTGTTTGCAGTTTGTTTTCCGGCACCAGCACATACGAAACCCTGCCCTGTCGTGGAGCGGCATGTGCGGGGGCGATCAGAGGTTATCGAACAGTCCCGCCTGAGGTGGCGCCCGGGGTTCAGGTTCGCCGACACACAACTGAATCGTCCTTATCCAGCCCCATAGCCAAGGCTTCACGGTAGAGTATTTCTTCTCGCACCTGTGCCTTGATCATACCATCCAACGCTGTTTGTGTTGGCGGGCGTTGCCATTCCCCCCCCCAGAGGGCGATGAGACGATCAATATCGCTGCTGTCTCGTTAACTTTAAATCTGTCAT
>JBGMQT010000089.1:0-6242 GCA_048060695.1 Acidiferrobacterales bacterium
ATCTTTACCAATACCACTTACTGGGTGTAAAGATCGCCCTCGGAAGGGTCGCTCTAAGGAGAGAGCTCCTACCACCCACATTTGGGTAGGAGCTCTCTCCTGAGAGCGATCAATACAAACTTGTCTACAGAACTGTGTCCCCTGGATAGAGGACTCCTGCCGAATAATTACTCGACCTCAACAATTTCGATTTCGTGTGTGATCTCCGCCGTCTTGCCCAACATGATCGATGCGGAACAATATTTTTCTTCCGACAACTTGACTGCACGTTCGACCCTTGCTGGATCCAGATTCATTCCAGTCACAATAAATTTAATATGAATTTGAGTGAACACTTTTGGATCCGTCTCGGCTCGTTCTGCCGAAATTTCAGCAACACAATCACGAACATCCTGACGTGATCGCTTTAGAATCAGAACAACATCAAACGAGGCGCAACCACCCAACCCGACAAGTAACATCTCCATCGGTCTGGGTCCCTTGTTCTGACCGCCATACTCCTGCGCACCATCCATGATAATTTTATGGCCGCTTGCGGTTTCTGCCTCGAAACTTGCTTCACCTGCCCAACGAATTATTGTCTTCATATCGCCCTCTCCAGACAAACATCCAACGCAGAGATCGCAAAGGCGCGAAGCTCGCAAAGGATCTTATATATAAGGGCGCTTCTATCAATACCCTCTCCCACCGGGAGAGGGTTAGGGTGAGGGAATCAAACAAGGATAATGTATTGATTATAATATCCCCTCATCCTGGCCTTCTCCCTGAGGGAGAAGGAATTATCAATTAATAGAAGTGCCCATAAATTTATTAACTTTCTGTTTTCAGCGCTTTTACGTCGGACGTCGCAAACAATGCGTTTAACGCCTGACCCGGATCATCGGCACGCATAAAAGCTTCTCCAACCAGGAATGTGTTCACTTTATGATCTTGCATCAACTTAACATCAGCTGATTGATGTATTCCGCTCTCGGTAACAACCAGCCGGTCATCCGTTATGAACTCCAGTAATTCCAGCGTGGTCTGCAGTCGTGTTTCAAAGGTATGTAAATTCCGGTTGTTGATACCGATCATGGGGCTGGATAGCGCAAGTGCGCGATCAAGTTCCGGTTTGTCATGCACTTCGACCAAAAAGTCCATGTCCAGAGTGTTCGCCAATTCTGATAGTTCAGCCAACCGGGTATCACTCAGTGCCGCAACGATTAAAAGAATACAATCGGCACCAAGGGTCCGCGCCTCATACACCTGGTAGGGGTCGATAACAAAATCCTTGCGCAATACTGGCAAGGAACAGGCCTTGCGTGCAGCGACGAGATGCTCATCCGCTCCCTGAAAATAGTCAATGTCAGTCAGCACCGAAAGACAGGTGGCGCCGTGCTGCTCGTAACTCCTGGCAATTTCTGCCGGATCAAAATCGTGCCGCAACACCCCCTTGCTGGGCGATGCCTTTTTAATTTCTGCGATAACAGCCGGTTTCCCTTCCGTAATCTTTGCCCGCAGCGCACTTACAAATCCCCGTGGCACAGAAGACGATGACACTATCTGAACCAGTTCCTGCAACGGGACCGTTTTCTTTCGGGCTGCTACTTCTTCAGCTTTGCGTGCCAGAATACGTTTAAGGATGTCAGGTGTAGCAGTCATGTTAATGAGGAAATCAACCGCCCAGTTTCTGGCTCAGGTCAACCAGCGCTTGCAGTTTTTCACCCGCGGCACCGGATTCAATAACCTTCCCCGCCTTGGCGACACTGTCTGCCAGACTGGGTGAAAGTCCGGCGACATATATCGCGGCACCGGCATTGAGTTGCACGATGTCGCGTGCGGCACCGGCGGCGCCCTGAAACACACTCTTGATCACCTCAAGGCTTTCGTCGGCGCTATCAACTCCCAGACTGTCGACATCCCCGCGATTCATCCCGAAATCTTCAGGCGCAATATTATAGGTTTCTATTGAGCCTGCCTTGAGTTCGGCGACAAATGTTGGCACACCAATACTGATTTCATCCATACCGTCCTGTGCATGTACCACCAGTACGTGTTCGCTGCCCAGACGACCCAATACTTCCGCCAGCGGTTCCACCCACTGGTTACTGAACACGCCCAACACCTGGTTGGGTGCGCCGGCGGGATTGGTCAATGGCCCCAAAAGATTGAAGATGGTGCGCACACCCATTTCCTTGCGCGGTCCGATGGCATGTTTCATAGCGCTGTGGTGCTTGGGTGCAAACATGAATCCCATACCGATTTCATTGACGCACTGTGCCACTTGCTGCGGTGTTAGTTCCAGATTAACACCGGCGGCTTCCAGTACATCGGCGCTGCCGGACTTGCTCGACACCGAACGATTACCATGTTTGGCCACCTTGCCACCGGCGGCAGCTACCACAAAGGCGCTGGCGGTAGAGATATTGAAAGTATTCGCCGTATCACCACCGGTGCCACATGTGTCCACCAGATGCGGGCCACTGACATCAACACGGGCCGCCAGCTCACGCATTACCTTGGCAGCGGCCGTGATTTCGACCACCGTTTCACCCTTTATACGCAAACCAATAAGGAAACCGCCAATCTGGGCCGGCGTGGCTTCGCCGGTCATGATGGTCTGCATGACAGTATGCATCTCGTCTTCTGTTAGATCGCGCTCTTCTGTCACCGCGCGGATGGCTGATTGCATGTCCATTTTAGGCTCCTGATTATTTTGCCGCAGAGACGCAGAGACGCGGAGAAAACAAAAATTCATAGGGCCGGCTTCCAGCCGGCCTTGAAACGATGTATTTCTTGCTTTAGCGGTCTGCCAGACCGCTCTCAAATATTTTCTCCGCGTCTCTGCGTCTCTGCGGCAAGTTTTTAAGTATTCAAAAAATTCTTCAGTAAGGCATGGCCGTGCTCGGTCAAAATGGATTCCGGATGAAATTGCACGCCCTCAATGGCCAGTTCTTTGTGCCGCAGCCCCATAATTTCCTCGTCATCGGTCCAGGCGGTAACTTCGAGACACTCGGGTAAAGACTTGCGTTCCACCACCAGCGAATGATACCGCGTGGCCTCAAAAGGATTGGCCAGACCGGCAAACACATTTTTATCCTCATGGTAAATCATTGAGGTTTTGCCATGCATTAGCTGCTTCGCATGCACTATCTTGCCACCAAAGGCCTGGCCGATACTCTGATGCCCCAGGCACACGCCCAGTATGGGAAGTTTTCCGCCGAATGTCTCGATGGTTTCAACCGACACACCGGCTTCACTCGGCGTACACGGTCCGGGTGAAATGACAATGCGATCCGGTTTCAGGTCCTCAATCTCGCTGACTGTAATCTGGTCGTTACGATAGACAGACACGTCTTCGCCCAATTCGCCCAGATACTGCACCAGGTTATAGGTAAAGGAATCGTAGTTATCGATCATTAAAAGCATAATAATTCCTGCCGCAGAGACGCAGAGACGCGGAGAGTGTTAATAATTGTTAACAACCCTTTTTACTCCTTTAACAAGCTGCGATACATTAAAGTTAATCAACAGGCCTAACGATAGAGAGCTCATCTTCAGATAAGACAGCAGCTGAGCAGTATAAACCGGGTGCATATTCTCAACTGCTTTTAGCTCTACAATCACCTTGTTTTCTACAAGTATGTCGGCCCTGCAAGCATCTTTAAGCTCCAGGTCTTTATACTGGATCGGTATTGATGCTTCTGTCTCAACATTCAACCCACGCAGTTCAAGCTCATACGCCAGACATTTTTGATAAATACTTTCCAGCAGCCCTGGTCCGATCTCTTTATGAACATCAATCGCTGCACCAATAATTGAATCCGTTATATCGTTCAAATCCATTTGAATTTTTCTCCTCTGCGACTCCGCGTCTCTGCGGCTATAGTTTATTTTAAACCCGCTGCTGCCATGGCCGCAGCCGTGAAGATGGCACGGGCCTTGTTCATGGTTTCCTTCCACTCCAGTGCCGGCACCGAGTCGGCAACAATGCCGGCACCTGCCTGAATATACAATCGCTTGTTGTGGATAACCGAGGTACGGATAGCGATAGCTGTATCCATGTTGCCCGACCAGGAAATATAACCCACGGCACCGGAATAAATGCCACGTTTGGTCGGTTCCAGCTCATCAATTATTTCCATGGCGCGTACCTTGGGGGCACCACTAACAGTGCCCGCCGGAAAAGTCGCCCGCAATACATCAATCGCACCCATGCCTTGCTTCAGTTTTCCAACCACATTGGAAACGATATGCATGACGTGTGAATATCGTTCAATGACCATGCTGTCGGTAACCTTGACGCTGCTGACCTCGGCCACACGCCCGGTATCGTTACGACCCAGATCAAGCAACATCAGATGTTCGGCGCGCTCCTTGGGATCGGCCAGTAATTCTTCTTCCAGTGCTTTGTCTTCCTGTTCGCTAAAACCACGACGCCTCGTGCCTGCCATGGGTCGTACCGTAACGTCATCGTCTTCCAGTCGCACAAGAATTTCCGGTGATGAACCTACAATCTGAAAATCGCCTAACTCGACAAAGTACATATAGGGCGAAGGATTAAGCGTTCTGAGAGATCGATAGAGATCCAGCGGCGGGGCAGAAAATGGAATCGACAGTCGCTGCGACAGTACCACTTGCATGATGTCGCCCTCACGGATGTATTCCCGTGCGCGTTCAACCGCCGATTCAAATTCGGGCTGGTTAAATTCGGAAGTAAAATCCGATTCGACAATTTGCTTGTGTTCGCTGCCCGGTCGGGTCGGCGGCAATGTCGTAGACAAACGCTGCACCAACTCGTCAAGCCGTCGATTAGCCTTGTTGTAGGCGTCATCGATCTCCGGGTTGACGTGAATCACTACGTAAAGCTTGCCCAGAAGATTGTCAAACACGACGACCTCGTCAGACACCATCAGCAGAATATCGGGTGTACCGATGGCGTCGGGTTTTTCCAGTGTGCCCAGTTTCGGTTCGATATAGCGGATGGTCTCGTAACCAAAATAGCCCACCAGGCCACCGGTAAAACGAGGAAGCCCATCAATTTCCGGCACCGAATATCGGCCGGCGAATTTTTCGATAAAGGCAAGCGGGTCGTCTTCTTCAGTCTCCTCTACCAGCTCGCCATCGCGTTCAATGCTGATCGTATTGCCGGTTACGCGCAAAACCGTGCGGCATGGTATCCCGATCATGGAATACCGGCCCCATTTTTCACTGCCCTGAACGGATTCGAAGAGATAGGAATAACGACGGTTGCCATCGTCGTCACGTGCAAGTTTGAGGTAGACGCTGAGAGGCGTATCGAGATCCGCCAGCACCTCGCGCATCAATGGAATGCGGTTAAAGCCCTGGTTTGCGTATTGGTCGAACCCGGATTTCGCCAGTTCGGATTTTCTAGAAGTCATAAGCCACCATGAGTTTTGGAATCAACGAAAAATAGACAAACAATGTACCGGCATTACCATCGCCAGATTTTGTTTCCCCATGATGTTGGTTCAATACTCATGATGATCTCATTCGGTATAGAGTGACAAGTGCTGCGACAAGTCAGTTAGTGAATCGACGACCACGTCCGGGTGCAGTTCGTTCACGTCCTGACCTCGATTATACCCATAGGGTACCAGAATAACAGGCATTCCCGCGGCACGTGCCGCCTGGGTATCGTTGACGGAATCCCCTACCAGCACACCATGATCCGGGCTAATGCCAAAATGTTCGCAGGCATGCAAAAGCGGTAGCGGGTCCGGCTTTTTTTTCGGCAAGGTATCACCGCTGAGCACCAGATCAAAATACTTGTCCAGGCCGAGATCTTTCAGCAAAGGCAAGGTAAAGGCCTCGGCCTTGTTGGTAATACAAGCCAGTGAAAATTCGGCCTTTTTCAGCGCTTCAAGCCCCTCGACCACGCCGGGATAGGGGCGGCTATCTTTGGATACACAGTCGGCATAGGCGTTCAGGAATATCGGGTAGCCCCTCTCATACAGCGCCGGATCGGGTTCGCCTTCGAGACTACCGATAAGGGCGCGTTTGACCAGGCGACCAACACCGTTGCCAATCCAGGTCGCCACCAGGGACGGGTCGTGGGTCGGCATGCCGAGCTGTAGCAGCATCTTATTGGCGCTAGCGGCAATATCCGGTGCGGTGTCGATCAAGGTACCGTCGAGATCGATCATCACCATCTTGACCGCGAGCGGTAGTGAAAAGAGAGGTTTTTTCGGTATAGGAATAGTCATAATAGTTTTTGTCGCAAAGACGCGAAGACGCAAAGA
>JBGMQT010000090.1:0-6236 GCA_048060695.1 Acidiferrobacterales bacterium
AAAGAATATCTTTTACAAAGGGATCGTTATAATCGGCTTCGGTATCAAAATCGCCGCCAAAAAATGATTCCGGATAGGTCTTGAATACCGGAAAGTAGATTCCGCTGTTGTAATAAACCACCAACGGCCTGTCGTTACTCAGTAGTTCTGCAAATATGCTGAACACGAATAAAATTGAAAAGATCCACAGGCTGATATAGCCGCGACGATTGTCGCGAAACCGTTGCCAGCTACGATAAAGCGGTGACTGCCTGTTCGTTCGGTACCCGGGTACGATCTCGCCTGCTGTAGCATCATGTGTAACGGGTGTTGAAGACGTTCTCACTTGTCGGCTGCCTCAAACTGGATGCGCGGATCCACCATTACATAGGAAATATCAGTCAGCAGCTTTGCGAATAACCCCAGCAAGGTATAGAGATACAGTGTTCCCAGCACCACCGGATAATCACGCTTGATGATCGACTCGTAACCCAGAAGTCCGAGTCCGTCGAGGGAAAATATTGTTTCAATCAACAGACTGCCGGCAAAAAAAGCACCAATAAAAGCACCGGGGAAACTTGTCACCAACGGGATCATGGCATTGCGAAATATATGTTTATACAAAACACTATTTTCCGTCAGCCCTTTGGCACGTGCAGTCAATACGTATTGTTTGCGTATTTCTTCAATAAAACTGTTTTTGGTCAGCATGGTCATAATAGCGAGACTGCCAATTACCAGTGATACCAGCGGCAACGTCATGTGCCAGAGATAATCGGTAATCTTTGCTGGCCACGAGAGTGAGTCCCAGTTGTCCGATACAATGTCGCGTAACGGAAAAATATCCCAGAAGCTTCCCCCTCCAAACATTACCAGCAGCGTAATGCCCAATACGAAACCCGGGATAGCAAACCCGACCAGCACAATGGTGCTGGTCACCACGTCGAAGGTACTGCCATCACGAACTGCCTTGGCAACACCCAATGGAATACAAATCGAATAGGTAAAAAAGAAGGTCCACAGCCCGAGGCTGATAGAGACCGGTAACTTGGAAACAATCAATTCAGTTACGGATTGCTGATAGATATAACTTTCGCCGAGATCGAAAACGGCAAACTTCTTAAGCATGCTAAAAAATCGCTCATAGGCCGGTTTATCAAAGCCGTACAACGCATTGAGCTGATCCAGCTTTTCTTTGTCCAGCCCGGAATCACCCCGATAAAGCGGTACACTCGTTCCGCCAGCCTCTCCAGCTGCGCCCTGGCCCTGTATCTGACTGATTAATTGATCGACCGGCCCGCCTGGAACGAATTGGGTCACCACGAAGGTGACCAATAAAACACCGAACAGCGTCGGTATCATCAATAGCAATCGTTTCAGGATATAAGAAAACATTCTGGCTTCGGTTCAGGGTGTTGTGCCAACCAGGTCCTGGCGATATGGCTTCTTGTTCCACCAGGTGCTGACGGCCCAACTGACGGGATCGTAAAATAACGGCTGCGTTTTCGGGTATTCAAAACGATCCCAATAGGCAACCCGGAAGGACGCAATGTACCAGTTAGGGACCAGGTATTCGCCGTCCAGCAAAATACGATCAAGTGCCCGTGCGGCGACTACACGAACCGAACGATTCGGGGCATCTATGATTTCCTCAATCAGGGCATCAACGACCGGATTTTTAATTCCTGCGTAATTCCGCGAACCTTCCTGATTCGCGGTGCTTGAGTGCCAGAAATTGACCAGCTCCTTTCCCGGAAGCTGTCCCTGGGGATAGCTTGAGACCAGCATATCAAAATCAAACGTCCGTGCCCGTCTCAGGTACAGCGACACGTCCACGGTCCGATAGCGAATTTTAATTCCCAGCTTCCTGAGATTGTGGGCATAGGCGTCAAGAATGCGTTCAAATCCACGGCCCGCCAGCATGACCCTAAACTGCATTTGCTGCCCTTTTTTGTTTTTGAGCACGCCGTCACGAATAATCCATCCCGCCTGTTCCAGCAATACCTTGGCCCGTTTCAAATGCTCGCGCCGGCTTTGCGCGTCGCTCATCTGGGAGGGTTGCCAAACCTTGGTAAAAATTCTTTGCGGGACATGCTCAGGATATTTCTTCTGGTAACGTTTTAACAGTCTCAGTTCTGCCCCCTTTGGCAAACCGGTCGCCGCCAGCTCACTGTTGCTGAAGTAACTATCGCTGCGGATATACTGGTTATAAAAAAGATTTCGATTAGCCCAGGAAAAATCATAGGCCAGCCCGATGGCTTTTCGCACTCGCCGGTCCTGGAATATGGGTTTGCGCGTATTGAATACAAAACCCTGCATACCGGCATTATTCCGGTGCGTGAATAATTTTTTCTTTATTTGTTCGCTGTCGTATTTGGGACCGTTATGTTCACGCGCCCACAACTTGGAGTAATTTTCATGCAATAGCTGAAACTCACCGGCCTTTAGTGCTTCAAGCCTGACAGTTTCGTCCTTGTAATATTTGTAAACAATCTTATTGAAGTTAAACATACCTCGTCGCGTGTTTTCGTTTTCTGCCCAGTATGCCGGGTTACGTTTCAAAGTCACTTCCTTGCCCAGGCGATATTTCTCGATGACATAGGGTCCTGTAGCGACAGGCAGGGCTCGACTCAACTTCTCGAACGGGGTATCGCCCACCCATTTTTTCGAGAACACCGGAATCTGTGCCGTAATCAGCGGAAGCTCGGGGTACACGCGAGAAAATCTGAATTTTATCTTGCGCTTGCCAAGAACCTGCGCCTGCTTGATGTCGGCCCAGAGAAAACGATAAAAAGGGTGTCCCTTTTTCTTGATCGTATCAAAGGTAAATTTAACATCTTGCGCTGTCACCAACGAACCATCGGAGAATCTCGCCTTTGGATTTATACGAAAGATGACCGATTTTTTGTCTTTGGCGATCTGGATGTCTTCCGCCAGGTGGCCATAAAGGCTATAGGGCTCATCCAGGCTGCTCACCATGAGCGGTTCAAATACCGTATTGGCCAGTCCAATGGCGGTAACGCCCTTGAGCACGTAGGGATTGAAGGAATCAAAATTACCATCGCCATGCAACACCAGCGTGCCGCCCCTGGGTGCACGAGGATTTACATACTCAAAATTACTAAATCCGGGGAGATATTTCGGTGTGTATCCGAGCGCCACGGACGGCGCAGCGCGGGCCATGTGGCTCCCGAGTGAGCTCGAAATTATCAACAGCACACAAGTAGTGCGTGCTAACCATTTATTATCCGGAACCAACCACATCCTCCATCCGCGACAGACCTGAAATGCTCTCGTAGCTGGGTTATTATTCGGCCCAGTCGCTCGGCGGCGGGTATTAACTGCCTGTCGCCCTACATTATGACAGATAAGAAGGAGTAGAAAATGGGTTTTCTTCAGGGCAAACGCGCATTGATTGTTGGCGCTGCCAGTGAACGTTCCATCGCCTGGGGCATCGCCAGGGCCATGTTTCGCGAAGGCGCGGAACTGGCATACACATACCAGACGGAAAAACTGAAATCTCGTGTTGATAAAATGGCGGACCAGACCGATTCCAGAATTGTAATGGAACTGGACGTTGCCAGTGACGAGCAAATTGAAAATGTGTTCACCGATCTCGGTAAACACTGGGACGGCCTCGACATAATCATTCACTCGGTTGGCTTCGCGCCGCGCGAACAGTTGGTTGGCTCTTACCTGGACAGTGTCACCCGTGAAGGTTTCCATATTGCCCACGATATCAGTGCTTACAGTTTCGCCGCACTGGGCAAGGCCGGTCGTTCCATGATGCAGGGTCGCAACGGTTCCATGCTAACGCTGAGTTATATCGGCGCGGTCCGCGCCCTGCCGAACTACAACGTCATGGGTGTCGCCAAAGCCAGCCTCGAGGCCAATGTACGCTACATGGCGGCCTCACTCGGCCCGGATGGCATTCGTGTCAACGGTATTTCTGCAGGCCCAATCAAGACCCTGGCCGCCGCCGGTATCGGAAATTTCCGCAAGATGATGTCTTTCTATGAAACCATGGCGCCACTGGGTCGAGGTGTCACCACCGATGAGGTCGGTAATACGGCCGCATTTCTGTGCTCGGATCTTGCCTCCGGTATCACCGGGGAGATTACCTACGTCGACGCCGGATTCAATATTGTCGCGATGGGAAATTTGCCAGAAGCGAAGTGAGCGATACAACCACCTGTCTCCCCGCAGGTGGTTGTATTACAACTGGTCGTAGAATATCTTCACCTTACCACTGCGGCGAAGACCGGCCAGGTAATTGTAGTAATAACCCGTTCCTTTTCGTTCGCTGATTTGCTTGGCAACGGCGTCACGTTCCTTACTGGCCACCGATTTTGGGCTGCCGCCAGAAACTCGCGACAAGGCAAATACGGCATACCCGTTAACGCCCAGATCAATGCCATCGATCACTTTTTGTTTGGTCTGCGGGCGTGATGCGACAAAGATCGCACTGAGCAATGTCTTGTCGATATTCTTTGCTTCCCGCTTCAGTGACCTGGCAGGGGTTCGCTTGATACCATATTTTTTTGCTAGCGATGCAAGTGATGAACCTTTGCGTGCTGCGAGCACGATGTCTCTTCCCAGTTCTCTCGCTCGTGCCTCGGCACGTTGGCCTTTAAGCGCAGCTACGATCTCGCCGCGAACTTCAGTTATCGATTTCTGTCGTGCCGGCTTAATGTCAAAAATTCTTAATGCCAACAGACGCTGGTCGCTCAATTCGATTGATTCACTATTTCTTTTCTCTATCCTGACGTCCGCCGAGAAAGTAGCTTGCAGCACCTTGGGGTTCGCAGTAATGCCCAACCCGCCAGTACGTAAGAACCAGCCACTTTTTTCAATTCGCAAACCCAGCTCATTGGCAGCCGGTTCAAGACTGTCGGATTGTTCATATACCAGATTATTGAATCGCTCCGCCATATCGTAGAAACGTTCTTCACTTTTGCGGTCCGTGAGCAATTTTACCAGTTGGCCCCGGACTTCCCTGTATGATTTTGTAACCGGTTTTTTCAACCGGGTCAGTTTGGCGATGTGGTAACCAAATTCGGACCTGACCGGATCACTGATTTCGCCCAGGTTCATCTTGTTAACAACAGTTTCGAGCGCAGCCGGCAATATACCGGGCGTTACGTCACCGAGATCTCCACCCTGTTGAGCTGATGTCGTATCGCTGGAGTACTTGCGCGCCAGCGCAGTGAAAGACTTTCCACTTTTCGCTTTAGTCGCAATTTCACTGGCCAGTGCGAGTGCTTTTTTCTGGCTGGTATCGTCTGCGTCCAGGCTCAACTCAACCAATATATGGCTAACGCGACGCGATCCAGTTGTGGTGTATCGACCTTTTTCTTCTTCATACAGCGCCTTCAGATCATCTTCATTCGGCTTGAAGGTACGCCTCAGTTCCTCTGAGCTGAGCTGGATATAGGCGATGCGTACCCGCTCGGGTTCCTGATAGCGGGCCTGTTGCTGCTCGTAATATTGTTTTATATCTGATTCAGTAAGCTTGATGCTGGAATAAAACTTACGTGGTTGAATTGTAACGGTTTCGACACGTCGGGTTTGTGTGCGCAATGATAATATCCGCCTGGTATCATCGGCATTAACAATCGCACTGTCTTTAAAACTACCGATAACCTGGTCAAGCAGTTTATTCTGTCGCATTGCGGACTCGAACTGACCGACGGTCTGGCCTCGTCCACGCAAGGTAGACCGATATCGGTCGTCACTGAATTTTCCGTCTATCTGAAACTGTGGCAAATTACGGATCAGAACACCCAGCTGTTGGCTGCCGACTACGTAACCGCCTGACTCCAGGGCCTCCTGCAACAGCACCTGTTGAACCAGCGATTCCGCAATTTGGCGCTTGAAAAGTGGGCTGTCCAGTATAATGGGGTCAACACGGCCACGGTAACGATCAACCGCATTTCGATAGGCATTCTCCTCGATTTCGATGCCGTTGACATTGGCAATGATCGAGCTAGTGGAGGTGTCAAAATACTCATTCACCCCCCAAAACGCGAACGGGATGATGAGCAATCCAACGATGATGAAGGCAAAGATGCCCTGGGTTTTTTCTCTAATGGCGCTTAACATGGCGCGTACTTTACCGAAGTCGGCGCGTGACGCCAATGCATATCACGAACAAAAAAAGGAAATCTGAGGTTCAATTATTTATATTTATATTCAATGTGTTACGTAAATACCGGACTGGATTTATTGCTGGTCCGTCGGCACGACACACACCGGTT
>JBGMQT010000091.1:0-5974 GCA_048060695.1 Acidiferrobacterales bacterium
CTTCGCGTCTTTGCGACAAAAATTATTCAGGCATCCAGTTTGGACGCGTAACCCACGCAGCTGGCGTAAATTGCAGGCTAGCCACCGTGGACCCAGGTACTGGCCTCGGTTTCATCGGAAAATATCCGCATTTCCGCGTCGGTGAACGTGCTGTTGAGCCAGCTCACCCAGGTGGTCCACTGATCACCACTAATGATGGCAATGCGTTGAAAATCATGCGCATGTTCGCGGGTAAACTTGATGTCTTCCCATGCCATATCGATGGTAAAACCGCTCATCTGCGTCAGGTCAATCAAAAGTCGAATTTTCGGAGTTAACTTCAGTTCGCCCGTGACGGCATCTTCCAGCTCCTTGAAATCAGCTATGGTGAATTCACCCATTATCTGGACCTTAAGCAGTTCCTGATCTTCTTCGATGCTGATCATTTTTTACTCCGAAGTGCATGACAATGTTTTGCCTGTGAACAAAAACAGGTTAATTTATGTCTGACAGTAAATAAACCCGACTAATTATGCCAGACAAACCCGTCAAACCCATTATAGCAAGTACACGCACACTGGCCGAAACCCGATTGTTTCGTGTTGAAGAGCTGGATTTGCATTTTTCGAATGGTGTGGAAGTTACCTATGAGCGCTTGTTCGGTTCCAAATATGGTGCGGTTCTGGTCGTGCCCCTGCTAGATGACAATACTGTGCTATTGATTCGCGAATACGCCGCAGGCGTTGATCGATACGAACTGGCTTTGCCCAAGGGGCGGATCGAACAAGGGGAAAACCCGATAGACGCGGCAAACCGCGAGATCATGGAGGAAGTTGGTTATGGCGCGCATCGCCTGACCCGTTTAAAGTCCTTCACTGAAATACCAGGATATTTTTGCCACGAGACGCAGGTTGTTGTAGCTGAAGATCTCTACCCGGAAAAACGCGAGGGCGATGAACCGGAGGAAATCGAGGTCGTGCCCTGGCGGCTGGATGAGCTCCACAAATTGTGGTCTCACCCCGACTGTACCGAAGCGCGCAGCATTGCCGCATTACTTTTGGTGAGAGATGGTTATCACCACAGGGGGGCGTAGTGAGTCTGGATCAGAAAACGCTGGCAAATTATCTGGAGCCGGTACGCGAACTTGCCCGGCAGGCCGGGCAGGATATTCTCAATGTCTATCACGGTGATTTCGAGGTTGAACCCAAATCGGATGGTTCACCCTTAACGGTGGCGGATCAGGCGGCCCATCGCACCATCGTCAGCGGCCTCGCCCGGTTGACGCCGAACGTTCCGGTATTGTCGGAAGAAGACAGCGATATCACATATGAAAAGCGGGCAAGCTGGGAGCAATTCTGGCTGGTCGACCCCCTTGACGGCACCCGGGAATTTGTAAAACGTAATGGTGAATTTACCGTCAATATCGCATTCATTGACAAACATCAGCCGGTGCTGGGTGTCGTGTATGTGCCCGTCAGCGGGGTAACCTATTTTGCCTGCAAAGGCGTGGGCGCGTTCAAACAAGAAGCCAACCAGACGGCCGACTCAATCACGGTATCGCACTATCGCGGGGGCAAGGCGCGTATTGTTGGAAGCCGTTCCCATGCGGGTGACGCGTTAAAAAAATTCATCGCCGCGGTGGGTGATACAGAAACCATTAGCATGGGCAGCTCGCTAAAGTTGTGCCTGGTTGCCGAAGGTGCAGCCGACGTCTATCCGCGTCTCGGGCCGACATCGGAATGGGATACCGCGGCCGCACAAGCCATCGTCGAAGTCGCCGGTGGCACGGTGACTGATACCGACAACAATCCATTGCGTTACAACAAGGAGAATATTCTCAACCCGTGGTTTATTGTTAGCGACGGTAAAACCGACTGGACGCGGTATCTCCATGGATCCGTATAATCCCGCAAGTGCCCGGGACCTGTTTCTGGCCATCGATCAGGGCGGACATTCTACCCGCGCGCTGATTTACAATGGGCACGGAGAGCTCAAGGCAAGTGGGAGTCGAGCGATCAGTTCCACGTCGCCTCAAGAGGACTGGGTAGAGCAGGACCCGGAAGAAATGATTCAGTCAATCCAGGGTTCGGTGCTCGAGGCGCTGGAAGCAATCGGTGACAAGGCGCCCTACATTGTATCTTCGGGGCTGGCCACCCAACGTTCCAATCTGGTGTGCTGGGACAAGGAAACCGGCGAAGCTCTGTCACCCATTATTAGCTGGCAAGACCGGCGTGCTTCCCACTGGCTTGAGTCGCTGCCGATGGATCGCGAATGGGTGCACCGTGCGACCGGTTTATTTGTAACCGCGCACTATGGCGCCAGTAAATTTCGATGGTGTCTCGACAATCTGCCTGCCGTTGTCGCGGCGCTGGAAAACGGCCGCCTGGCAATGGGGCCAATGGCAAGTTTTCTGGCCTTTCGATTGCTGGAAGAGCGGCCCTACGTCGCTGATCCTGCCAACGCGTCGCGCACACAATTGTGGAATGTCAAAACCCGTGACTGGGATCCGGAACTAATGGAGTTGTTTGATTTGCCGCTGGCCGTATTCCCCCGCTGTGTCCCGACGCGATATCACTATGGCACATTGAACACCAGCGTCGTGCCGATACCGCTAACTGTATTGAATGGTGATCAGTCCGCCGCCATGTTCGCCTTTGGTAAAATTCAGCCAGATACGGCTTATATCAATATCGGTACCGGGGCTTTTTTATCTCGTCCTTCGGGCCACTATCCCGGATTTACCCGGCGCCTGCTGACCAGCGTAATCCTGCAGGACAATGCTGAGTCAACCTATGTCACCGAGGGAACAGTTAACGGTGCGGCGAGTGCACTCGACTGGTTGAAGGAAACACATTCCGTCGACACATCTCCCGACAACCTCAATAAATGGCTGGCAACAGAGTGTAACCCGCCGCTGTTTCTAAACGGGGTTGCCGGCCTTGGCGCACCATTCTGGATTGCGGAATTTCATAGTGAGTTTATCGGTGAAGGTGCCGACCGGGAAAAGGCTGTAGCTGTTATCGAAAGCATCGTTTTCCTGCTGCGAATCAACATGGAAGAAATGCACAAACAGGCATCGCCGCCACTACAAATCCAGATTACCGGCGGACTCGCCAATCTCGATGGTTTGTGTCAGCGAATGTCCGATATTTGTGGCTTGCCGGTTTACCGCCCCGTGGAGCGTGAGGCCACAGCCCGCGGCACAGCTTATCTGGTGGCCAATTGCCCGAGTCAGTGGCCCGAATCTGACATTGGTGTCTGGTTCAAACCGAAAGAAAATCCGGCGTTAAAACAACGCTATCAAACATGGCGGGGCGTC
Organism: Acidiferrobacterales bacterium; assembly: GCA_048060695.1. Classification (GTDB taxonomy): domain Bacteria; phylum Pseudomonadota; class Gammaproteobacteria; order Acidiferrobacterales; family JAJDNE01; genus JAZFSZ01. The sequence goes on from JBGMQT010000091.1 coordinate 3,299, forward strand.
ATGCTTGAGTACATGCGTAGGGATTAAGTCAGTTTCAGTTTGTGTGTATCCGCAATGGTTTCACGGCGCCCCAGAGTTTTTTCCAGCTGTGCAATAGTTTTCTGTGCTGTCGCGCGATAACCCGTAAGCTTGCCTCCGTAGATTGTAATTAATCCCGGATGTTTTACTGTCTCGTGCAGAGTGATGTCTCGCGGCCGATTAAATGCGTCGCCCGTGCCTTGTGGCAATACCCTGAGGCCGGCAAAGCTGTCGATAATATTGGTGACTCGTTTGGGAAAATAGTGGCGAAAGGTTTCAAGCAAGTAATCGATTTCTTCCTGGGTCGCTATCACTTTGGCAGGATCACCTTCATAGTGTTTCTCGGTTGTGCCCACCAGCGTGTGTTCATGCCAGGGCATAACAAACACTGCACGACGATCTTTTGGCGCTTCAAGATAGTACACACCGCGTTCAGTCTTGCCTTCAAGAACGATATGGCTACCCTGTACCAGATCCACCTCGATTCTTCCTGGTGTTGGCGTTATTTTTTGCAGTATGTAATTGGCCCAGGGTCCGGCGGCATTGACCAGTGCCCGGCAACGTAACCCGATTTCACTGCCATCTTTTTGTATTCGTACTGTATAAAATTCACCATCAAAGCTGGCGCCAATAAATTCTGCCGGACAATACAGGTCCGCCCCCAGAGATTGTGCCGAGCGCATTACGGCTTCGGTCAGTTTGAGGTCATCGGTTTGTGCATCCCGATAACAGAAAACCTCATCGAGGCCACGGGTAGTTAAACCATCGAGTTTTCCCCATTCACCTTTTCGCAGGCGATGAAACAGGGCGCGATGATGCAAACCGGCGAGCAAAGCATAGAATGACAGGCCGACCCGAATTAACCACGGACGGCGTGACGTACTCTTGTATATGGGAATGTAAAAACGGGTAGACTTAACCAGGCCCGGGGCAATGTTGAGTAATGTACGACGTTCGCGCAGGGATTCTCGCACCAGGCCAAGTTGCATTGTTTCCAGATAGCGTAATCCACCGTGGATCAGTTTACTTGATCGGCTGGAGGTACCGGCGGCCAGGGAAGTTTTTTCCAGCAAGAGCGTTTTGTAACCGGCAGCCGCCGCCGCTTGCGCTACCCCGGTGCCATGAATACCACCACCAATGACAATAATGTCCAGCTCGTCCATGCGTCTATTGCATATGTTTAGCGAGTAGCAGGGTCATTTTTTCGATATCGAAGGTTTCTATATAGTCGGCACCGCGTGCGGCCAGTTTCAGCGCCAATTTAGGATCGGTCACCTCGTAAAGTACCAATCGCGAATTTCCTTTTTTAATCGAACCCGTTTTGGGAAGCTTCTTGTAATTGAAAAAAATATACTGTGGCTGGATATCTTTTACGATTTGCTGCTTGAGATCCGCCCAGTGTTCCAGTACCACACCCAGATACTCCCAGCCGTTGCGTCGTGCCCCCAGCATAAATTCATAATCAAACGAAATCAGCACACAACGTTTACGTAGTGGGGCGAGCTCACGATGTAGCAACGAAAGTATTGTGGTGGCGCCAAATTTTTCAACCGCGACAGGTTTGATTTCCACGAATATACGAACCTTGGGGTGATGTATCATCAGCTGCACAAATTCGGCCAGTGTTGCGACCTTGGTGCGTTCAAATGCATCACCCAGCCGTTCTTTTTCCGAGGCCTTCAGTGCCTGAATCTGTTGCAGGGTAAAGTCGTGGATTGCACCGTCGACCCCACAGACACGCTTCAGGTCACTGTCATGAAACAGCACCGGCACTTGATCCGATGTCAGCTGAATATCAATTTCTACCGCCTGGGCGCCGGCCTCAATAGCGGCACCTATCCCGACAATCGTATTTTCGGGAAAATGCAGTGTATATCCGCGGTGGGCGATGAGTCTAAATTTTGGCATAGGGTATGTTTATCACTATTTTTGTTTTTAGGCACCTCTCCCGCCCGTCATTTCGCTTCCGCTCGTCATTCCGGTGCATGCCGGAATCCAGTTCCTTTAATGTTTCCGCCTCCGGCGGGTCTTAGCAGCTATTAATCGGGGCTGGCACCCCAAGGGCACTTTGTCACTTCGTTCGGGCGTCCGGATAGCCCAGTCACTTCTTTTTTGCTTGTCTAAAAAAGAAGTGACCAAGAAGAAAGGACACCCGGGGACTTGCCCTAACGGGTTCCCTCACCCTTCCTGGAAAATCGGCGACGCGAGCCTTTATGCCCTCGGGTTCAACAGGGGGCTCGCTACTTTCCGGTTTTCGTCGTCAGGGTTCGGCTGCGCGATGTACATGGACGTACAAGTGTCGCGGGAGGCAGGAAGCCGAGAGCGACCCCACGGGGTTGGTAAAACCCCATCAACAAAAGCCCTGATTCAGCAGAACCCGCGGGAACGATAAGGCGTGGTAACGCCATTCGTGCCATTACTTGGCATCACAGGCTAAAGTAAACCCTTGTTCATCCAGATATCCGCCATATCTGCAAAGGGTGGATATTATGGATTAGCAGATACTGATATTGCAGGATGAAAACTGTATTTATCAGTACGATTAGTGGTGAAATGTAAAGGGACCTTGGGAATAGTATCTACCCTAAGGTAGATACTTAGATGTTATGCCAAGAGAATCTGATTTCATGCCTAAACCCGATGCGCCTAAAACGATGA
>JBGMQT010000092.1:0-5731 GCA_048060695.1 Acidiferrobacterales bacterium
GCTACCGAAGTTAGAGCTGAGGGAATCAGAGCCATTGGAATCAGAGCCGCCAGAGTCCGGGATGCTGAAATTGGGACCACCAGTGTTAGATCCGTGGGAATCAGAGTCGCCTGTCGATAGCGAAACACCGGTACAAACGGATACACTGGAAGAACGTGATGGGCCTGAGTCTGAAGGCGGGTGAAATTAACAGTAGAAATTAGTGGCAGAAATCATTGCGCTGGTGGCCCGCAGCACATAAAATTCCACCCCCTGATTTATCCCGTGCCGGTATAGCTCAGCTGGTAGAGCAACTGATTTGTAATCAGTAGGTCCCGAGTTCAAATCTTGGTGCCGGCACCATTCAACTTCAACAATAACAAAAATATTCCGCTGCAATTTTTGTCCGACCTTCTGTCGGTGCCCAGTAATTTTGAAAGTCGGGGTTGCGCAAATCCCACTAATTCTGATTCTGAATTGTTCTGATCTAAGTATTCCTGCAATGCAATCTATTTGAACATTATTAAGAATTCGGTTTTTACCCTCCCGTATTCCGAATTTGTAAGGGGATAATACGGTTAGGAGGCTCAACTTTCTGCTGCAATTGGGATTACCTTCAGATGATTTTCTATTGATTTAATGATGTCATTGGACAACGGTAGATTTTCTTTTTCAGATTGCCAATATTGATGGAATAGATCGACGGTTTCTCGAGCTGTCTCAATGACTAGTTTTTCAGAGAGCAGGGCTTTGGCGGAAAGATGTTTTAGTTCATCTATTGAAAACCCATCGAATCGTTTAGTGCGACTGAATTTTAAACCAGCCTCTTCGTCCGGGATGTAGTGGATCGTCGATACGAAATCATAGGCTGGGGCAATCGCAGCATTTCTCCTGTCGGGATAATAAAGTGACCAATTTTTAAGGTGCATATCCGCGTTGCCGATAAGCGTATTAAAAGTGAGTCGACGGATAAACTCCGCAACATCTCCGTTATCTCCTTCTATTCCAATAACCTCCGCTATATTTCGAATACTGGCTTTCTTGTACTTGTTTTCTGGGTATATATTGAAAACTTGAGCAAAATCTTCAACTTGTACTTTTCCGCCGTCCTGTAATCGATCAAAGCGCTCGATTGCAAATGCTTGTCCCCCAAGGGTTTCAACACCTGCCGGCAGGTTTTTAATCTCACTGGTATTGACGAGTTCGATGGCGGGCACATCCATTCCAACTAAGCGTGCAAGGGTCATCATTGAGTATTCATTTTCTGGAACACCGCTGAATTCGCGCGAAGGTAATTTGACTATCCATGACCCGCCAAGGCCTTGGGCGGGGATAGTGAGTCCGCCACTTGCTTCACTGATTGCCGAGAATTTGAGTTGAACTCCCGCGAGTGAAAACCTCATTACTTCTTCTTTGTTGGTTTTATCAACACTGATTTCATTTGGGTCATCGCTTGTATCTGCCAGCCAATCCCCACCATCAGCCGGCCTTACTGTGACGGCTCCTGATAAATCTTTGCCAAGTGCCGCTAAAAGGAAAAACTCTCTTACAGGATTTATACCTGCAAGATCGGCCAAATAGGTGCGCAGATGCCCTTCAGGCAAGAGGTTTGAAAAAAACGGCATGATACTAATTCGCCTTAGTTTGAAATCAGTAATTAGTTCGCCGTATGGGTCCTTGAAACGAAGGCCGAGAACGGATCGGTTTTCATCAGCAATATATGACTCATTAAAAGCAAAGATTGATCGATCACCTTCCAGACGAGTAAGTGTGCCGATTGGGTCGTCGTATAAAAGGACTTCGAGAACGGAAACATCAGCCATTGTCGTCATCATCCAGGCTATATGCTGAGCGTACATTTTCTATAGCAGGCAGCGTTATGGAAGAATGCGCCAAAGCATTGCGTACGCCTTGAAACTCAGAAAGTATTTTGTGGATGGAACCGAGATCGTCAGCATCAAACTTATATGCCTGAAGAGCCTTGCTCGCATTTTGGATTGTCTCAAGAGCTGTCCCAGGAACTTTAAAGTTTTGAATGTCCCTAAATTGTCGTTCAATTTGTGCAAATTCCTTTATTGTTGAATTTGCTTTAGTAACCTGACTGATTGTGTTTTGTATCCGCTTCAACTCCTTAATTGTCGATTGATCATTACGTACCTCGCTCTTAGGAGGACTGAAACTGCCGCGAGCGATTGACTTTATAGCAGGCAACATCTTGCGTGGCACAAGCGTTAACTCAAGACCCAGAACTCGCGCAAGTTCAATCAAACTTGAAAGCCTAAGGTCTACAAAGCCGTTTTCGATTTTCGAGATATGGCTTTGAGGGACACCAGCCAGCTTGCTCAAGGTGCGCTGACTTAGTCCTTTTGCTTCTCGTGCCGCTTTCAGTTTGTTGGCGATATGTGCAATTGTATAGTTCATAACGATATATAATAGTATATCTAACTACATTAAAGATATATTTTAATATATCGGTTATAGAGAAAGAATTCAATAGATGATGCATTATTATATATCGTTTGCATATTCAGATATGCAATTACATATATTGCCTGCTGAAGATTTGGATCAATATCAAATCAATTCAAAAGCGCGTAAACTGATTCATCAGTTGTATCCAGGCAGTTAGTCTTTATTCCCGAAACTGGTTATTAGAGTTCTATCGGGATTAACTGGTCAGTTAAGCAAATTTCTCACGCCATCGGCAAAATTTAACCACTTTTCCTTTAAAGTGACGCGTATTTTAATATCCAGACTGCTAAGGATAAAGTTTCCATGGATGACTATAGTTTGTGCGTTTTCATCAGCCCCGCCTAACACCCGGCTTTTAATAGAGCTCAGGTAACTCGAGGTTTTGCAGACTACACGTACACCTGCTGGTACAAAAATTGTGTCACTGGTTAACAGGCTGAACATTTTCACGTGAACGACAGGGTAGTTAAAAATTGCGTCGGTAAAATCAAGGGTAAAATCACTTAAAATGCTGGTAACGCCAATTTCTCCTCCAACAACCCAGGGTCCATTCTGTTTGGAACTTGATAAGACTTTTAATATTTTCTCATGACCATTCGAATCATTATCAAAATAATGTTTATCTTTTGATAGTCTTTCAGACTTCGTTTTTTGGTATTGATTGTCAGTAGTTAAATCGAGGTCAGCTACCAGCTCCAGCAAAACGTTTCGATCTTCTGTATCCATTGCTGTATCGAGTCTTTTTTCAAAGGCTTCTAAAGTAATTTCTTCATGGCCGTAATTCATCACCAATTGGTCGATTACTTCTTCTCGAATATTTTTTACCGGGCGATCTTCAATATTTACTGGCATGGTCATTCCCTGATAGTAATATTGTTTAGATGAATTGATTGCATAATATGCAAATTTTAAGCCATTGCTTAATCTTCAATAATTACATTGGGTTAGTCTTTTGGCCGGGTTCTATTCGTTTGAGTATTTCTCAGTTATTGGTTATTTTGACCAATTTGTCAGTGAGCTCTCAATATTAAAATTTAGTCTGCATTTTGTCTTTAGGGTAGACGCTGCATACGTGCGCGAAATCTATAGTTTGGACTTTCCGACCATCCTGCAAACGGTCAAAGTGCCCAATTGCGAATGCTGCTTCAGATTCCAACTTTCGTCAGGGCGTCGATGATTTCCCGCAGAAACTTCTCGGCAACGGGATGATCCACTGCGAACCGGGTTTCTACTGATTTGGCATGGTCCATGACATTGTCGAACTCGCCGGATGCAGGGTCGGACTCCAGCAAGCGATTGATGTCTGTGTCTAAGCCCCGGACCAGTTCGAGCGTCTCCGAATCGACCTCATCTGTGTTTTCCAGCTCTTTTTGGAGCCTGGCCAATAAATCTCTCAGTTTCTGGTCACCCATGGACTATTCACCTGCGTACGAGTCATTCTCAATCTCTACTGTACCATCTGTGGAATCGCCGGTGATAATCAGGGTGTTTCCCGTTCGCCACGTGAAACCCGATTTCGTTCAAAACAATTATTCATCGCTGGCTATGAAGTGGCAACCTTTGCTGTCCGGGTTCAGTGTTGCGGCATGTACGACCAGCAATGCTGTTTGCACGGCATTTCTGAGTTCAATCAATTCACGGGTCAAGCGGCAGTCACGATAAAAAGACTGAACTTCTTCGCGTAGTTCAAGCAGGATACGTCTCGCTCTCGTCAGGCGGCGCTTCGAGCGCACCACACCGGCGTAGTTCCACATGGTTTGTTGCACCAGGTTCAGGTCCTGCTGGATGAGCGTCGGATCGGCCTCATGGCACGGGCTGGTCCACGGGCGTGGGTCCGGCAGGCGAAATTCCATTTCTTCAATATCGCTGATGTCGGCCCTGGCCGTTGAACGGCCACTGGTCAGGCACTCCAGCAACGAAGTACTGGCCAGGCGGTTCGCGCCGTGTAAGCCCGTGCAGGCTGACTCGCCAATTGTGTTCAGGTGCCTTACGTTGGTGCGGCCTTTGAGATCGGTATGCACACCGCCACAGGAATAGTGCGCGGCGGGGACCACCGGGATGGGCTCGCGGGTAATGTCCACGCCGTGTTTACTACAGCGACGGTGGATGGAAGGGAACCTCTCGCGGATGAAATCCGGTTCCAGTGCACCCGTATCAAGATACACACAGGGCTCACCGCTGGCGACCAGTTCCTGGTGAATCGCCCTGGATACGATATCCCTCGGTGCCAGTGAACCACGCGCATGAATCTTGTCCATAAAAGGCTCACCACGGCTATTGACCAACACGGCTCCCTCACCACGCAGGGCCTCGGATATCAGGAAACGCGGCGCGTTCTTGCCGTAGAAGACAGTTGGGTGAAATTGTACGTATTCGAGATCAATCAAGCGTGCACCGACACGGTATGCCATCGCGATGCCATGGCCGACAGACCCCGGCCGGTTGGTGCTGTGCTGGAAAATCTGACCCAGACCACCGGTGGCCATCACGGTCTTGTGTGCGATGATGGCAATGGTTTTACCGCTGTCCTCATCCAGGACATAAGCACCGAAACAGGTTAGGGGTGCGTAGCGGTCAGCCGGGTTTTCCGTGTTATGTGACAGTGTCAGCAGATCTATGGCAACAGACTCCGTTCGCCGGTTAATGTGCGGCGTTGCGTCTACGCACGTGGCTACCGACGAAAGAATCGCGTGGCCGGTCAGATCCCTGGCATGGATGATCCGGCGTTCACTGTGACCGCCTTCACGGGTCAATTCGAGTTCGCCGCCGGATCCGCGATCGAAAGCGATATCCAGTTCGTCCAGCAGTAGTTCCCGGACTGCTGCCGGGCCTTCTTTTACCAACTGCTCAACGGCGGCGGGGTTCGCCGTACCATCACTGGCGGCCATGATATCCTCTGCCAGTGACCCCGATTGGCTTGCTGTGTCGAAAATGATGCCGCCCTGGGCCCAGTCGCTGTTTGCTTCGGAAGGCCCGCCCAGTGAAAGCAACTGCACGTCCAGTCCGGCCCGCGCTGTGTGCAGTGCATACACCGAACCTGCGAGACCAGCACCGATAACCAGGCAGTCAGTACGCATCACATCCATTCAGGATCACTCCCCGGTTTGTGTGGGTATTATCATGCTGAAGTCTGCGGCAGGTGCCGAATGTGTCAGTGCCCCGACGCTGATCACATCCACTCCAGGCAAGCTGTAGTCTGCAAATTTGTCCAGCTCGATGCCGCCCGAGATTTCCACGATCGCAGCCTGATCAATCAGCGCGACCGCTTCCTGGATCTGCA
>JBGMQT010000093.1:0-5681 GCA_048060695.1 Acidiferrobacterales bacterium
TATGGTTGTGAACTTCTTATTACCGAAAAACGTACTCGATGGGGCGGCTTGAGTGCTGCTGCTTTGGTGGTATCACTCATCCTCGCTGTTCGCGGTATACTACTTGTTTAGGTAATTTATAGTTAGCCGCCTGGCGGCAACAGAGTAACAGGTGGATGAATCCCGAGTTCTGGAAAAATAAAAACGTGCTGATTACCGGGCATACCGGATTCAAAGGCAGCTGGCTTTCTCTATGGCTCCAGAACCTGGGCGCCAATGTCAGCGGCTATGCACTGCCTTTAAGGGGCTGTCTATTAGCTGGAAACATAATATCCTGTTCATCCCTCAACCGGTCGATTAATCGCCCCTCGGGCAAGACAACGTCGTCATAGGTAATGGCCTGATCCTTAAGTATATCTGTTTTCAACCTGCATCCTTCTGACAGACTCATGGGCAGCAAGTTATCTTTTCGGCAGACACCATGATTTTCTGAATCACCATAGGTGTGGAAGCCTCCGATACCATCCAGCACTTCTCCTTCCTTTAGATCTCTTTTTGCAACCGTTACAACATCGACCACCGGCCCTGCAATTGGGGCTGTTGCAGCATCATGAAAAAGAACGGCGCGTGCTACTGTTATTGGTGATTCAAGGTGAGGCAAATGATAAGGAACATAAAACGCATAAAGAGGCCCATCGCCCATTTTCAGGTACTGGGCATATTGCTGCTTGATAGGATTATCGTTATAACCCAACACAAAAACTCCTGGTCCTGGTTTCGCCCCCAGCACGTAATCAACGATTCCACCATTCATCAGCTGATCCATGGGAAACAGATTCACAGCCTCCGTAACATGCTTGCATTCCGGGCCGTACATCCCTCGTTTCCCTACTCGGAATCCGGTCGCATTGGCGATAACAGCCATTTCCATTGAGATCTTGGTCCCATCCGCAAATGATGTGATCATTTTGGGCTTCTGCTTCACCGCATCGGCAAAACCTTTTTGTGTTTCCGGCGTGCGGTAATGATCCTGCAGCCCTTTGATATTGCCTGCCAGAACCGGTTTGTAACCGATGGTATCTACCCAGCGATACAGGTTCATCACAACCCCCGGCTGGTCCCCGTCAACGTTAGTAATGACCACACCTGCCTTGTCGGCATAGGCTTTAAGTATTGGGCCAACCACAGCGTCTAATTCTGCGTTCATAAGAATAACGTGTTTTTTGTGCTCTATTGCCTTAAGAGTCACATGAGCTCCGAATTCGACCTCACCTGTGGCTTCAACTACAGCATCAATACCATCTGCTTCACATAAGAGCATGGCGTCATTGGTAATGGCATATTTGCCCTTACTTATAGCGGACTCCAGTTGAGCTACGGTTTCTACAGTTTCGATATTCTCGACACCGGCCTGTTCGTATGCCTTTCTCGCTTGCGAAAGGGTACGATTGGATATTGCGACCACCTTCATCCCGTGAATTGCAGTGATGATCTGCAATGCCATACCTCTGCCCATGTATCCTGCACCAACGATTGCAACCTTGACGGGGTTGCCTTCCTGCTCGCGCTTTTTGAGTGCTGTATCTACAATAATCATCAAATTATTCCTGCATTCCTGTATTCAGCACCAAAATCAGGCCAGGCCTGATCTTTATCTGACATGACAAGATTGTTTTTTATAGGCCAGTCGATTGAGAAGCCGGGATCATTCCAGCGAATACCCCGCTCAGCGCCAGGACTGTAGTATTCAGAAACGAGATAATACACTTCAGTGTTATCTTCAAGGGTCAGATAACCGTGTGCGCAACCCGGTGGAAGATAGAGCATATTGTGGTTGGATGACGTTAGCTCGGCACCATACCATTGACCATATGATCCAGAACCTGTACGTATATCAAGGGTCACATCAAATATTGAGCCCTTGATACAGCGAACCAGCTTACCTTCCTCATGCGGCTCCGTTTGGTAATGCATACCTCGTAACGTACCTCTATGCCGGCTCCCCGCCAGATTGGCCTGAACAACAGGCATATTAATGCCCGCCTCTTGCAACTCCCGTGCACAAAAAGCACGCATAAAGTACCCGCGGTCATCCGTCATTTTCTCAGGCTCGATCAAAAAGGCACCTTCTACGGATGTTTCCAGTATTTTCATCAGAGACTGATCCCAATACCCTCATAGCGCTCAACGCTATCTTTCGGCAACATCCTTCTACCATCCACGACCAGAGGGCTAAGTTTCATCTGTCTCAGTATTTCCGGCAATTGCTCAAATGCACTCCACCGGGTTAAAACAAGCACTGCATCGACTTCTTCCAATGCCTCTTCGATGGAGGAACAATATTCTACGCCACCGTTCGAAAATATTTTTTTGGCTTCTTCCTCAGCCACTGGATCGTAGGCCCTTATGTTCGCTTTTTTGGCGATGAGTTCATTAACCACAGGGATTGCCGGAGACTCCCTCATATCATCCGTACCTGGCTTGAAGGCCAGCCCCATGACCGCAACACGGGTATTTTCGAGATTTTCAAAATGCTTATATAACCTGTCCAGTACCTTCCGGGGTTGATCTCTATTAACGTCAATCACAGAAGTCAGTAATGCCATCGACTGACCTTCTCTCTTTCCGTGAGAAATGAGTGCCTTCACATCCTTGGGGAAACAGCTTCCCCCAAAACCGCAACCTGCTTCGAGGTAGGTAGTAAGGGCCGGTGTTACACGCTCTCCATTTTCAAGAATTGGTGAAACTCTTTTGTCCAGATGAACACCTTTCATGACGTCAAGCGCATCAATACCACCGAGAGCCTCACATAGATTTCCGATTTCGTTTGAGAATGATATCAGCGTAGCCAACAGAGAATTTGAAGTGTATTTAATCATCTCCGCAGTTTTACAGTTCATTTTGATGGCATCGACACCCGGGAACGGTGCATATATCTCACCAAGTATGGCCTGGGAGCGCTCATCAATGCCGCCTATTACGATCCTGTCGGGATACATAAAGTCCGGGATCGCTACACCTTCTCTAAGAAATTCCGGATTCATACCAACCCCGAAATCTTTGCCCGCATTCTTTCCTGAATGCTTTTCCAGGATAGGCAACACCACAGTATCAGTCGTTCCGGGAACAACCGTGCTTTTGACAATGACTGCGTGATAGCCAGCCTTGGCTTTCATGGCATCGCCGATATCCGCTGATACCTGACGAATATAGCTCAGATCTATCTCGCTCCCATCGAAAGGAGTCCCTACGGCAATCAACGATACATCTGTATTTTCTACTGCTGCTTTCAGATCAGTTGTTGCTGTCAGCCGCCCGCCTATATTTTTTTGCAGTAGATCATCAAGGCCTTCTTCATGAATCGGGCTCTTTCCCGCATTAATCATGGCCACTTTATCGGCGTCGTTATCTACACAAATAACGTCATGCCCTTTATCTGCCAGGCACACTCCGGATACAAGACCTACATACCCTGTTCCTACCACAGATATTTTCACTCAGGCGTCCTCAGCCTCACGATTATCGGCATACCACAACAGGCTGCGTTTCAGGCCTTCATCAAGCTGTATGCCGGGCGAATAGTCCAGATGATCTTTGGCTTTTGCTATCACCGGGCAGCGTCGATTGGGGTTGTCGGTTAAATAGTCCTTATCATCGCTGGTCTTGAAAACCAGGCTGCCCTGGTAATCAAAAAGATCACGCGCCATAGTTATCACTCGTTCAGCTAATTCCTTTATTGATATCTCAGGCTTATCAAGCCCGATATTATAAGGCTCTCCATCCCGACCTCGAATCAGGATTTTATAATAGCCAACGATTGCATCTGCGACATAACAGAATGTACGAGTCGGTGCACCATCAGATAACATGACAATATCTTCACCGCTGAGAACGTTTCGGGCAAAGTCAGGCAATGCGCGTCGATCGGTTATTTTCAAGCCTGGCCCGTAGTTGTTAAAGGGCCTTGCGATACGTATAGGCAATTCATGCTGACGTGCGAAGTTAACACACAGGGTTTCTCCATAGCGCTTGGATTCATCATAACAGGCGCGTGGGCCAGTACATGAGACATTCCCCCTGTATTCCTCGGGAGTCGGTATGTTCTCGGGTGTCGGATCCCCGTAGATTTCGCTTGTCGAGTAAAACAGAAATCCCTCCAGCGGCTCTCCCTTCTCTTTTTGTTCAAGGCAGTAATCAAGAAAATGCCGAAGCCCATAGATATTAGCATCCATGGTTTCAATTGGATGCAGCCTGTAATATATGGGAGATGCAATTGTTGCCGCATGAATGATGTACTGGAAACCCCCCATGTCTACCGGGAGAGGATCAATGACGTCATACTTCTCCACGCTCAGGCTGGCATCACCTTCCAGCGCTTCAAGCCAGTCCGGAACACCGCGCATAAAATTATCGTAAACTACAAGATTTACAGGCGCTTTATCTGCATTTATTTTATTCCAGTGAAGAATTGTCTGTACGAGATAATATCCAAGAAAACCCGCCCCACCTGCGATAAGAAGCCGTTTACCCGAGAGAATGGGGAGTTCTTCCCGCAAATTTTCACAAATGTAATTCAGATCTTCCATTATGACATCAGTTGAGTTTTTCACCTTTCACACCTATCAAACTTATTAGAATCTAACACAAGAAGGTTGGCCTGCTCTCATCATGAGAGCCCCCACCCTTGATTGAACTCACTTGGGCAAACGAGCTATCAGACTAGTGTATACAGCTCCTGCTCTATAGTCACTCGCGATATCACCGGTGCCCGGGCTGCCAGAAGGCTGCCGTCTGAAGCGGGATGTGGCCCGGGATGAAGTAATGAGCTACGAGACGATATCGAACTGCCGGAAGGGCGTGTCAGTGACCGGTTGAGGGCAGGGCAGAGCGCGTACTTCCCGGGTTCCTAAGGGGGGCACTTGTCGATGATTGTCTGGAGTTTACTAAACCAGGTGTCGGCCATCTTACCGTAACCGGACGTATTCGGGTGAAGCTGATCATTCAGGTCGTCCGGATAAGTCAACGCTATAAACTGATCAATGGTGCCATCAATATCTGGTCGACCCGCGGCTATGCCCCGAATGTTAGTGTTTAAGGTTTTTACATCGCCATTCTCTGGATTCTGATCAATAATCTCGGCCAGCAGGACGGTCACCGGGTTGCCGCCCTCAAGTTCCCACCTGTCGATCTCATTAAGGATCTCCGTGATACCAAATCCCTTAACATCCCCGGCCAGCCCGTTGGTTCCCGCATGAACCAGCACAATATCCGCCGGGCTAGCCGTTAGCCAGGCATATATGCCGTCCGTGCCATTCATCAGTTGGCCCAAAGCAAGCTCACTGGCTGTCCAGCCAGGATGACTCTCGGTTTGAGCGTCATTTAAAATATTCCCGCCAACGGTTTTCGAGCCTACAAAATCAAAGCTAAATCCGTCATTGATCAGCGAGGTGTACAGTGGTTTTCGGTAACCAACGCGCTGATTAATGGCTGGCTGGCCAGTGCCGCCGTCAGTCACACCGTCGGTGATGGAGTCACCGAAAGGCATGATCTTGATGTCGACAATAACGGTCTCGGCCGCACTGTCGACGTTACCGTCGGGGTCACGGACCTGATAGGAGAAGGTATCGGAGCCACGCCCACCAGCGCTGGCAGGCACGTAATCGAAGGTCCCGGTGGTCTGGTCTGTGAGGGTTACGGTACCG
>JBGMQT010000094.1:0-5560 GCA_048060695.1 Acidiferrobacterales bacterium
AGCATCCCATGAAGACATCTTGAAACCGTAAAAACAAAGGCAACCTGAATGTGCCGTTCCAGGTAAGCGGTGATCTTGAATCTTGATTTTTTCCGAGTCTTGGTTCCGGGTTCTACCTAAGACGAGAGGCTGAGCCTCCCTTCCAATAACGCTTCTGCGCTGGGTTTTTGCTTCTAAAAGAAGGGTGCTGGTTTGCTAGCGCGGGGCGATCATGCTATTTATTGATGGTTCTGATCATTACCGGGCTTAAGTTGTTACCAATATCAGACATTGGAATACCGGCTCTCAATACTTGCATATCGATAACAAATTGCGTAAGTAAGCCACCTGTAGGCCCACTAGAAGTAGCCATCCAAAATTCAATGACTACCTTCGACCTACGCATTAATACCGATCCCGCTGGGCCTGTGCGGAGATAAAATCCAATCGTGTCCTTTTGATCAATCCAGTCCGCATCTCAAGGAGATTTACGATGCCGAGAAAACCGTTTTTCCCGCAGGCCTCGTTCTAGCGCTCGTGCCAACTCTCGGGCTGTGCGCGCTGAACGAAAAAGGCATCGACATGCCGACAGCTACCTGCAATCTCGATCTCAAGGCAGATGATGAGGACGGCCGTCGTTCTACATAGGCCCTTTCAGATGGAAGTGGCAAGGACTCAGGGTTAGACGAGCAAAATAAAAGGAGTAAATAATGAGCAACCAGCGAAACATGAAACAGATTGCGTACGATGAGTACTAGCCAATTGTCTCTGGCCGCAAGGGCTTACTTATATGGCTATCCGCTGGTTCACAACGTTAGGGAAATGATTCGCGTAGCCTCAGGGCCAACTACTATCTTTTCGGCACCAGTCAATGTCTTCGGTCACGCGACCGGGCTGGCGGGGCCTGAGACTGAATTCGTGAGCCCCAATAACGACACCCTTTACTCGGTAGTGATGGCAGATGTCACCAAGGAGCCGCTGGTATTGCACCTTCCGGATGCCGACGATCGCTACTATGTGATGCAATTCATTGATGCTTGGACGAATAACTTTGCCTATCTAGGCCGTCGGGCTACGGGCACCAAGGAAGGTTCGTATTTGCTTGCCAGTACAAACTGGGAGGGCGAAATTCCGGACGGCGTCACGATATTGCGCTCGCCGACCAATGTCTTCGCGGTAGTCGGACGCTTCGCCACTACCGGCGGAAATGATTTGGCCGCGGTTAGAACGCTGCAGGAGGACACCTGGGTGACACCACTCAGCCTATACGCAGACAAGACGAATGACAGCGAGCGCCAATTTGGTGATTGGGAGCTGGCTCCCGAAAACAAAGGCGTTAAAGAAGAGCTACTGTTTTGGGAGCAACTGAGGGCCTGGATGAAGCTTTTTCCACCTCCTGATATTGAACAAACGACTAACGAGGAGTTTCAGTCCTTGGGGTTGCTCGCCGACAAAAGTCCCTACGAGGATCCCGACCCAACATTGGTTGAGACTCTCAAAGCAGGTGAGGCAGAAACTACAGCGTTTATCGAGGCCAATATGGCATCCGGCGAATCAATCAATGGGTGGAGTTTTAACGTTCATGCGTTCGACTTCAACCTGGATCGTCTCGAAATTGGCGCACTGGATACGCCTGAATGGAAAATTCCAGACCGGGCTACGGCCTACTTATTCCGGGCGGTCGTCGCTCGGGTGGGACTCTGGGGCCAGCACGGCTACGAGGCGGCTTACCCTCAAGTTTTTGTAGACGAACAGGGCGAGCATCTTGCCGGTACTCGTCAATATGTCTTGCACTTCGATGAGCTGCCACCGGCTGACGCTTTTTGGTCGATCACCATGTACAACATGCCAGAGTTCTATCTGGTCGACAACCCCATTAATCGCTACTCCATCGGCGACCGCACGCCGGGCTTGAGATACAACGAGGATGGATCATTGGATATCTACATCCAAATTGAATCTCCTGAATCGGGCAAAGAATCAAATTGGCTTCCGACGCCTGAAGGTGACTTCCGTCTCATCCTACGCATGTACCAACCACGTAGCGCAGTGCTGAGTGGCACATATTTGTTGCCGCCTATTCGCCGAGTCGATTGATATCTGTTAGTTAGAAACTGCTGGTGGAGGAGAGCTCCACGGCTGCTCCCAGGCCTGACCGGCCAGGACAGGCAGCTCGCAGTCGTTAGCTGGCAATGTTTGACCGAATGAGCGAAATATCAATAGAAGTTTAGAACTACCGATGGAGGTAATCTTGAACACCCTTAATCCCCAAGAAGCAAAACAGATTGCATACGATGCATTTGTGTACGCCTATCCTATGCTGGAGCAGGTGAAGACCATCAATGGCATGATGGAGTTTTCGGGCTCGGAATTCAATCGAGCGAACTTCAACCCCAAATTGCCCTGGGAAAATGTGGGCCTGCCTATTGTGGCGCCCAACTTAACCTCGATGACCGGGGGTATCCTGCTCGGCACGACCTATGGGCCGGTTACCATAGAAATCCCCGAAGTTAAAGACCGCTACATCGTCTATCAGTGCATCGATGCCTTCACCCATAATTTTTACTACCTGGGTACGCGGGCCAATCATGGTGATGGGGGCCGTTTCACTTTCTATAACAAAGGCCAGCAATTGCCTGACCTGAACGTCTCTCCAGTTGAATTGGAAGGTGACCATGCCGTGATTGTCATCAGAATCGACATTGACGACGCTTCGGAGGAAGCTCTGGTGCACCGTATTCAGGAGGCCATCACCGTTATCGATGCCCCTGCTAAACACAGGGTATATCCCCCTTATGACAAAGAAAAGGCCTTTTCTCCCGATTTTGTTGAGTACCTCAATGACCTGATAACCGAAGTGCCCGAAACCGAGACAGTGCTTTTTGAGCGGTTTGCCAGAATCGGTATTTTCAGCGATGTCACGCTCACAGAAGAGGAGCGAAAAGAATTTCAGGCCGGTATTGACGCTGCGTTTATTGACATCAAGGCCAAAAGCAAAACAGCGACGGCGCTTGGAAACGGCTGGATCGGTGCGACAACAGTGTTCGGCACTCGGGAATTTCTAGACAAAAACTATATGAACAGAGCGATAGGCGCTCACTTCGGGTTGTGGGGCAACTCGAAAGAAGAGGCCAACTACTTTCTTGGAACTTTTGATGGTGAGGGTGAGATTATATTCAAAAAAGAAGAACTCCCCCCGCTTACGGATATTGGGTTCTGGTCGGTTACTGCCCACGACGAAAAATGGCTGGTAGAGGCGAACGAATATGATTCCTACGTGATCACATTGGAGCAAATGAAATTTGAGGAGGACGGATCGATCACCTTCAAATTCTCAAGTCAGCCGGAGGATGGAAACTGGTTATACACACGCGGAGACACAATGGGTCTCCTAATCCGCGCCTATCAAGCCGACCCTGAGAAGATTGACGACTATATTCCGCCGCCGTTTGTCAAGAGATAATCAATCAGAAGTCACACATTTAGTCTGACATTTCCAAATGCGAAGCATCTCATGAAGACATCTTGAAACCGTAAAAACAAAGGCAACCTGAATGTGCCATTCCAGGTCACCGGGGATCTTGATTCTTGATCTTTGCTGGCTCTTGGTTCTGGGCCTTACAGAAGACGAGGGGCTGAGTCTCTGCTAGGGGCACTTCCGGAGGACATCGCCGATAAATATCGATCCCTTTCCAGAAGCCAGTGCCTGATCGATAAGTTGGTAGAAGGGGCCATCTTGTGAGTTGCGGCCGGGCCCGGCTCCACTCGCAGAGTGCTCCTGCGCTTTGTCAGGTCTTGTCATTATGTTCCACAGTTATGACTACATTCCCCTTTTTGTGCCCTTTATCGACATACCGGTGGGCCTCGGCAATCTGTTCCATTGGGTACCGTCGGTCGATGACTGCTCTTAATTGTCCGGCCTCGATAAGCTCTCTTAGGAAAACCAGATCTTCAGCTCGTTCGGGTGCTGGCCCCGCGAGTACTTTCTTGCTGCCTATCACTGTAGTCCATAGCATTTGAACCATCTCTGACAGACCACCGGCAACTGCAAGATAGATACCTTGTTGCTTGAGCGAGCTCTTGAGACGCGAAAACGAAACGTTGCCTACCGTGTCAAGGATAAAATCATAAGCTTCACCGTTTTTAGTAAAATCCTCTTTGGTGTAATCAATGGCCTTATCAGCTCCCAGAGATTTCACCAATTCTAAATTCGTGGTACTGCATACCCCGGTAACTTCTGCCCCATAGTACTTGGCAAGCTGTACCGCAGCTGTACCTACCGATCCAGAAGCGCCATTGATAAGGACTTTTTGTCCGCTCTGAACGTTTCCCTTATCTCTAAGGAAAAATAATGCGGCTGATGCCCCAAAATAAACGGCGGCGGCTTCCTCATAGGTCATATTGGCCGGTTTACTTGCCACCGGCCCGTCTTCAGGCAGACATATGTACTCGGCATAAGCACCAAGACCGCTACCGGCAGTTCCAAAAACTTGGTCACCTTCTTTAAATCGCTTTACATCTTTGCCTACTGCTTCAATTTCCCCGGCTAGCACAGCCCCTATTATTTTTTTTCTTGGTTTTCTGAGACCAAACAAAAGTCTTGAGAGAAACCCGAATCCACTAGGGACAAAAACAAAATTGCGAGCGTTCGAGTCCGCTGTTGTTACTGTTGTCGCATGAACTTTTATCAGTACTTCATTGTCCTTGGGAGTAGGTTTTTCTACGTCCTTGAGTTGAAGAACATCCGGTGGTCCGTATTCTGTGTATACAATCGCTTTCATGAGTTTCCTCGAAATTTACTTTGATCGCGCGTGATGAAGATATCTCGAAGCAGCCCTATCTATGGAGTGACTGCTACTCTTTACAATGTACTTCGCAGCTTATAAGACTCAATTTAGGCCACCCACTTCCACGCATACCAAACAGTCAGCACATTGAATACAAGTCCTACAATGATCAAGAATTTGTCATAAGCGCCAGGGTAACCTGGCAATCCAATGAGATTAAACACCACAAGGAATATGGCTGCGACGATGCTTACCCAGCGAATCGCAGGATACGTCAACGTCAGGGACAGGACAACCATAACAATCGGAATCAACATTAAAACTGCGATTCCCAACCACATTACCTGAGTTGGTTGAAAACCCCCTGCGATTTTTCCCGGTTCAAAATCGCCGGCAAATATTCGCAGCACATCCCCCAAAAGATAGGTCAACATTAGAGCTACCCATAATCCTGAAAGGATTATCCTCGTAACTTCCATAATTCAATCTTTTCCTTTATGAATGAAAATAAACAGTGTTATATGTCGGCTACCTGTTTCTATCAATTGTGGCGCGCGCAACTTTGCGACTCCTATATGAATAAGTGGCGATGTTTATGCGGTACGGCTTGTCATTTCTTTCCCCTTTCAAAAGTGACAACGGTCGTGGCTGTCAATCACTTCCGCTGCTTGAAGGCGTCGGCGAGTGTTTGGGGCCGATAATGTCTTCATGCAGAGTATCTCATGAAGACATCTTGAAACCCCAAATAGCGATGATGTGTCCATGCTTTGCCAAGTGGGACTTCCACCCCGTAT
>JBGMQT010000095.1:0-5352 GCA_048060695.1 Acidiferrobacterales bacterium
ATGGAGATAGGCAGATATACACCGAATTTCCAATTCACCACCAATGCGTCTGGGGGGGCGACTGCGGGGCAAGCCTTTATTCGCGGGGTTGGCCAGACCGACTTCCTGATTACCACCGACCCCGGCGTGGGTATATATCTGGATGGTGTCTATCTGGCGCGGACCTCGGGCGCCATCCTGGACCTGATGGACGTGGAACGGATTGAGATCCTGCGCGGCCCGCAAGGCACGTTGTACGGTAAAAATACGATTGGTGGTGCGATTAACGTCGTGTCTGCGATGCCGACGGGTGAGTCTGGTGGCAGGATTGATCTTATTACCGGACGTTATGGCCGCATCGATGCAAGGGCAACCGTCGAAATTCCCATCGTTGCCGATACGCTGGCCGCCAAAGTCGCAGTGTCGAGCAAGAACCGCGACGGATACGGGCGCAGGCTCGACTTTACAACGGGCGGGAAAGTTGACGAACAGGGTGATGAGGACAATCTGTCGGCGCGCGGGCTGCTGCGCTGGACGCCAACTGATAACCTCGACATTCTATTTGCCCTGGATAGTACGCGTGAGCGTAATAAAATGTCCACGCGTACACCGGTGGCAATCGATGGCGGCGGGCTTGCAGGACTAATCAGTGTTCTCGATGAGCCGTATGACGATCGGTATCTTTCCGATGATCCATTTTCTTCCTTTGCAACAGGATCCAACGTGATTGAACTCGACGTTTGGGGCACATCCATGACGGTGGACTGGGGTTCCGGCGGCCTGAACCTGAAATCGATCACCGCTTATCGCAATCTCGAGTCGGTTTTCGGATCGGATCCCGATGGTTCGCCGGTAGTGGTCATAGACGAATTCGGAACAACCAACCAGGATCAGTTTAGCCAGGAACTGCAATTTTCTGCTACGTCTTTCGATGGGCGGTTGGACTGGGTTGCGGGCGCTTATTATTTCCAGGAAAACGCGACTGCGGTGCTTGATCTGTTAATAGCACCCGGAATTTATAACGCCCTGGAGAACATGCCGGGTGCCTTCTTTCCGCTGGTTCCCGGCATCACCTGCCCCCCACCGCCGGCAGCACCCTGCGCAGGTGGCGCCGGCAACCCGCTAAATGCCTTCCTCGATTTTGGTATATACGATTCCAATGACATTAAAACCAGGAGCTACGCGGTCTTCGGTCAGGGTACGTATTCCATGACCGATAAGTTGAGTATCACCGCCGGCCTGCGCTACACCTACGAAAAGAAAGACAACACCATTCTCCTGTTTCATCCACTCAGTGGTGCAGTCATCGTGCCCGTCACCGAGATAGGCGATTCGTGGGACTCGTTGTCCCCGAAACTCGGGATCGAGTATCAATGGACGCCCGATTTTATGGCCTACGCATCGGCGGCGCGTGGTTTCAAGAGTGGTGGGTTCAATGGGCGCCCGACACTCACTCTGGGCGTCCAGCCGTTTAATCCGGAATACGTATGGACCTATGAGATGGGATTTAAATCCCAGTGGGCTGATAACCGCCTGCGATTGAATGCCGGTTTCTTTTATAACGATTATCAAGACATGCAATTGACCGTAGTTGGCTTTACGGGGCGTGGACCCGACGTGAGGGTCGAGAATGCAGGTAATGCTGAGACCAAGGGACTGGAGATCGAAATCGCTGCGCTACCTCTGCCAAATCTGCAACTCAATGCAGGTATTGGGTATACCGATGCCAAATACACTAAGATCGCACCGAGCCTGCCAGGCCAAAGCGTGACGTTGGATGACAAACTCCCTGAAACCCCCAAATGGTCACTGAATGTCGGTGCGCAGTACCTCGTCTCACTGGAGAATCTCGGTAATCTGACGCTGCGGGCGGACTATGTTTACAAGAGCAAGATCTACCACGATGCCACCAACAGTGAAGTCATCGCCCAGGACGGATTCGGGCTGGTTAATGCCCGCCTCAGCTTTGTCACCCTGGATAGCAGGTGGGAATTTGCCGTTTTTGGTACCAACCTGACCGACGAAAGATATACCTTGTCAGGAGTTGATGCACTGGGCCCCACCGGTCTCGGTTTCGCCGAGGCACAGTTTGGCCGGCCGCGCGAATGGGGAGCAAGTGCCAGCTTTCGATTCTGATTTGTAGTGTGGGTTTGACGATCGAAAAATATTCGATTAAAAATCAACGAGTCCACCCTGCTGTTTAAAACTGTAGAAGGAAAACGAATGACAGCACACGAAATATCGAAAGTTCAGAACAAGCTAATCACTATTGAGAACTACACGATGGAAGATCTATGGGGCAGGTTTATCGGCCCGGCGGTCAAAGAGACGTATACCCACGAAGAACTTTTTTCGGATTTTGTACCATCGATGGCCGTGTTCGAGGGAGTGCCGGTCAAAGACGCTTTCGCGTTTCTTGCGATCACTGAAAACATGGCTCTGTGGACCATGTCCATGCGTAACCTCAGGCTGCTGAAAGATGACATTTATGAAGCCGATGAAGATGCAACGCCAACCGGAAAGGTGTTTGTCCGCACCATTGCCAATGCTGAAGCTCAAACCATTGAGTGGCGGGCGGGACATGCTGATCCGGATGACCTTTGGATCTACTATCGGGGCATATTGACCGATGCTGAAGCGGCAATGGGCAGAAAAGGGACGGCGTTCTTCTGGACCAATTTTGTCCACAAACGGGTCAAACAAGACCCCATGCTGGCTATTGGTTTCAAAGCGATGTATGCCGCACATGAAATAGAAATCAATAATCTGAAGATGATCCTGGAGAATAATTTTGCCTAATAAGTTGCCCCCTCTCGAACCTCAATCAAGGGCATTTGCCGAGTTGATGCAACAAAGCGATGCGCCGACAGTGGACGAACAGCCTCTTGAAAAAAGCCGTGCCGGGATGGCAGCGATGGCTGTCTTGCTGTCTGGTTCCAGGCTTGGGGTTCATGAAACCCTCGACCGCAATATTCCCGGTCCCGGAGGTGAGCTTCCCGTACGAATCTATTGGCCAGGCGCAGTCGCCGGGGGTGAGCAATTCGGTGCAGTCCTTTATCTCCATGGCGGGGGGTATTTTGTTGGTAACCTGGAGACGCATGATGTGATTTGCCGGAACTTGTGCAGTAACAGCGATGTGATTGTCCTGAGCGTGGACTATCGGCGTGCACCGGAGCACAAATTTCCCGCTGCCGTGGATGACTGCTATGCGGCACTGTGTTGGATGGCCGAAAATGCCGGCGAAATTGGCATTGATGCTGATCGCATCGCTGTTGCCGGAGACAGTTCGGGAGGAGCGCTCACCATTACGACGTGCATGTTGTCAAGGGACAAGGGTGGGCCCAGAATCAGGTATCAGGCAGTGGTGTACGGCTTACTCACGCTGGAAAGCGCCCTGCATCTTCCGTCGCGTGCCGAATTCGGTGGTGGCGAATACTTCGGTTCCATCAAGGAACTTGACTTTGTGAATGGCCTCTACCTCACGAATGTCGAGGAAGAAAAAAAGGATCCACTCGCCTCACCGCTGTTGGCATCAGACTTCAGTGGCTTGCCGCCGGCGCTGATTATCACCGCCGGTTACGATATGGTGCGGGATGATAATAAGGTGTATGCCGAAAAGCTTCTGCATGAAGGAATATCGATAGAATACAGGTGTTATGAGGAAACACTACACCCATTCTTCCTGTTTGCCGGCTTGCTGGATGTTGGTAAGCAGGCACAGAAATTAATGGTCGACCGCATCAAAATAGCCCTGTCCAGGTAAGCAATGTAGAATTTCAATGTCTGGCAAGGAGAACAGCGAATAACTCCGTCCTGTTACGTACACCAACTTTTGCGAAAATGTTCTTGAGGTGATTTTTTACCGTATTGCAACTGATAAACAGATCCTCGCCAATCTGTGCATTACTGCTGCCCTTCGCGATTGCCTGAACAACTTCGATCTCACGGGCAGTAAGCCGGAACTCGGTAGCACGGGACAGCGACAGTTGGAAGGGGGGCTCCTCAGAACAATGTATATTCATACACAGATACTGTTTCTGTTCTCCGAAAAACCGACCGCTGACCTTCTTAACCTTAACCCGAATCGAGGTCCGGCCAGAGTTAATGATTAACGAGGATATTTCAGTGCCGGTATTCACGTCTGAATAGGTACTATGAAACTGTTGTTGGCAAAAGGAGATAAGTGGTTCAGGGAGTGTAATGCGATCACCTGTAATCAGGCTGTTTGACGAACCGGAAGAACCATTGAAGCTGGAAAGCAAATGGCGGGCGGCGGTATTGCTGTAAACCTCATTCAAATTCCTGTCCAGCAGAATGACACCAACATGATCAAGCCCTTGTAGTGATGTTGAAAGCAGCCAACTGAGCTCGTTCGCATGCTCATAGGTCATTCGTCTTCTGAGGGCTTTATTAAGATAGGGGCGGAGGCAAATGGCCTTTGCCTTATCTTTCAGCGTGAAATCTGGTTCGCTGGCAGACCGGCACAGGGCCACAACTCCAATGCAGTCTCCGTTCGCTGTCAACGATATATTCAGTGCATGAAGGATGTCCTGTTGTTTGAGGAAGTCGTTATAGAATTCTCCTTTCACAAACGATTGCTCCGATACCACTTCACTTAATAAAGTTACGCCAACCTTCTCCACGGCATGCTGGCGGAAGGGATCCAGTTGCTCAAAATGTTGTCGATATTGGGTTCGCAAAGAACTGAAATCGATTCCATAACCAAGACCTGTGTCCAGATTAATCGACTGGCTTTTCGAGTCCACCAGGTAAAAAGCGGCCTGGGAAGCTCTGAGGAGGTCCATCAAACAGCGCAGCGTGGATTTCCGAAAAGTGTCCACTTCCGGCATTTCCTCAACGGATGCCAGTGACTCCATGAAGTTGAAGACTTCCTTGGTGGTCAGGGACTGAGATATCGCCACGTCACTCATTCTTTACAGATAATCCTGCACGACCATGAATATATCACGGCATGTCCTCGATAAAATGCATCAAGGTTCCCCATGTGATTATCCTATTGCCTGCATGCGTTCCTGTTCCGCTTCCGGGAACTGGAAGCCATGCAGGATGACACCGGGCCACATGGCATGATCCGGCCGATTTGTGCGGCCGGCAATCCACAAATATAACGAACACCATGTTTCTTGAGTATCGCGAGGATTACATCACTGACTGAGCCTTGCATTGTCATTACCACTTAATATATTGTCTGTTCGCCCACTATGTTTCCCATACATCCCGTCTGTTTGTCTGGCGGCTACTGATCGATCTGTCCAACACCCATTCCCCGTAAAATGAATCCGACAATCTCTGCACGCACAGCCTGTTTCGACATATTCCTGATTTTGTTCTGCCAGCGAAGGTGCCAGTTAA
>JBGMQT010000096.1:0-5158 GCA_048060695.1 Acidiferrobacterales bacterium
ACTTCTGGGAGATGCCAGTCGATTATCCCGGCTCGTCGGACTGAGTGAAAGCCTCGCTTTCTGCTTTTTCTGAGAAGCGAGGGAATAAACTTGCTTCAGATTTCCTCAAGTTAAGAAGTTCAGGAAGAACTCCGGCCAATCTCTATCAATACTTGTGAGAATATTTTCCAATGCCCAATAATTTAGTACATGCACTGCTCGCTGCTGCTTTTACCAGTTTTCTGAGTCTTGGCAGTCACTCTTTGTACGCTGCCGACTACCCTTTCATGGAAAAATTACAGCAGTGCGAGATAGCCCTGAAATCATCCAGAAATCCAACGCTTACACAGGTGGACATTGCCGAGGCGCGTGAAAAACACTTCAAGTTGGTGATTGAAATCCTTAAAAACCTGAACGAACAGAGCATAGCAGCGGTTAATCAGGGCAAACCGCTAACGCCAAAACAATTAACCATTAATTCCAGGGTAATGGGGCATCTGATCCATATGCTGCACTATCAATCCACTCTGCCAGACGTTTCTCGCCCCAATAGTTGGCCAGTCCGGGAATCATGCCACTAATGAAACCGACATGGCCACCGTGTTCCGGTAGCTCCAGCCAGACATTTTCCGGTAACTCGTCTGCCCGAGGTGGTGTGTGCGAATGCATGAAAGGATCATCGACAGCGTGCAGTATCAGGGTAGGCACGTGAATTTTCGGAATGAACTGGCGACTGCTGGCGCGGGTATAGTAGTCATCGGCCCCCTTGAATCCGTTCAATGGTGCGGTGACCTGATCGTCGAACTGCCAGAAAGTATTGAGCGCATCGATATCGATATCCAGAGGAGATGGGGCGCTGGAAAACTTTTCTTTATAACTCCGGCGCATGCTGCCAACCAGGTGTCGTTGGTAGAGTCGTGATAAACCCTGGTTCATACGCTGGGCGGATTGTTCCAGACGAAAGGGCACAGACATGGCTGCCGCACGCTTCAATGATGCACTCGCACCTTGTTCACCCAGCCATTTGAGTAGCACGTTACCGCCGAGCGAAAAACCGACCGCAGCGTAGACCTCGATATCCATTTGATCTCTTAGAAACTCCAGGATGAGTTGTGGATCGCTGCTCTTGCCACTGTGATACCACTCCGGCAGGCGATTAGGCTCGTGGCTGCAGCCACGGAAATGCATCAAACAGGCACGATACCCGCGCCGGTTGAGTTCGCGCATGAGGCCAACGGTATAGTCTGAGCTGATGCTGCCTTCAAGACCATGCAGTAGCAGCACCGTCCTGCCCTCTTCAGGGCCAGACCAGGCCAGATCGATGAAATCACCATCCGGCAGTTCTACGCGCTGCCACTCGATTACCAGCCTTGGCTTGATACGAAAAAAATTGGACCAGAGTGTCTGGGCATGCGCTCCGCGCAACCACCAGGCCGGCCTGAACTGACTTTGAATAACAGGCATCAGTGTTTCCCCACTGAAGGTATCCGGCGTGCCAGAATGAAACCGGCCAGCAACGCACTGGCAATAGCCAGCGAGAAAAAACACAGGGGTACATCCGAAGCGCTACGCGGGCAAGTGGGTCGCCCCAGCAATTCCAGGGAAGTACCCGATAGCGCAAACAGGAAAACTGGCAACCAGCCCGACAGAAATAGCCAGCCAGATCGTAACGGCTCAAGCACGACCGAAACACCCATGGCAATATAACCGACGAAAACCAGATAGCAGGCCGGCACGGGGCCTAGCAAAGGACAAGCCTCGAGACCTCTTGTTTGTTCGACTACCACCGGAAATAACCGGTAGAGTGCCAGTACACAGATCAGCAGAATACTCAGCCGTGCCAGCCTTGAACCCCAAAGTTTCACAGCTTCAGAATTTCGTTCCGGAAGGTACCTTCCCGTTCAATAACCCTGCCATCCATAAACCTGACACTCACTTTCACCGCTTTGCCGCCACCCAGGCCGGCAATGAGTATGCGAGAAGAATCCGAGCACAGACCTTCCCCGGATACATAAGGCAGGTACAGAACTTTGCCGTCATCCCGTGTGACAGTGACCATGGCACCGACGGATCCCACCGAGTCGGGTAAGCTGATTTTCAGGTAGCTGCCGCCCCCGCCTTTGCTCAGGAAGGCCTTTGACGGGCCGGCAAGGTTGGCATGTACAATATCCGGATAGCCGTCACCGTTGAAATCTGCCGTCAGTGGTGAGATCGAGAAGAACGGGTTGCTGACACCCGCCTGCTCACCCACCTCGGCAAACTCACTATCTGGGTTTTGTACCAGCAGTCGACCGGGCAGTCGAAGTATCTGCAGTTTATGGAGTGGCATTGAAACGAAATTTTCCGATACCACTAAATCAGGTCGGCCATCCAGATTGAGATCTTCGAAAACACTGCCCCAGCCGAACTCGTAATCGGCCAGTTTGGCCTCGTCCGCTTTATCCACAAATTTGAAGCCACCCTCGTTTTTGAACAACAGCCACTTCCAGTTATGCGGCTGATCATCACGCAGGTCACCTTTCACCAGGAAATGCGGTGGCGTCGAGCCTACATTGGAGAAGAAAAAATCGACCAGACCGTCATTATCGTAATCGGCGACAGCTATGCCCATTGGGTAGGAATGGAAGTTCGAATTCGGATTTTCGACAAATTCGAACTTTTGCCCGGTATTTTTCCAGGTACGAACCTGGCCAGTATCATGGACAACCACCAGGTCAATCTTGCTGTCCTGATCGACATCGATAAATACTGACTGGAAGGTGTTGTGCTTGTAGCTGAGCCCCCATTCCGCGGTTTTATTCTCGAATGTGTTGTCGCCACGGTTTATATAGAGTTCGCTGCTTCCGCCATAACCCTCCCTGAAAACGTTCAGGCCTTCAACCAGATCATTGCGGATGTAGCCCGAAACATACATATCAAAATGGCCGTCACCGTTCAGATCAGCAACGGCGATGGAAAGAGGGACGGTATCGTCACGCATTTCCAGATCGAGCTTGCGATTTGTGAAGCGCCCGCCCCTGTTCTCGTGTATCCACACGCCAGTTTCACGAGCCACGATCAGATCCTGGGTACCGTCATTGTTGATATCCAGAACAATCGCGCCAAAGCTGGCATCATCAACAGCTTTCTCAAAGGCAAGAACATCGTCAACAGGCTGAAAGGAACTGTCCACGAAGCGGAACAGACCATCATTCTGACCATGGCCGCCGCCGAGAAACAGCTCCTCGCGCCCGTCACCCTCTACATCGAGAATGGCACTTGCCATGAACGGCAGCGAGACTTCTCCATCGTTGGTATTAGTGAAAGGTATGAACACCTCTCGAAACTCCGGAACAACCGTCCCCATCAAATCAACATCGTAATCAATTTGACGGTCGTTAATAGCTCGACCAGCCATGAGTGTCACTATTACCGCCACGAGGACAGTCACTCCGATAACAATATACTTAACCACTTTAAACATGGGTCACCTGCCTATGATTTTTGCTTTCAATATATACCGAGAGTGCGAAAATAATAAAGAAAGATACGTTAAGTGCAATCGGCATCAGGTACTTGCCAATATCTGGCAGCAACCAGAAAACCAGGAAGTTGGCAATGATCAGAACAATCGGATTGAACACGGCCATCCAGCGCGGGTAGGCTGTCCGCCCCGTCAATATGAGACTAATGAATATCAGCGAGAACACCAGGGCGGCGATCCGAATCACGGTCAACAAAGTCTCGTAGCGTAAATCATACAGCGCAATCAGTCCGGCAGCGGCAGGATCCTGACCGATCGCAACCAGGGCTGCAGCACTCGAACGCGAGCCAATCCAGACGGCGCCCACCATAAAACCGTACGACATGACAAAAAATGCGACTGATGACCAGAATTTACTGGCTGGCTGCAACATCTTCGCAACGTGCCACACACCGAACAGATACAGTGGCGCACCCAGTACACCAATAAAATGTCCCAGCGTTGCGCGACTCTCACTCACCGCTTCAAAGAAAACATAACCACCTGCGTAACGAGCCATAGGATCGAAATGCAGGAGGAATTCACCAGTACCGACTAGAACTGCGGCTAACAGGCCAATACAACCGGCCACGATGCTTGCAATATATCCATTATTTGTCAGGCGCAATTTCATTTCAGATTTCCGACAAACTGATTGATCACTTCCGCAAACTCCTTGCCAGCATCTTCCTGCAAAAAATGTCCGCCTTTTAGTGTAATGTGTTTTTGTCCTCTGCTGCCTGGAATTCTTTTTTGCATATACCTGTCGCCTCCACGCGTAATGGGGTCACCATTGCTAAAGGCGGTCAGAAAAGGCTTATCCCATCTATCCAGGACTTCCCAGGCTTTTTTATTGGCTGGCGTTGCAGGATCGTCGGGGGTTGCAGGGACAAGCCGGGGGAAAGCACGAGCGCCCGCTTTATGCGCGAAAGACGGAAACGGGGCTATATACGCGCGCTTTTCTTCTGCATCAAGCTTCTTGAAACACCCGAGGTCTATAATACGATCAATAGGAAACCATGGACTGAACCGTGCAAAATTTTGCCACATCTTGAATGCAGGGGGCATTTTCTTTTCACCTGTTGGTAACATTCCATTACCCACTACAATACCTGCAAAGCGATCTTCATTTTCAGCGGCGAGTCTTAGCCCAACGAGAGAGCCCCAGTCCTGACAAACCAGCGTCATATTCTTCAAATCAAGCGATTGAATAAAATCTTTCATCCAGTCCACGTGGACTTTAAACGAATAGTCACTAATCTTTTTTGGTTTATCCGATTTTCCAAATCCAATTAAATCCGGTGCAATGACACGGTACCCGGCTGACGCACAGGCTGGAATCATATGGCGATATAAATAGGACCATGTGGGCTCCCCATGTAGCATCAAAATAGTCCTGCCATCCTTGGGCCCCTCATCCACGTAGTGCATCCGAAGTTCATTAAGCTGGACATAATGAGGCTCGAATGGGTAATCCTTTAAACGATTAAACCTGTCTTCAGCTGTCCGATAATATTCCATTTGTTAATCAGTCCAGGGACACCCCACCATAGGCGATACCCGTCAGATGAGCTACCTCCCGATCCCAGGTGGTCAGATCATCGATGCAGAACTTGTTCAGGTGATCATGACCGCAGGCCCGCGCCATCACCTGCATCAGCTCAGTAGAAGCGCGGA
>JBGMQT010000097.1:0-4929 GCA_048060695.1 Acidiferrobacterales bacterium
CCCTGGGTTTGTCGATGACGACCTCGAGAACGCCACCATTGCGGGAAACATGGACGTGTTCTGACATAGCGCTTTCCTTTCAGATTGTTAACATGGCTGGCAAACATCACTGATGTTTGAGCAGGCAGTCATATGATGTGGGATCGCTGTTTTTACAGTCGCATTTAATGCGACACAAACAACACTATTTCGACATTCCGGAGCCAAACGGATGGGGGGTCGCAAGCGGCCTTAAATCGATACACTACACCGGCAGCAGACAGAACAGCCTCGTTATAGAAAAGGCGACCACCCATGACAAGTCCTGCTTGACGCGTTTGCTGAGTTCGTCCGGTGTAGGGACACTACAGTCGCGGGTGACAACTACGGTAAGACTTCGCTACGATCCGCGTGAAAATCGGAAAAGACAGGCCACTCAATAACCGTGGAATTCTGGGAAAAGGGCTTTAATTCCACCTAATACTCCTTGCGACCTTGTTGGGGCCTCAGTAAAATATAATAAAGAATAATGAAAGGACGAGTTATGCTCACTGATTATGAAATTGCCAGGCAGGCTGGCATCCGACCCATCAAGGATATCGCCGCCAAGCTTGGTGTTGATAATGAGGATTTACTGCCCTATGGTGACGAAATCGCCAAGGTCCATTTGAATGCCCTGACTCGTCCGCGTAAACGATCCGGCAAGCCGCGTTTGATCCTGGTTTCGGCAACAACGCCGACGGCTGCCGGTGAAGGCAAGACCACGACGTCTATCGGCCTGGGACAAGCGCTGGACAGCCTGGGTGAGTCAGTTTGCCTGGCCCTGCGCGAGCCCTCCCTCGGTCCCTGTCTTGGAATCAAGGGTGGTGCGACCGGTGGTGGATACAGCCAGATTGTTCCTGTTGATCGAGTCAATCTGCATTTTACCGGTGATTTTCATGCCATTACGACAGCCAATAACCTAGTTTCTGCCAGCATCGATAATCATATCTTCCAGGGCAATGAACTCCGACTGGATCCTCGCCGGATAATCTGGCGGCGGGTCATGGATATGAATGATCGTAGCCTGCGCAAGATTGTGATTGGTCTCGGCGGCAAGATGCAGGGTATACCGCGCGAAGGTGGTTTCGAAATTACCGCGGCGTCTGAAATCATGGCCATCCTGTGCCTGGCCAATGATCTGGATGACCTGCGTGCAAAGCTGGATAACATCCTGATTGGGACTACCTGGAAGGGTGAGCCGGTCTATTTGAAGGCGTTCAATATTACCGGAGCAATGATGGTGCTGTTGCGGG
Organism: Acidiferrobacterales bacterium; assembly: GCA_048060695.1. Taxonomy (GTDB): domain Bacteria; phylum Pseudomonadota; class Gammaproteobacteria; order Acidiferrobacterales; family JAJDNE01; genus JAZFSZ01. The sequence goes on from JBGMQT010000097.1 coordinate 1,275, forward strand.
ATGCTGTACACCCCAACCTGGTGCAAACCCTGGAAGGCACACCCGCGTTCGTGCACGGTGGGCCATTTGCGAATATTGCGCATGGTTGCAACAGTGTTTTTGCGACCCGTATGGCGATGCAATTTGCTGACTGGGCGGTGACTGAGGCGGGTTTTGGTTTTGATCTTGGCGCGGAGAAATTTTTCGACATCAAGTGCCGGTCTGCCGGTCTTGACCCTGATGCGGTCGTGGTGGTGACCACGGTACGGGCTTTGAAACTGCATGGTGGCAAAGCCGAGGACGCGCTTGATCAAACCGATCCGGAAGCCGTCAGGGGCGGACTGGAAAACCTCGACAAGCACATCGAAAGCGTGGCCAAGTTCAATAAATATCCTGTGATTGCATTAAACCGTTTTACAAATGATACCGATGAAGAAATCCGTATCATCCGCGAACGGGTGGAAGCGCATCGCGTTTCGTTTGCGGAATCACGCCATTTTTCTGATGGTGGTAAAGGTGCTCAGGATCTCGCCCGGGAAGTGATGAAAGCTGTTGGGCATAACAAGCCCTATACACCCTTGTATGATCTCAGTGACACGATCTACCAGAAAGTGCGCAAGGTATGCAAAGAAATATATGGCGCCAATGATGTGGCGTTTAGCAAAGAAGCCGAGAAAGATTTGAACACCATTTCGCAACTGGGGCTGGACAAATTGCCGGTGTGTATCGCCAAGGCACCGAGTTCATTATCGGACGACCCGACTCTGCACGGCCGCCCGCGTAACTTCCAGGTCACTGTCAGAAACATACAGGTCAGTGCGGGTGCGGGTTTCCTGGTAATTCTGACCGGCAATATCATGCGTATGCCCGGTTTGCCCAAGCACCCCAAGGCAGAACAGGTTGAATTATTGCCGGATGGTACGGTGATAGGCGTGGGGTGACCCGGTGGCCGGAGCGAACGGAGCTCGTTTTATGGGACTGTTTTTATTTATAAATTTCTTTTTGCGAGGCCAGCAAAGTATTATGTAATAACGCTGCAATTGTCATCGGGCCAACACCACCCGGTACCGGGGTAATAAAACTGGCCTTTGGCTCCACTTCATCGTATTTCACATCTCCTTTCAATGCGTATCCCCTGGGTTTGGTCGCATCAGGAACACGTGTAATACCCACGTCTATGACCACTACCCCTTCGGTCACCATATCGCCGGTCAGGAATTCAGGAATACCCAATGCGGCGATGACAATATCAGCCTGCAGTGATAATTCCTTAATATTCGGGGTTCTTGAATGACAAACCGTTACGGTACAGTTTCCAGGCTTGGATTTCCTGGATAAAAGAATGCTTATGGGTGTTCCGACAATGTCGCTTCTGCCGATCACCACACAATATTTCCCTTCCGTCTCGATCTCGTATCTTTCCAGCAACTGCATGATGCCAAACGGTGTGGCTGATACGTAGGCAGGCAGATTCTTGACCATTCTGCCAACATTGACAGGATGAAATCCGTCCACATCTTTTTCAGGCAGGATACGTTCGGTTACTTTCTTGGCGGAAATGTGCGCAGGAAGCGGCAGTTGAACAATATAACCGTCGATGTCAGGATCATCATTTAGCTGATCAACGACTTGCAGCAGTTCTTGTTCACTAATATCCGTATCAAATTTTTTCAAGGTGGATTTGAAGCCGACAAATTCACAGGCCTTTACCTTGCCGCCGACATAGGCCTGGCTGGCACCGTCATCCCCGACCAGAATGGCTGCCAGGTGCGGTATCTTGCCGCCCTGGTCACGGATTAGCCTGACTTTTTCCGCGATTTCGCCCTTTATTTCCTGGGCGGTTGTGACGCCATTTATGATGGTTGCCATAATTAAATATTCAGCCAATCAATGTTGAGTAAGGTGATGGTAATATCCCGGTGCATTTCACCACTCCCGGCGCGTCCTTTCAAGAGGTTTGAGAGCATAGAAGATATAGACGCCCCCGACCTTAGCTGAACCGAGGGCTACCATCGATGATGGATACCTCAACTGGTAGGCTGTAAGGCTCTAACCATCATGCAAAAATGGAGGCGTCTATGAAACAAAATATAATCCACATCGGCCTGGATGTCGATGATACCCAGTACCACGGAGCAGCATTCAATAAAAACACCGGTGAAGTCATTGATTTCAAGTGCAGGCCCACGCTGAAGGGCCTGTTGCAGCAACTGGACAGGATGGCGCGGCATTTTTCTGGCTGTACCATCAAGTTGTGCTACGAAGCGTCCTACATCGGCTATTGTCTGCAGCGCGACCTGATTTCCAATAATATTCACTGCGATATCGTCTCTCCCAGCAGCATTCCCAGTCCACGCGGCAAAGCCATCAAGACAGACCGCATTGATGCGGGTTACCTGTCGCAGTTCTACGCCAATGACTTATTGACGATCGTACAGCCACCAGATGAAGAACAGGAACAGGATAGGGATCTGCTGCGTTCGCGTCAGAAAGTAATGCAACAGCGAAACCAGTTGCGCAAGCATCTGCAAGCGGTGTTACGTCGTAGCGGTCTGCATTACAAAGCCGAGACCGGCAATAAAAGTCACTGGACAAAACATCATTACTGCTGGCTGGAACGGACCATCGATGGCTTATCGGGCAGTCTCAAGGTAAACCTGGGATTGTTATTACGTCAGCTGAAAGCACTCAATGATGTTCTGACGGAATATGGTCAACAGATCGAAGTGATGGCAAACACGCCACGCTACCAGCCGGCAGTTCAATCGTTGACCTGTTACAAGGGCATCAAAAATATCTTTGCATTGACGATTATTACAGAGATTGGTGACATCAAACGATTTTCTCACCCCAGGAAACTGGTGTCCTGGATTGGCATGGATATCCGGGAATATTCCTCTGGCGGCAAGCACAACCGTTTTGGAATAACAAAGCATGGCAATCGTTACTTGCGAACAGCGATTATTGAGGCCAACCAGCGGGGTTATCGGACGGCAAGAATCGGCAAGGACGTAAAGGCCAGGCGTAAAGATGTCGCGCCCGAGTTGATTAACATTGCTGATCGCTGTTTGCGGCGCTTGAACAAAAAGGGCAATCGTTTGTTGTTGGCCGGTAAGCATCCCAACAAAGTTAAAGTGGCCTGTGCCCGGGAGATGGTGGGCTTTGTTTGGGAGTCATTGAACAAGGTGGCCGCATGAAGAAACAGGAACGGCACTCAACATAATACGATTGCAACAGTAACCAGAATGTCATCTACCTGAATCAGCCATCTGATCCGGAGGATAAGACAGAGATTGGGAAGCCCACGGAACCTTCTTTAGAAATTTAAGCTCCTGTGTATAGGTTGTGGTAACCCCAAAACGGACAAATCTTAATGCGTTAATCAGCACGCGAATACGAGGATGTTAGTCCACGGTCAAAACCTGCTCTGTGATCAGACAGCAAAATTCAGGTTGACATAGGGGGCGTCTATACGAGGCTGTAAAGGCCTTAGCGGGGTGCAGGGTGTTGCGACATCCTGCTCCCTTTCTCGCTACGACTGGGGAATGAGCCTGGATCTGCAGTGCCGGTAACATGGCCCGAATCAGCGGGGATTCGACATGATCGAAAATCTTTCACTCGTGTCGAATACTAGCAACAAATATCTGGCGGGATCACTAATCATGAAATCTCGTCA
>JBGMQT010000098.1:0-4866 GCA_048060695.1 Acidiferrobacterales bacterium
TCATCTCATTATCCTCAACAAGCAGGATTTTAGACATGGGTTCTCCTTTGTGCCGGCACCAACAGGGAGCCGTTAGTATTGTTATGGCTCCGATGTAGCGCCAGTATAGTCGCTAACCATCTGCCTCACCTCATTTAGCATCTGATCACGACTATACGCATCTTTTTGCAGGATATTGAGCACCGATCCCTGCAGACGATCCCGGTCGCGGCGACTCAGATCGCCAGCCGTGAGAACGACGACAGGGATATCTCGCAATTCTTCACTCTCGTTGAGTTTTGAGATAAAAGTAAATCCGTCCATATCCGGCATCGTGAGATCAAGTAAAATCAGCATCGGCCGCTGTTTGGCGACACTGTTCAACGCTTCGCGGCCGTTGGCGGCCTCGGTCACACTCCAGCCACTTGTGGTCAGGGTCCGACGAACCAGCCCACGAATTTCCGCATTATCGTCTACTATTAGAATCGGTGAAACACTCCGTTTCTTGTCACGCACCACTTTTTTTACCACTCCGTCCAGCGTCTCCCAGTCAATGGGTTTGGACAAAAAGCTGGTCGCGCCCAACGCATAACCACGCGTCCTGTCGTCTGTCATGGACAACATAATGACAGGAATACCGGCAAGTTCCGGATCATTTTTAAGCGCGCTGATGACTTCCCACCCATCCATGCGCGGCATCATGACATCGAGTACAATTACATTCGGTTTAAATATTCTGGCAGCATGCAATCCGGATTTGCCATCCGTCGCGGTCTCGGTTCGGAAACCGGACCGGCTAAGAAAGCGTTGGATTAATTCACGCACCGCCGGGTCATCATCAATCACAAGCACGGTGCTAAGCTGCGTGCGCCGTTCGCGAAGTGTAGTCTCGGTGAAACGACGCGATTCCGGTGCAACGATTTTCGCAGAAGTTTCCTCTTCCCCATATACGGCCACACTCATTTGAGGATGGAACTCCGGTGTTTCCACAGGCAGGCGGACGGTGAAGATGGAACCTTTCTCTACCGCGCTCTCCACGGTGATGTCTCCCCCCATCATCTGGCAGAAACGCTGGGAAATGGCAAGCCCCAGCCCGGTACCACCGTACTTGCGAGTGGTCGAGAGGTCGGCCTGGGCGAAGTACTGGAACAGGTTTTGCTGTTGCGCCGGCGTCATGCCAATACCGTTGTCAGAGACGGTAAAGGTAATCCAGTTGGCAGGTTCCTGGTCTTCCTTGGAGGCGGTCAGGGTGATTTCGCCATGCTCGGTGAACTTGGCGGCGTTCGCCAGCAGATTGAACAACGCCTGACGCACCTTGGTAATGTCGGCCTTCATGTTACCGATTTCGTCTGGCACCTTGACGGTTAAGGTATTGTGATTCTGGTCAATCATGGGCTGCAAGGTGGCCACCACCTCCTGAATCAGGGGGATGATCTCGAACGGCTCCGAGTAGAGGTCCATTTTGCCAGCCTCGATTTTACTGAGATCAAGGATGTCGTTAATCAGGGTTAGCAAATGGCGACCGGCCCCGTGGATCTTCTGCAAATCGAGAATACTTTCCTTGTCGCTTTTCTCTTCAGCTTCCTCTTGCAGCATCTCCGAATAACCGATGATGGCATTAAGCGGGGTACGTAGCTCGTGGGACATATTGGCCAGAAAGGCCGACTTCGCACGGTTGGACTGTAGCGCCTGGTCCCGGGCTGCGGCCAGGTCAAGATTCACGCGACGGATTTCGTTGTCGGCTTGTTTTTGGCGCGTCATATCACGGATAAATATTATCGTACCTACTTCCTGATTGGATTGATTTAAAGGTGAAGACGAAACTTGTACGGTGCGACGACCATATTTATCACCCACTGTAGTTTCGAAGTCTTCGTGGCCCTCACCTTTCATTAGGACATTGGTTACCAGATCAGCAATGCCCGATTGCATTGTTATCCTGTCTTCAGCTCCCAGCATGTCACGTGCTGCCACATTCATCTGGATGACACCATATTCTTTATCCAGTATGAGCACGCCATCTCGAACATTTGAGAACAGATCATTGGCCACGTCCTCTAGCCCGATTGAGAAAAAACGATACTTGATAATTGCAGCAAAAATAAATCCAAGATGGATTATGATGCCGCTATGTGTCAACGGTAACGCAGGTATATCAAATAGCTGGGGGAGCACTATGGTCGACGCCACGACCATAATCACTGCCACGCCGGTGCCGGATAACACGAGTACAATCTGTTTCTTTTCCACCACATCATCTGACTTCGTCAGCCGATGGCCAAGCAAGGTCAGTGAATACAAGAAGAACCCTGTAATAATCAGACTAATGGGGATATATAGTGGTCCTGCATCGATGCCAACTCCAAAAAATTCTCTCGTATAACCCTTGAACATCATATCGCCGCTGATACTGATAAACACGGCAACAATGGAAAACACAAGAAACGAATAATAAACCGGGTCTTTTTCCTTGTTGAGAAAAGCATATGTAAAATTGGCGAACAGAAAACCGACGGGTAACCAGAATATCGATTGTATTTTGAGCAACGGGGTAATCCAGATGGGATTTATTGGTGACCACTGAATAACATCGATGAACATCCAGAGTATAAAGAATACAGACAACAGAACGTAGGCCCGGTTTACCGGGCTGCGCCGATTCTGGGCAACGACGTAGGTCGTAATAATAATATTGAATATGACCGCAACAAGCGGCAAAGCAATGTAATAATTCATAGTCTAGCTAGCTGCAACACTTGTCTGGGTACCTCAACACTGCCTCTGGCACAAGTCACGCAGTATCGCGCCATACGTAGTTTCCCTGAATCGTTTGAATAATTTCAGATTTATTTCTCTATATTAATTGATTTTATCGGAACCTGCATGATGGAACACCTGATTAACCGTGTTTTCGGTGAGCATATGCTAAATCTCAGCCCTCTCCGGCCACACTCATTTGAGGATGGAACTCCGGTGTTTCCACAGGCAGGCGGACGGTGAAGATGGAACCTTTCTCTACCGCGCTCTCCACGGTGATGTCTCCCCCCATCATCTGGCAGAAACGCTGGGAAATGGCAAGCCCCAGCCCGGTACCACCGTACTTGCGAGTGGTCGAGAGGTCGGCCTGGGCGAAGTACTGGAACAGGTTTTGCTGTTGCGCCGGCGTCATGCCAATACCGTTGTCAGAGACGGTAAAGGTAATCCAGTTGGCAGGTTCCTGGTCTTCCTTGGAGGCGGTCAGGGTGATTTCGCCATGCTCGGTGAACTTGGCGGCGTTCGCCAGCAGATTGAACAACGCCTGACGCACCTTGGTAATGTCGGCCTTCATGTTACCGATTTCGTCTGGCACCTTGACGGTTAAGGTATTGTGATTCTGGTCAATCATGGGCTGCAAGGTGGCCACCACCTCCTGAATCAGGGGGATGATCTCGAACGGCTCCGAGTAGAGGTCCATTTTGCCAGCCTCGATTTTACTGAGATCAAGGATGTCGTTAATCAGGGTTAGCAAATGGCGACCGGCCCCGTGGATCTTCTGCAAATCGAGAATACTTTCCTTGTCGCTTTTCTCTTCAGCTTCCTCTTGCAGCATCTCCGAATAACCGATGATGGCATTAAGCGGGGTACGTAGCTCGTGGGACATATTGGCCAGAAAGGCCGACTTCGCACGGTTGGACTGTAGCGCCTGGTCCCGGGCTGCGGCCAGGTCAAGATTCACGCGACGGATTTCGTTGTCGGCTTGTTTTTGTGAAGAAATGTCACGAACAAATATAATATTTCCTACCTGACCTCGACCGTGCCGAATGGGATAACGTGATATAACAACATCGCTGAGTGTGTCGCCTTCGCCCAACTCAGTTTCCAGTTGCTCTGCCTCACCTATATCTTGATACCTGCTCAACAATCGGTCAAACACACCTTTTACGTCGCTCGCCGCACCATAGAATCTATCGAACATTTTTTTCGCAGCGCGGTTAATCTGTAACACGTCACCATCTCTGTTGAGTATGATGACCCCATCCGCAACATTAGAAAATAAATCTTGTGCAGCATCCTTAATATCAATTACGAGGAAGCGGTATCGGACAATGGCCCAGAATATAAAACCGAGATGTACCACGATACCAACATCATGCAGCGGTAACGGGCGTTTGTTAAACACCTGGGGAAATATTAGTAGTGTTGTTGCCGAGATAATTGCAGCGAATAGCGTACCACTCAAGAAAAGTACAAGCTGCATTTTCTCTGCCTGATCAATGGACCCGCGCATGCGGTTGAACAACAGGCCAAGTGAATAGAAAAAGGGCCCTGCCAGAATACCAAAAGTAAATAAATTGAACAGTGGTCCGCCGATGATAGCAGGGCCCCAGTATTCTCTTACGTAGTCACGAATAACCAGATCCGTCGATATACTGGTCAGTACAGCGATGACCGCAGTGACAAGTACCAGATAATAAATAGTATCGTGTCGGCGCTTGAGAAATTCATATGCAAAATTGGTAAAAACGTAACCAACAAAGAAATAGAAGACCGACTGCGCTTTCAGTGCCGGCATAATGAATTCACTGTCAATGGGTGACCAGTGCACTACATCAAAAAATATCCACCCCATAAAAGTCAGTGATAGCAGGATGTAGGCACGGTTTACCGGGCTCTTGTTTTGTGAATACACAAATGTCGTAATAACAACATTAATAAGCAACGCAACGAAAGGTATAATGACGTAGTAGTTCATCATCCACTGATATCCATTTCTATTGCGCGCCTCTAAATATTGCGATTGAGATCATCTGGTCTTGATGTAAGGCCTGGTAGGCGATTCCAGTATTCTTGCCATTTTATCCAGCAACCGCGGCAGTTCCACTGGTTTGGTGTCATAGTCATCACAGC
>JBGMQT010000099.1:0-4861 GCA_048060695.1 Acidiferrobacterales bacterium
CGGACAACTGGAAGAACACCTATTTTGAATGGATGCGCAATATCCAGGACTGGTGTATTTCGCGCCAGATCTGGTGGGGCCACCGTATCCCGGCCTGGTATGACGAAAGCGGTGAGCTTTATGTGGGCCGCTCCGAAACTGAAGTGCGCGAAAAACACCAACTCGCGGCCGATGTCTCTCTCGAACAGGATGCCGATGTGCTCGATACCTGGTTCTCGTCAGCGCTATGGCCGTTCTCGACTCTCGGTTGGCCGGAAAAGACCGAGGCTCTGGATACCTTCTACCCCACTAGCGTGCTAGTTACAGGATTCGACATTATTTTCTTCTGGGTGGCACGCATGATCATGATGGGCCTGAAGTTCATGGACAAGGTGCCCTTCCGCGAGGTTTATATTCACGGCCTCGTGCGCGACTCCCACGGACAGAAGATGTCCAAGTCCAAGGGCAACGTGCTGGACCCGATTGATCTCATCGACGGTATCGACCTTGAATCGCTGGTAAAAAAACGCACTACCGGCCTGATGCAGCCGCACCTGGCCGAAAAAATCACCAAACAGACGCGTGAAGACTTTCCAGAAGGCATACCTGCCTTTGGCACCGATGCCTTGCGCTTCACGTTTGCTGCCATGGCCTCTACCGGGCGCGACATCAATTTCGATATGGGCCGCATTGGCGGTTACCGCAACTTCTGCAACAAGCTCTGGAATGCAGCACGTTATGTGCTGATGAACACTGAAGATAAAGATTGTGGTCAAACCCGTGGCGACATGGAGTTATCGGCCAGCGATCGCTGGATTCTGTCGCGCCTGCAACAGGTCACCGACGGCGTGCACTCGGCGATCAAGGACTATCGCTTCGATCACATCGCACAAAATGTCTATGCCTTCATTTGGGATGAGTTCTGCTCCTGGTATCTGGAGCTAACCAAAGTCGTGCTCAACGACGACTCGGCCAGCGAAGCGAAACAACGCGCCACGCGCCACACACTGGTTACGGTGCTTGACAACATCCTGCGCCTGTTACATCCCATCATGCCGTTTATTACTGAAGAAATATGGCAAAAAGTGAAACCGCTGGTGGGCAGCGATGGCGCGACCATCATGAACCAGCCCTACCCGGCAAAGGATGCACTGGCAATTGATCAGGACGCCATCGACGAAATGCAGTGGGCCATGGGCGCCATTGATGGGATTCGTAATATCCGTGGTGAACTGGATATCAAACCCGGCCAGCGCATCAATATCCTGGTACAGGGGGCATCGAAGACGGAACAGAAACGATTCAGAAGTTATGAGCCCTATATCCGGTTTCTCGGCAGAGTTGATACTGCGACCTTCATTGGTGCCAGCGAGGATGCCCCTGAGTCCGCCACCGCCCTGGTGGGTACTATCAAGCTGCTGGTGCCATTGGCGGGCCTGATTGATAAAGATGCCGAAATCGCTCGTCTCACAAAGGACATCGAAAAAACGGAAAAAGATCTGGCCAGGGGCAAGGCCAAGCTCGCCAACGAGAACTTCGTCGCCAAGGCCCCGCCACAGGTCGTTGACCAGGAAAAAAATCGTGTGCAGCAGCAGGAAATCGCCCTGTCCAGCTTGCGCAGCCAACTCAAAAAAATCGAGGCTTTGTAGGGAAATTCCGGAGAACCGGGCTCATCCGGCCCGACGACTACAGAAATTTGAGCCAGATCAAGGCCGTCCTGGGCAATTTGTGATCGAATAACGAGCGTAGTCGAGTATCAATGCAAGCTCCTCAGGTGATGCTCGGTACGGTAGCGACGGTCGCCGCCCTGGCACTGGGAGTTGTCTCCAACGCCCCGTGGCCAAAAAGGCAAGACAACTGCGAGAGTCAGCGCAATACTGACCTGCTCCGCACTGTCTACCAGGGATCGAAAGCCCTGTAACTGTAAATGGCATAGGCCAATCACTGCAGGGTAACCGCCCACGCGTCGGAGGGAACTCCCCGAGTGTGGGCCGCGGCCGTACGCATTTATCTTATTTAACTTTACAACCCAAGTCCCTTTTCTTGCGAATGCCACAGCGTGCACCACTGTCAGTGAGGCATATATTGACGGTATGATACGGAAAGCAATCGCCAGAGAATAAATTGTGTCATTACTCCTGCAGGCCGCACCCCGTTGGCTTATTTTTCTACTTGCCGCGCTACTGATCGGTAATGTGGCCGGCCTGGTATTCGTCGGCGGCCATACCGATGAAGCCTACTACTGGATGCTGTCGCAGCGCCTGGGTCTGAGTTATTTCGACCATCCCCCGCTGGTACCGTGGATGATGCGGCCTTTTACCGCACTCTTCGGTAACAGTGAGGCCGTGTTCCGCCTGCCGTCTGTCATCGCGTGGTTCGTGTCAGGCTGGGTTGTGTTCTCGCTGAGCCATCAGCTTTCCAATAATCGCCAGGCAGCATGGGTAGCCGTGCTGGTTTTTGCCAGCTTACCTATTTACCAGGCCGGGTTTCATCTTGTTGGCCCTGACACGGGTCTGATGTTATTCGCTGCATTGACGTATTATTTTACTGTGCGCGCCGTCAATGAAAGAAGTGCGTTGTGGTGGCTGCTCACCGGTCTCGGTACCGGTCTCGGTATGTTGTCGAAATACAATGCCGTGCTGGTGCCATTCTCCATATTCCTGGCGTTGCTGCTAAGCAAACGGGGTCGCGGGCAATTGGCAACTCCCTGGCCCTGGGCCGCAGGATTTTTTGCTCTTGTTTTTTTCCTGCCCGTGATTGTCTGGAACTACCAGAACGAGTGGGCCTCGTTCGTTTTCCAGTGGAAAAATGGCACCGGGGCAGCATCAGGTACATGGTATGACAACCTGACGTTTTATATTGCGAATCAGATGGGTGTAGCCACGCCCTGGGTATTCATCGCCATGGTGGTCGCCGCAGTAAAGTCGTACCCCTACGCAAGTTACCAGAACCCCTACACGCTGATTTTGATGCGCCTCGGATTTATTGTTCCGTTATTATTCTTCGGCATCACCGGCCTGTTTTCCAAAGGTCAGGCCAGCTGGCCGGCGATGGCCTACATCCCCGGTAGTATCCTGCTGGGTATTGCGCTCAACCCGTGGATTGGCAAGCGATGGGTGATGATCGTCGTGACGTTCTCGGTAATACTTTCACTGGTATCAATCAATCTATTGCGCTTCCCGCAATGGAACAGCTTGTTTGACAAAGGCACCATTCCCCGCAGCCATATCTCCAATACCTTCGGCTGGAAAAAACTGAAGGCCGAGGTAGAAGAAGTGCGCAGCAAAGCAGCAAAGGTTGCCGGCAGCAATTGTCGCATTATGGCCATACCGGGTTATGACAATGGCGGCTTTCCCTACTACCTGCTCGCCGCCAAGCTGGGTGTTGAATACGGCGATGCCTTGCGTATTACCGCTGCACCGGGCGCACGTCTGACGCAGTTTGACTACTGGCAAAAGCAGGAGACCAGCAAAACCCCGCCGGTGTGTGTATTAATCAGCGGGCCATCCACCACAACCAATTCACCTGCCACCGTGAATCAGGACAACAAAAAGTGGCGACGCAACAAGCTGGTCGATATCGAGGCACCGGATGGCAGCGTCAGGTGGTATGGCATCTACAGCGAATAGCAGAATAGACCGGTTCCCCGAATATAGCCGGTTACCGGCCAATTGATTTCTCGCTTGACGGGAACCACACCGGCTCCCGACGGTCACAACCAATGGCACAAGAATTCCAGACTGCTTTCCCGGGCAGATTGAGAAAAGGAGTGGTTAATGAAAATTGAACTGGGTCAACCGGCGCCGGACTTCGAGGTATTCGATGTACACGGCGAACGCTACTCACTTAAATCGCTAGAGGGCAAGAACATACTGCTCTCATTCTTTCGCGACGCAACCTGCCCGTTTTGTAACATGCGCGTGTATGAGTTGACTAAGAAGTACCCGGAACTGGAACAAAAGGGTCTGGTGATGCTGGCGTTTTTCAATTCGCCAAAGGACCGGATCATTCGCTTTGTCGGTAAAAAATCGAGACCCTTCCCCATGATTGCCGACCCGGAAAAAGACATCTACAAATTGTATAGCGTGCGATCATCCGTCACCGGACTGATGATGGGCATGTTTGCCCGTATTCCCCGATTGATGAAAGCGATGATGCTGGGATTTCCACCGAGCATGCGTGGCGACATAACCCAGATGCCGGCAGATTTCCTGATTGGCCCGGACCTCAAGGTTAAGGGAATCTATTATGGCAAGGACCTCGCCGATCACATTCCGATTCACATACTGGAAACATTTGCCAGCAAGCGATATCAAAGTTACGCGGCGCCGGCGACCAACAAGGATGCGTTGGCGACTTAAACTATAAAAAACTGCGTTTGGAATACTTGCACAATAGTGTTCAAGCTCCATGCCACGTAACGCTATTGCTCTTCCAGGGTTATGACTCATCAATTTCTCCACCTTGATTCCTCACCAGCGTAATGACTTGACCCTTGACACGTGACGGGTTACAATCATTAAATGATCAAAAGTTTCCGCCATAAGGGGTTGGAGCAGTTTTTCACAACCGGCAACAAAAGCGGAATCCAGAGCAACCATGCGGAACGGTTGAACGATATTCTTTTTCGTCTCCAGTTCTCGGTACAACCGCAGGATTTGAATTTTCCCGGCTCTGGCTTACATCCGCTGAAAGGGAAGTTGAAAGGATTCTGGGCGATTAAAGTAAGCGGCAATTGGCGCGTGGTTTTCAAGTTTAATGAAGGTCATGCCCTGGAGGTAGATTATGTCGACTATCACTAACAAAACATTCCAGATGCACAACCCGCCTCACCCCGGAGGGGTGCTTCGCCGGTTGTATATTGAACCGCTGGAGATCTCTG
>JBGMQT010000100.1:0-4846 GCA_048060695.1 Acidiferrobacterales bacterium
CACTCAAGAACCGGATAATGAGTACCAGTCATACGATGTTGTATGCGGTTGATGGTACCCCGCAGCAGCGCTACCAGCTCTACCACGAAGAGAAAGCCAAGGGTGGCATAGCTCTGACCATGTTCGGTGGCTCGTCCAATGTGGCCCCGGACTCGGCCACCATTACAGGGATATTGAATCTTACGCATGATTCAATTATTCCTCACTTTCAGCAATTCGCTGAGCGGATCCATCAATATGATTGTGCGCTCATGTGTCAGATTACTCATTTGGGACGCCGAGCCAAAACAAAAGCCTTTGACTGGTTGCCATCGGTTGCACCCTCTCGTAGCCGCGAGGTTGCGGGTGATATCCCCAAGGTAATGGATCATGATGATATTCACCGCATTGTAAAGTCTTATGGCAAAGCCGCGCTACGTTGCAAAGAAGGCGGTCTGGATGGCTGTGAAGTCGTTGCCCAGGCTCACATTCTTGAACAATTCTGGTCACCTGCATCAAATTGGCGAGCCGACGACTTCGGCGGGACGCTCGAAAATCGCCTGCGATTTGGGCTTATGGTTTTTGAAGAAATTCGCCGCAAGGTGGGAGATGAATTTATTGTCGGCCTTCGGATGGCTATGGATCAGGGTTTCAATGATGGTCTGTCAAAAGAGGCATGTCTTGAAATAGCCCAACTACACGAAAAATCAGGCTTAATAGACTTTTTCAATCTCAATCATGGACGCGTGGATACCGAAATAGGTTATATAAAAATGATGCCCGGCATGTCTGCGCCGCTGGCACCATTTCTTGACCTTGTTCAGGAATTTCGTAGTGAGATCAAGTTGCCGATATTTCACGCATGTCGCATCAATGACGCAGCGACGGCACGTCATGCTGTACGTGAGGGGATTGTCGATATGGTCGGCATGACACGGGCACACATGTCTGATCCCCATATTGTCGAAAAAATCAAAGCTGGCCAGGAATCCCGCATTCGTCCCTGTGTGGGTGCGACATATTGCATGGATCATCGGCTTTGCCTGCACAACCCGTCAACCGGACGTGAGGAATCCCTTCCACACAGGGTGCCGAATGCTACCGCTCGCAAACGGATGGTCGTTGTTGGCGGTGGCCCGGCTGGCCTTGAGGCCGCACGGGTATGTGCGTTACGCGGTCATGAGGTAATTCTTCTTGAGGCGCTTGACCGTCTCGGCGGACAGGTTGTATTGGCAGCAAAGGCAGACTGGCGCCGCGATATACTGGGGGTTACAGACTGGCTCGGTGAAGAAGTCCATCACCTTGGTGTGGATGTACGATTCTCGGTCTATGCCGAACATGAAACCATAATGGGGTTGGACCCGGATGTCGTTGTGATCGCAACGGGTGGTCTTCCCGACCTTGAATGGCTTGAGGGCCATGAGTACTGTGACAATGTCTGGGATATACTGAGTGGAAGCACGAAAGTTAAGGAGGCAGTTCTCCTCTTTGATGGTCTCGGTGATCATTCAGCCGCCTGCTGCGTTGAAGTGTTAACCGATAAAGGTGCCAAGGTTGAACTCGCCTTTCGAGGCCATCAGGCTGCCCAAAATTCAGGATATTTCAACTACCCTATCTATCTCAAGCATTTTTATGAGAAGGGTGTTGTACTGACACCGGACCGTCGCCTGGTCAAGGTTGAGCAAATCGGCCAACAGCTGCGCTCAACATTTCAAAACGAATTGACCGGACAGGTAGAAGAACGGCTGACCGATCAGGTTATCGTTGAGCACGGCACCGTTCCACTTGACGATCTCTATGCAGCGTTGAAAGCAGAGTCATGCAACAACGGAAGTGTGGATATGGACAGACTTTTAGCAGGACAGCCGCAAACTTCTCCGCTCGAGCGCGGGGATGGTTATGAACTCTTCAGAGTGGGTGATGCCGTATCATGCAGGGACATCCATTGCGCCATTCTGGATTCGCGACGCCTGTGCAAGGATTTATGAAATCTGGCCGGGCCTATGCGGCCCTCGATTATTTTTTTGGTATGTTTATTTGCCCCTTGCAATTTTAATCGAAGTGTCAGTGTAATATTGTATGGCAACCGAGACAGGAGGCAGGATGCAACACGGCGATACGATTGAACCGCTAAGAAACGGAAAGCTCACGCGTCGCCGGATGCTCCATGTATTGGCCTCAGTCGGCGTCGGCGTGGTTGCAAGCCCGCTCATGTCACGGCTGGCGGCCGCTAAGGAAGTCACCAAGATGGCCGGCCTCAAAATGGAAGCAGCGATCTTCTTCGAACCGTACGTCCCCAATGCGTTGCGACGGGCCCTGGAGTACGCGGGAGAAGATGGCTTCGTGGCATCGATGCCGCAGTTGCTTCACGCCCGGGCGAATGCCTCCTACGACAACATAATCTGGAACACGTGGTTCACATCGAATTCCGAGGAAAGCGTGGTCACGACACCGCAGGGCAATCGTGTCGTGGTGGCAATTCATGGGGGCGGGATATTTGCATCGCCCGAGCGGTTCGAGAGGGTCTACCGTGCGAATGTGGACCGTTCGAATTCGGAGGGCCTTACCGGGCAATATGCCGGCAAGATCAGCGAGCAGGAAGCCCGCGACGCACTCGACGGTAAGTTACCCGACGGCACCGAAATTCCGGTTTACCCGTTCGAGGAGTTCAAACGGGGCGTCGCGGACTTGCCGTTGCGCTACGCCGTCATCCTGGATTTCGAAACGGCGAGGAAATCAAAAAGAGGGTACGAGACTTTCGAGGTCTTGAAGGATGATCCGAATATGATCGTCCGCGCTGGTGGAGTCGAACCGTTGGCGGCGTATCTCGACAAGGCGAGGGATCGTAACAACACGAAGGTGATGGGGAATTGGCACCCATACAACAGGATCGATCCGGATCAGCCCCAGACCCGCATACTGTTTCTGGCCGGCAACGAAGGTGGCGTGGGTTCCGAGGGCAAAGACCAGGGCCTTGGTTATGGCTATGACGCGGAATACGGCCTGGGTGGCGACGCCAGCATCCACAACATGGCCCGCTACGTCGCGGTCGCGCCGCGAAAAGTGTCGACGAGTTTGCGCTACCTGGACTTCGAGGTTTGACAGTGTACTAGGGCAAAATTACACGCAACTTGAGGTTATTCGGGTCTCAGCAGAACCACGGACTCGCCCGAAAAGCTCAGCCAGACCGGTTGGTCGGACGCGGCCAGCCCCGCCGCTGACCGCTCCATGTTTTGCACGGCCACGGCCACCGGCAGCTCGCGCCCGGGAAGGAAGACATGGAAGTGGCTGCGGTCGCCCAGGTAGGCCGCCGGGCCCATGCGGCCCTCGATAATATTGGTGCCTTCACCGGGTGTTTCGAAATGGAGCTTCAGTTTCTCGGGGCGAATCGCCACCACGACAGCGGCACCGTCGCCGGGGGTCTCACCGTCGGTCGCGACATCGACCGCCCCCAGGGAACCTGCATCTACGACGGCGGTACCGTTATCTGCTTTCCGTACCCGGCCATCGAAGAAATTCATGGTGCCGATAAAACCTGCCACGAAACGTGAGTTGGGCCGCTCGTAGAGACCGGTCGGCGACTCCACCTGAAGCACCCGCCCTCTCGACATGACCGCGATGCGGTCAGACATGGTGAGCGCCTCTTCCTGGTCGTGGGTGACGAAGACAAAGGTGATGCCCACCGATTTCTGCAGGGCCCTCAGCTCAAGCTGCATCTGCTCGCGCAGCTTCTTGTCGAGTGCGCCCAGCGGCTCGTCGAGCAGCAGCACCTTCGGCCGCTTGATCAACGCCCGAGCCAGCGCGATACGCTGGCGCTCGCCACCGGAGAGCTGCGAGCCCGCTCGCCCGCCATAGCCTGGCAGCTTAATCAAATCCAGCATCTCCTCGATCTTGGCGTTGATCTCCGCCTTCGAGAGGCCCGACTTGCGCAGGCCGAAGGCGATGTTCCCACGCACGTCAAGGTGCGGGAAGATGGCGTAGTTCTGAAACACCATGTTCACGGGCCGGCGGTACGCGGGGATCGCCGCCATGGGTTGGTTGTCGATGCAGATCTCGCCCTCGCTGGGCGCTTCGAAGCCCGCCAGCATACGCAGCAGCGTCGTCTTGCCGCAACCCGAAGGCCCGAGTAGAGAGAAGAACTCGCCGCGCCGGATTTCCAGGTCCACGTTGTCGACAGCGTGCACCGCGCCAAAATGCTTCGAGACATTGCAGATCGAGATGATACCCCGTTCGTTCATGTTCACAGGCCCTCCAGGGCACTCTTGTTGGTCCGGGCACCGCGTCGGCGAACCCATTCGGTGATGCTGACAAGAAATAAAGACACACCGAGGCTCGTGACACCCAGTGCCAGCACTTGCCGGCAGCTTGAAAGGGAAGCGCAGCTGGCTCCAGCCGAGATTCCCCAGATGGCTCCTACTTATCGCCGACAATGGTGACACATTTGGCTTCCGACAGCGAGTCTGTCTGACCAAATCCGGCCCTGAGCTCCGCCGATAGGCTGTGGTCCGCTCCCGGCGATCGCCTTATTGAACATGCAGCACAATGCGACACCATCCGCCTTGATGAAATGTTCGGGTTAGTTGAATGGCGTGAAAGCAGGTAGATCGGCGTGCAAGAATATCCTTGTTTCGCCACCGTTGTACAACACGACTATTCGAAATCATGACATTTAAAGACTCCCTCAGAACGAAAGAGTTCGTGGTGACTGCCCATGTGAACCTGGCACAGGCACCGGATGCGGACTCGGTACTCCAACAAGGCGAATGCCTGCGGCCGGCGGTCGATGCCGTGCAGCTTACTGATAATCCAAGCGCGCAGGTGCAGGTGTCGGCCATAGCGGCTGCAGCCTTGCTGCTGCAACAAGGCA
>JBGMQT010000101.1:0-4821 GCA_048060695.1 Acidiferrobacterales bacterium
GCTACGTGAAAAGTTTGCTCCCTGATTCTGTGCGTGGTATCACTAGCATGTTTGCAACCCTTCGACGAGGAGAGTGCATATTGCTGGGTGAGTCTGTCATGATGCCAACACGAATTAGAATTGATCATCCAAATCCAACTCCACATAGCAATGATACATCGTTCTACACCGCATGGAACGAAGATCCTGAAGAGCTTGATGTTGCGGCCGTATTAGACGCGTGGAGACGCCAGGACGTTCCCGCCGAGTAGAGAGAAATAGGATCATGAGTTGAAATTGCCCACGGGGTCGGACCATCACAAGCTGTTGATATTTAAAAATTGCCAACGGGTCGGACCATCACAAGCTGTTGATATTTAATATAATTCCAACGCAAAACATTCGTTATTTTAGCTTAAAAGACTCTTTTTGGTACCAAAATGGGCAGTGTAAGCGCAGCAAGCTCCTTTTTCACGACAACTAAAAAGAATAAGCGACAAATAAAAGCCCGTTACAGTAAATAATTCGTCATTATTTACGAAATATAACTTGTCTAAGGGGGTAATTCGCCACAAACTACGACTTGATGTAATTAAATAAATAGGCTATAAATCGTCATAAATGTCGATTATATTATATTTTTAGCATATTAATCGTTAATATTGGCGACTATGAAGATAACAAAGAACCATACAGATGATGTTGTTCTTGTCGAAATTGGCGGGCGCGTTGCGCGTCGTCGACTTGATCTTCAATTGACCCAGGCGGATGTGGCCGAGCAGGCGGGCGTCGCCAAGCGGACGGTTGAGCGAATTGAGGCCGGGGCCTCGGCGCAGATGTCGAGCATGATCAGGGTCCTCCGGGTACTGGATCTGTTGTCTGGTCTGGATCGCATGATCCCTGCGGCCGGGCCAAAACCGATGGATTTGTTAAAGCGCAAGGGAAAGGTACGGCAGCGCGTTTCAAAGCGCCTGGGGTCAAACCGATCTGATAAACCGTGGTCCTGGGACGACGACAAATGAATAGCATTGCTGAGGTCAAGCTTTGGGGAAGTACTATCGGTGCTGTTTCGCTGGACGAGGACAAGGATGTGGCAGCCTTCGAGTACGAGTCGGAGTTTGCCAAAAGCGGCATTGAGATTTCACCCATCACGATGCCATTGTCCAACCGCGTCTATACCTTCCCCGAATTATCCCGAAAAACTTTTTATGGCTTGCCCGGCTTGCTGGCCGATTCACTGCCGGACAAGTTCGGTCATGCCCTGATTGATGCCTGGCTGGCGACACAGGGTCGGCAACCGGGTTCGTTCAATGCCGTTGAACGGCTTTGTTATACAGGTGAACGGGGCATGGGGGCTTTAGAATTTATGCCTTCAATCGGGCCGAAGGCGCGGCAAGCCAGCCAGATACAAATCGATAGTTTGGTCGAACTCGCCTCGGAGATACTCACCCACCGTAATGATCTGCGTATTTCCTTTGCCGAAGAAAGCGCCGAGAAAATCAAGGCGCAGGTGCTGACCGATATCCTGCGGGTCGGTACCTCGGCAGGTGGCGCCCGGGCCAAGGCGGTGATTGCCTGGAATCCGTCAACCAACGAGGTCCGTTCCGGTCAGGTTCCGGCAGGTGAGGGTTTCGAGTACTGGCTGCTGAAATTTGACGGTGTCAAAGGTAATAAGGACAAGGAACTCGAAGATCCGCAAGGTTACGGTGTTATTGAATACGCCTATTACAAGATGGCGAGGGATTGCGGTATCGATATCAGCGATTGCCGGTTGTTCGAGGAAAACGGCAGGCGGCATTTTATGACCAGGCGTTTTGACCGACTTGCAGGTGGGGGGAAACTCCATATGCAGTCGCTTTGCGCTTTGGCGCATTATGATTTCAATATGGCGGGCGCATACAGCTATGAACAGGCGTTGCTGGTAATTCGGCAGTTGGGATTGCCAATGAGTGTCATTGAGGAGCAGTTCCGCCGCATGGTGTTTAATATTGTTGCCCGCAATCAGGATGACCATGTCAAGAACATCTCCTTCCTGATGGATAAATCCGGGACATGGTCGTTGTCACCCGCCTTTGACATGACTTACAGTTTTAATCCTGCAGGTAGCTGGACGGCCAGTCATCAGATGACCATGAACAGCAAGCGTGATAATTTTATACTGGAAGATTTTAAGGCCTGTGCGAAGGTCGCCTCTATGAAACGCGGGCGTGCTGAGGCCATTGTTAATGAAGTGCAGAAAGTGGTGTCGCATTGGAAGAGTTATGCCGAAGAGGCGGATGTACCGGTTTCGGTACGCGATAAAATTCAACACACGCTCAGGTTGAAAGATTTTCGATGAAACCAGGCGAACATAAAACCGTTCAGGCCCGCATTCTCGGATATGCCGAGGAGATAGGCTGGACCTTTGTGTCACGCGAAGAAGCCGAGCAGCGGCGTGGTTTTGATCCAGGTGCATCTGGCAAGGAGCGTGCGAAGGGGGTATCGCTATTTTTCGATGATCTACTCGATGCCAGGGTGCGGCAGTTCAATCCGCGTTATGCCGAGGCGGAAGGTGCATTGCTGGGCAAGTTTCGTCATTTGCATAGCGACATCTACGGTAACCGGGAGTTTGTTGAACACCTGCGCAATCGTGGCAAGTTTTTTGACCACGAGGAAAACCGCGAACGCGATCTGATGTTGATTGATTATGCTCAGCCCGAGAACAATATCTATGAAGTTACCGAAGAGTTTGCCTTTAACAACGGGCATTATGGTACCCGTGAGGATGTCGTATTTCTTATTAATGGTATCCCTGTTTTAGTGATTGAGTGCAAGAATGCCAGCAAGGACGAGGCCATCGCCCTGGGTGTTGACCAGATCCGCCGCTACCACCGTGAAACACCGGAGTTGTTCGTGCCTGAGCAGGTCTTTACTACCACCGATGCCATCGGCTTTTCATATGGCGTGAGCTGGAATACGGTACGGCGCAACATCTTTAACTGGAAGGATGAAGAAGTCGGCAAATTGGAGGCCAAGGTTAAAAGCTTTTGCGCTATCCCACAAGTGCTCGGGTTTCTGAAGGACTACATCATCTTTGCGGAGAAGGACGAGGAGCTTAATAAGTATATCCTGCGCCAACATCAAACCGGTGCGGTAGAGCAAGTGGTGAACCGTGCCCTGGATCCAGAACGTAGCCGCGGTCTGGTGTGGCATACCCAGGGCAGCGGTAAGACTTTCACTATGATAAAAGCGGCAGAGATGCTGTTCAAGGCGCCGGCGGCGGACAAGCCAACCGTGTTGCTGATGATCGACCGTAACGAACTGGAAGATCAAATGCTCAAGAACCTGGCTGCGCTGGGGCTGGGCAATCTCGAACACGCTGATCGGATTTCAAGGCTCAACAAACTGCTGAAAGACGACTATCGCGGCATCATTGTGACCATGATTCATAAGTTTCGCGACATGCCAGCGGACATCAATACGCGTTCGAATATTTATGTATTGATCGATGAAGCACACCGCACTACCGGTGGGGACCTGGGTAACTATCTTTTTGCCGGTTTGCCGAATGCGAGTTACATCGGTTTTACTGGCACGCCGGTAGACAAGACTGTCTACGGACGAGGCACCTTCAAGACCTTCGGTTGTGAAGATGATAAGGGTTATCTACACAAGTATTCTATCGCCGATAGCATCGAGGACGGCACTACGCTACCCCTTTATTACAACCTTGCACCCAACGAGATGCTGGTGCCGCACGAAACACTGGACAAGGAGTTTCTTTCACTGGCGGAGGCAGAAGGCGTCGCCGATATCGAGGAGCTGAACAAGATACTCGAACGGGCTGTGAACCTGAAGAATTTCCTCAAGGGAAAGGATCGCATCCGCAAGGTGGCGCAGTATGTTGCTGAGCACTATCAGCAAAATGTAGAACCGCTCGGTTACAAGGCCTTTCTGGTCGGCGTAGATCGTGAGGCCTGTGCGCAATACAAGCACGCACTGGATGAATTCCTGCCAACCGAGTATTCCGAGGTTGTTTACACCGGCAACAATAATGATTCGGCGTTGTTAAAAGAATTTCACCTTGATTCGAAGAATGAGCGGGCCATCCGCAAGAGCTTCAATAAGCTTGATCAGTTACCGAAGATCCTTATCGTTACCGAGAAGTTGCTGACCGGTTTTGATGCCCCCGTACTCTACGCGATGTATCTCGACAAGCCGATGCGTGACCACACGCTGTTGCAAGCCATCGCTCGGGTGAATCGACCCTATGAAAACGAGCAGATGGAAATGGTGAAGCCACATGGTTTTGTGCTCGACTTCGTCGGCATCTTCGACAAGCTCGAAAAGGCACTGGCCTTCGACAGCGAGGAAGTGAATGCCATTGTCAAAGACTTGAAACTGCTGAAAGTGCTTTTCCAGAGCAAGATGGGGGAACAGGCCCCGGAATACCTGAGTCTGATTGAACGCAATTTTGATGACAAAGATGTCGATACATTGATTGAACACTTTCGTGATCCTGAGCGGCGCAAGGCGTTTTTCAAGGAGTACAAAGAGATCGAGATGCTCTACGAGATTATCTCTCCGGATGCCTTCCTGCGGCCGTTTATCGATGACTACAGTACGCTGTCGGCCATTTATGACGTGGTGCGCAAAGCCTATGCGAAACGTATCCAGGTCGATCGTGCCTTCCAGCAAAAGACTAACGAACTTGTGCAGCAGCATGTAGGAACGGACTATATCCTGCCTGTTAGCGAGGTGTTTGAGATCAATCAGGACACTGCTGCGTATATTGCCTCGAAGAAGAATGGCGATGGCAGCAAGGTCATCAACCTGGTGAAGAGTATCGAGAAAAAAGCGGAA
>JBGMQT010000102.1:0-4664 GCA_048060695.1 Acidiferrobacterales bacterium
CGATGGAAATCCGGCCAGCCCGTTTACCACCATCGGGCCGAATACCAACCTGGTCGGTGGTTATATAGGGGATGGAGGTGTGGGTTTGCCGGCCACTACCCCGGATCCGGATAGTATCGTAGCCGCGCAGTTCAGTGGCTTTCCAATCAATGTTTACACCGCTGCGTCCAATCTGGGGGGCAATTCGCCAGCAGGATCTATCGCGGGCGGACCAGTCCCGACAGGAACTCTGGATGATGTAGCCGGTACCATCACCATGGATCTCAGCAGCTGGTTTTTTAACTGGAACGACAGTGACTTGCAGGCCGGGACCGGGAAAGCAGATGGTGTCACATCTACCTTCGCTACCGGTGTATGGGATCCTGTCTCAGGGCTGTACACATTATCCTGGCAGTCGTTAACCGGTCTGGGCCCAACACCTGGTCTCGTGACATTCATCTCATTAAGTGGTGTAGCTTCACCAGTCCCTGTCCCTGCAGCCGCCTGGCTCTTCGGTTCCGGCCTGCTGAGTCTGGTCGGGATATCCAGGCGCAGGAAGAAAGCGGCTTAAGTGTAACAGGATCGTATGCGGCTCCTCAGAGCCCCCCCCTCTCGAGATTGCCCGACCTCTCGAGGTGCTTCTGAATAACTTTGAGACTCCTGACAGCGTGCGGATTGTGGGGGGTGATTTCCAGGAGTTGTTTTAACACAGTCTCCGCTTCAGTAAATCGTCCTGTGGCCATAAAAGCAATCGACATTCCATGCAGTTGAAACGGACCGGCACCGCCCATTCGTCTCGATTCGGTGAAGTTATTGATTGCATTAACCCAATCTTTACGCAGCACCGCAATGCCTCCCGCAAGTGCTAAACGGACCGACATGGTTTCCGGATTGGAAGGAAAAAGTTGCAGTTGTTTTTCTGCTTCATCCGGGCGCTGGCTACGAATATAGAACTCGATTAACGCCCGGTGGAGTTTCCAGTCGTGAGGATACTTGTCCAGATGCTTGAGCCAAATAAACTCCATTTCTGTTTCGCGATTGGTTCGCTTATAAATGCGGCCTAAATGCAAGGCGATTTGCGCTTCCAGGTTGACCGCGTCAACATTGGTCATCGTGACTCGCCCGTGAGTGAGCGCACGAAGATAATGCTTCTCCGCAATTTTGTCGTCGCCCTGAATTTCCTTGACCCTTCCCAGGTCAAGTAAAAAAATGGATGCGTCGGGGAAATTTTCGAGTGCTGCCTCGCAGGTGGCAGCGAGACGATTGCTGTCCTTCGCGCGCCAGTACGCTTTGATGAGCATTTGGAAGACGTCCAGACGAAGTGAATTATCTTTCGGAAGATACGCCAAACTGCGCTCTAAAAGCTCGGTAGCCTTCTGTAGCTCCTGAGAACAAATCAGGTAGTGATAACCAACGTTAAACAACACAACGCCATCACAGGGGTTTTCCTTTAACTCCAGTTCTAATAAGGGCCTATTGCGTTTAATCCGACGCGCGTTGGCCTCTGGGGACCGGTTGGCGTTGGCATGTTGCACGGTCGCATTACACATTTTGATCTTAAACCCAAGTCTTGTAATCGACGACGCAACCTTTTCGTGGATACGGTATTGAAAGCGAATATCCGGATGCCGTGGAAACAGCTTGAGATGCAGGAATTGTGACATTGCATGTGAATCTGGCTTGCGCTCTTCCATGCGCAGCATAAATCCGACGTCACGATTGGGATTCTCCATGACCGATCGAAGCAGTTCGCCACCGGTACTTTGTACAAGCACATCGTCAGCGTCCATCCAGAAGACCCAATCGCCGGTTGCTTTCTCAATGGATTCGTTTCGAGCGGCGGAGAAATTGTCTACCCATGGAAAGTGATAAACCTTCGCACCGCGCGCCTCGGCAACTTGAACCGTTTTGTCAACAGACCCTGTATCGATAATTACCATCTCATCAACAAACGGCTTGGCGCTATCCAGTGCAGCACCCAGCGTGCGTTCGGCGTCTCGAACGATCATGCATAAGGAGATAGTTGCCTGGCTCATGGGTTTAACCTTAAGGTCAAGGTGCGCAAGAGATTAACACATGTTTATGTAAGATTGATTGCAGTTGTCGGGACGTTTCATCGATGATCATACAGGTTGTTACTGTAATTTTGTCGCTTCATCATATTTTTTTGGCAAGCGGCAGATCACTGCCAGTCATTGTTTTCGGCGTAACCCAACTGTACGAGCAACGGGCCAGCGATTCGCCTCACTGTTTTTTTATCGGCTTCACTCAGATCCGTTTTCCAGCGGGCAACGGCACTGGTAGTAATGGGTTGCGAAACCTGCGTCGCACTGGATTCACCGGCCAGATCCCGGCTGACTTTGTAGAAATTCAGTACTTCCGACTCCCAGGGCTCATCGAGAAAATCAAACAAACTGCGCAGCGTTTTCTCCGGACTGGAAACGATCTCCTCATAGCGGATCTCATAATATCGCTCGCTGGCAGACGGCTGCCGGGCGGCCGCCATCCCGCGCTGCACTGTATTGACCCAGTATTGCGCCGCACTATCGGCAGACTCCACGTGAGGCGACATCTTCCCATTGCCGGTTACCCAGTCCATGGTCAGTAGTGAACAGATAACATCCCGGCCATCGCGAATAACATGTATCAGGGGACTGTCGGGAAATATCTGGTTTAATTGAGGGAAGCATATTACATTTCCCGGCGTTTTTTCCGCGATTCGGCGCTTACCGGATATTGTTTTGTAGTTGGCAACCAGGCTTTCAATGAACTGTCGAAATATCCCGTTAATATCCCGTTGGCTCAAACCGTATGGTTGCAAGGGGCCTGCGCAGACCTGGGACATTTGCTCCCATTGCCGGATAATACCGGGTATCAACTTGAACTCCGGACCGCAGGCGATGTGACTGTGGGAGTCCAGGATCACTCGCAGCAACGTCGTTCCAGAACGTCCCACTCCTCCGACAAAGATTGGCGAAGTATGCTTAGCCATTTCCGCTACCCTTGCCCCGGCAACCTGACTCGGGGAGAAATTACCTTGGATCGCGACACATCCCTGTCAAAAGCAGGTGGCCTTACTACAAAATATATGGCCGATTTTTTCGTTTTCCTGTGCAGCAATCCATCTTCTCCATTGACCGGGGATTCGGAAATCCGGGCGCAACACGGTTATCACCTGTCGGTCTGTTATTCTGGTTTGTCATCAACAATTTTTCAGAATAAATCTTTACTCATCGACAATCAATAGCGGCTAATGGCGGACAAGTTACAGTTCTTTTATCTTTTGCATGACTACTGGCCATTTGCCTTCAGTAGAGGTACCGGTTTCATCGGTACGACCTCGCCATGAAGTGGTTCTCCGCATGATAGCCTTGCCAGAGCGCGGCAATTGATAATCAATGAGAAAAGAATTATCCTGAGCAACTCATCGTTATTCAAGCGTTTCAGGCCAGATAATGATTACAATTGCACAGGTTACGGTAATGAACAAGTGCTTGGTTTCATCAACATTTCAGGCATAAATTCACAAGGTATTCTATTGTGGCATTTGCTATTTTTTTACTTGTTGGTCCGGCGCCAGAAGAGATTGGGCGGCTAAGTGACTTGTTTGAAGCGATTGCCGCGCATGAACCCAATAATATTCGTGAGTGTGATCTTTACCTGGCAAATGATGGCAATAGTGATCTACAGCAATTAGGCATTGAAGTTGGAGCTTTTCGCTCGGTTAACATATTCAATAATCCAGGGTATGGTATTTCACCCTACGTATGGGATCGACAAACCAACGGTACCTTTGAAGCTTTAAGAAGGATCAGCAAAGCAGAGTCATCGGAACCGTACAGATTTTTGTTGAAACTTGATACCGATGCTCTGGTTATCGCACCATTTTACGAGAGGATAACCGCATTTTTTAATGCCTACCCTCGTGCCGGTTCCATTGGGACTCATCTGCATTTCCCCAGTGGCGAATTACGCCCGGGAAATTTCACGATGATGAAGCGCATCCCTCAGTGTATGATGGCTAATCCCGTCCCTGAACTGGTTGCAAATGCAAATAATAAATCCTATCAGCGAAGAGTCAACGACACGCTACCGGATCGACGATCTGTAATATCGTCCGCTCAAAAGAATGGTTTTTTCGCCAGTCAGCATGTGCAGGGCGGAGGATACGCACTGTCCCAGTCATTGCTGCAAAAACTGCGGCAAAGAAATTGGCCCAGCTGCATAGATATGTTTAATGGCACGGGCCTTGGTGAAGATATTGCTACTGCAATATTGACGAAAGCCGCCGGTTTCGAATTGATGGACTGCAATCATCCTGGTGAGCTCTTTGGGGTCTGGTTCCAGGAGTTAAGATTAACGTTGCAAGATATTGTTGAACGTAACTACGCAGTCATTCACTCTATTAAAACATTTGATACGCAGAGTGAAGATAATATTCGAAGGTTTTTTAAAGCGAGAAGAGAGTCATTGCGAGGACGCTAGGAATCCTCACACAAGCTGGAATTATCCGGGTAGAGAACAAACTCCCGGCAAGCGAGCGACCAGGACATTGACCATGAAGCAATCTGAGCATTAATGATGAATTATCGAATTGATTATACCTAAAAGGCTGTTTATACTTCCTGTACTTAATTATTTCGTTCTTTATTCACGAATGTGATATATCATACTTACACTATTAC
>JBGMQT010000103.1:0-1798 GCA_048060695.1 Acidiferrobacterales bacterium
TGGACGAAAGCCTCGGTCGCTCCCATGCGAAGGGCTCAATGGTGTCGCCGGCATCGATGTTTCGGGCACATTCGTGTCCGGAATACACAGCGTGTACAATCGCGCCGGGCGCCCGGCAGTCGCCGATACTGCGCAAAGAGCTTATACCCGCACTTGCAATTCGATCGGCGTCTGAATTCAGCTCCTGAAACAGACAATCATTTGCGGTTCTGCTACCGACAATCACCAGCGATCCGCAGCCGATAGAACTGACATCGCTGTCACGATAGATGCTGGCCAATTGCGCCGCACCGTCACTGAATCCGGTAACAAAATGTTCGAACACAGTGCCAATTCCGAGTTCAATCATCCGCACGCGGATATCGGCCAACTCGTTGTTCATGAATGTCCAGGCGGATACGGCGTTTGCCGGTGTGACTATCGTGACCTCGCTGCCCCGTTGCCGCAACATTTCGGCCAGGCAACTACCCATGTAATAGTGGTCGAAGTCATAGATGACGATCGGGCCTTCGGGCTCGGCACCCGCAAGGATATCGTCCGGCGTGAAGACTGAATCACCTTCGATTCCACCGACCGGATACCGGCTTGCACTCAGAATCTCGCGACTCCAATTCGCGCCCGTTGCAATGACGGCGTGATCACACCCGAAATCAATTACATCCTGTGCCGACAGCGGGCTGCCACGATAGATATCCACATTTCCCATGGTTTGAATCAGGTTCGTCCGATAATCGCGCACGCGAGCCCAGGTAGCCAACCCGGGTAATTTTGATTCGATGGTGACGCGGCCGCCGAGTTCCTCGCGTGCCTCGGCCACGGTGACTGCGAAGCCACGCTGTCCGAGCGCCCGGGCGCATTCGAGTCCGGCCGGCCCTGCGCCGACTATCAATATGTTCTTCTCGGGATCGCCGGGCGGGATGCGCTCCGGATGCCACTTGCGCCGCCACTCTTCACCCATGGTCGGGTTTTGAGTACAACGAACCGGAACGCCATCGTGATAAGAGGACACACAGATATTGCAGCCAATGCACTCACGAATCTCGTCTTCGCGACCTTCGTCAATTTTCTTGGGCAAAAACGGATCTGCGATCGACGGTCTGGCCGCGCCGATAAGATCGAGTATGCCGCGCTTGATCTGGCTGACCATGTCGTCCGGAGATGTAAAGCGACCGACGCCAACTACAGGTTTGGAAGTCAACGGCTTCACGAAACCGTTCAACGGTTCCTGCGCTCCCTGCTCGCTGAACCGCGCCGAGACGGTCTCTACGGTCCAACTCGCTGATTTGATATCCCACAGATCCGGGAGGTCCGACAACAGGGAAATGACTTCGTGCGCCTCAGATTCAAGTGTCTCGCCAGGTACTTTGAGCAAATCGTCGCTGCTGAATCTCACGGCTACGGCACAGGTCTGACCGACCGCCTCCTTCACATCCTCAATGATTTCACGCATGAGCCGGACACGGTTGGGCAGGCTGCCGCCGTACTCATCGGTACGCTTGTTCATCCACGGCAGCAGAAATTGGTAGGGTCCATAACCCATACCGGCATAGACGTAGACAATGTCAAAACCTGCCGATTTCGCGCGCCTGGCCGCAGCGACGTGCCAGCGTCGGTATTCACGGATATCCTGCCGGTCCATGGGTCGGGATTTCGTCAAGCTGATCCAGCCCGGGTATGACGTGTCAGAAGAAACACCGGAGACCGACATTGGCGTCACGCGTGTCAGGCGATTGCCAACTCCGCCGCTACCATGCCATAACTCAACGCCCGCCAGCGCCCCGTGCCGATGCACCGCCTC
>JBGMQT010000103.1:1898-4592 GCA_048060695.1 Acidiferrobacterales bacterium
ATGCCCGGCACAGTTACGGGCGCGACGAGAATCCGGGTTATGCCGTTGCCGAAAAAGTTCTGGCTGAACTCGAAGGGGCGCGGGCGGCACTGTTGTTCAGCTCCGGCATGGCCGCAGCGATGGCCGTCGTGCAATCTTTGCAGCCGGGCGATCAAATCGTGGCGCCCAGGGTTATGTACTGGGGTTTGCGTAACTGGCTGATAAAGTTCTGCAACCACTGGGGTTTAGGCCTGGATCTGTTCGATTCTGCTGATCCGGATGCGCTCGCAAACACCGTCAAGAAAGGTATGACGAAGCTTGTCTGGATTGAAACGCCCTGCAACCCGACCTGGGACGTGATCGATATCGCAGCCGCCTCCGAAATCGCGCATGCAGCCGGTGCATGTCTTGCTGTGGATTCAACAGTGCCCACGCCCGTGCTGACGCAGCCGATTAAACACGGCGCCGACATCGTAATTCACTCGGCAAGCAAGTACCTGAACGGTCACTGCGACGTCATTGCCGGCGCACTGGCAACGGCCAAGGAGGACGAGCTCTGGGAGCGTGTCTGCGAGATTCGTACCCAGGCAGGCGCAATTCTGGGTTCCTTCGAGGCCTGGCTGCTACAGCGGGGCATGCGCACCCTGTTCCTGCGTGTCCGGAAAGCAAGCGAGTCGGCACTGGCACTAGCAGAATATTTCGAGGGACATGCCGATGTCGAAACTGTCATTTACCCAGGCTTACCTAGCCATCCGGGCCACGAGATTGCCAGGCGGCAAATGAACGGCGGATTCGGCGGCATGCTGTCGATTCAGGTCAAAGGCGGTGCACAAGGCGCGTTGAACGTTGCCAAGCGATGCAAAGTGTTTACCCGCGCGACATCTTTAGGCGGCGTCGAGAGCCTGATCGAACATCGTTATTCGATCGAAGGAGAGCGCAGTCCGATCCCCAAGGATTGGCTACGGCTGTCGATTGGCATCGAGTCTGTTGACGATCTGATTGCGGATCTCGAGCAGGCATTGGAGTGAATGTGCCGCTCTTTGGACGCTTTTCACCAGTCCGGCCTGATTTCTTCACGCCGCCTGGCGATGTATGCCTCAAGTTCCTCACCAATGGCCGGATCCAGCGGCGGCGCTTCATAGTTATCCAGAATCTGCTTAAATAATACGTTGGCGCGTTGCGCAGCGGACTTCCCCCCCTTCTCCTGCCAGGTTTCAAAGTTACTCCAGTCAGACACCAGAGGGGAATAAAACGCATCTTTGTAGCGGTCGATAGTATGCGCCGTGCCGAAAAAATGACCACCGGCTCCAACGTCGCGTATCGCATCGAGCGCCAGGGTCTCCTCGCTTACCTCCACCGGCTTTAGCGTCTCGACCATCATCTGGACCATTTCCATGTCGATAATGAGTTTCTCAAACGATGCACACAGCCCGCCTTCAAGCCAGCCGCCGCTGTGCTTGATCATATTGCCATGGGCCATTACCGCGCTCCACAACGACATGCCCGACTCCCATGCCGCCTGGGCATCAACACAGTTCGATGCATTGACATTGGAAGTTCGGTACGGGATGTCATAGCGCCTTGCCAACTGGCCACCTATCAACACTGCCTTCGCGTATTCGGGGGTACCGAACGCCGGCGCGCCAGATTTCATGTCCACATTGGTAGTAAATCCGCCATAGACCGCGGGTGCTCCCGGGCTAACCATTTGTGTTATTGCAATGACACCCAGGGCTTCGGCATTTTGCTGAGCCAGCGCCCCTGCCAGCGTCACTGGACTCATCGCGCCGGAAAGTGTGAATGGCGTAACCACAACCGGTTGACCATAGCGGGCCATTAACATCAAACCATCCAGCATTGGTTTATCCACTTTAAGCGGCGAGTTGGTATTGACCACTGTGACAATGCTCGGCTCCACACTTAACTGGTCCTCACTGATTCCCCTTGCAATGCGGATCATTTCGAGCCCGTCCTCCACTTTGCCGTTTCCGAGGCTGTATACGTGCCAGGGTTTTTCCGTGAGCGTAATAAAGGCCAGGTAGGCGTCTAGGTGGCGTGTGTGGACAGGCAGGTCAGCGGGTTCTACTGGGTAGCCGGAGTGCATGCTTATCACGTTGAAAGTCTGACCTAGTTTAAGAAATTTGCAGTAGTCTTCGAAGTTGCCTGCCCGGCGACCGTGGTCCAGGTCCGAACAGTTCGGTGGACTTGCAACCAGTGAAAAGTTGATATGGTTTCCACCATAGGTTGAGTTGTAGGCTGAATTTCTCGCATGCAGCGTGAATTCGGCCGGTACCGTGGCGATTTTCTCCATCACCATAACCCGGTCCATCTTCACATATCCGGTATCCCCATCCAGAGTCGCCCCATGATCCAGCATCAGCGCCCGCGCTTCCTCACTGATTATTTCAAGCCCGATTTCTTCGAGAATACGCATGGATCCATCATGAATTCGCTCCATGGCTTCCTCGCTCACCACTTCCAACGGTGGCCATGGGTTCCTCAGTGGTTTCCAAGGCAGTTGTTCCAACGAAAAACCGGGCTTGGTCCCGGTTCGAGTCCGGCGTGATTGTCTCGCCATGGTGAAGTCCTTCTGGTTTGGGCACCTGTGGTTGAAGTGGCTGATTTAAATGAAAATGCGGTATTTACGCAATTGTGTTTATTAATATCACCATACTTTGAGATTGTGTCAGCAATACAAGTCGGTTGATGCCGGTT
>JBGMQT010000104.1:0-4576 GCA_048060695.1 Acidiferrobacterales bacterium
GTTCGGAACTATACATAGGGGTCGTTATGTATAGCTATACATAACGACCCAACTCAGAAGTTCAGCTTCTTAGCTGATGAAACAAGGCCCTGACGGCCGTATTCCTCAGGGCTCTAGAATAAAATCTGGCGATGCCTTTTCCAAGAGATAACCTTCCAGGGCCATTTGGTAACCATAATCCATTTTGAAGAAGTCCGTGTGTAAGCTGAGAACCGGAATGGAGGCCAGTTTCGTTATCCTTGATGGCAACCCACTCAAAATCCCTGACCTGGATGCCATCAAGGAGATCAGCGTCCTTGGAGACCGTCAAAGAGGGAAAGACCATCTACAAACTGCAAGACTGTTCGATGTTTGGCATATAGCGATTCAGTTTCATCTGGCATTTCAGAAGGTTATCACGGTAAGATTATCCGCATATCGTCTTCCATTATAATCGGCGTTTCCAGTTCCTTAACTGCGCCAACAAACAGAGCGGGGCATGAGAAATGGATGCACAGCGGTGGCAGGCGATTCAGGCAATCTTTGAGGAAGTCCTGGAATGCGGTCCCGAGGCGCGTGTGGTGGTTCTTGAACGCGCATGCGCTGGCGACCCAGCCCTCCGTGCTGAAGTCGAAAAGCTTCTTCACTATAACGAGAACGTGCAGGGGCAGAAGTTTCTGTCTCCCTTACCGCTCAGCGTCAAATCCCAGATGCCAACTTCCGGATCCCCTGACTCTCTTATAGGTCAGACCCTGGGCCATTACCGGATCAAGAAACGGTTGGGCGGGGGTGGAATGGGAAATGTCTATCTTGCTGTACGAATCAGTGATTATCAGCAGCTAGTAGCTATCAAGGTTCTCAGGCAAGGTATGGATACCAAAGAAATACTCAAGCGGTTCCGCAGCGAAATCCAGGTGCTGGCGGTGTTGGGCAAACACCCCAATATTGCCCGCTTACTGGACGCCGGTAATACGGAAGAAGGCTCTCCGTACTTTGTAATGGAATACGTTGAAGGCGAATTTCTGGATCATTACTGTAATCAGAGAAATTTGGATCTGACTGAGCGCATTCACATCTTTCGAGCGGTTTGCAGCGCAGTGCACTTCGCCCACCAGCACATGATTATTCACCGCGATCTAAAGATGAGTAATGTTCTCGTCCAGCCTGACGGCGTTCCCAAGCTGATCGATTTCGGCATTGCCAAGCTCGTAGCGCCGGAACTCGGCTTCCAGACTGCCGACCCTACGGTGACCGCATTTCAAATACTCACGCCGGGATACGCCAGTCCGGAGCAGGTCCGTGGTGACTCACTCACTACCGCCAGCGATGTCTATTCACTGGGCGTCGTCTTGTATGAATTGCTGACAGGGCACAAACCGCGCAAGCCAGGCGATCTGCACCGGACGGAAACCGCCGGCTACCCGGACAACGAACCCGATCCACAAACACCCAGCAAAGTCGTTACCCAGGCGGCGAGTGTCACGCTGTCGGACGGGAGAGTGATCGAACTAACCGCTGAACAGATCAGCAAGGCGCGCGCAACCACTCCCAGGAGACTCCAACGTCTGCTTGGTGGAGACCTGGACTACATTGTTTTAAAGGCGATGCGGAAGGAACCGCACTACCGTTATAGCGGTGCGGATTATCTGTCGGACGATTTGCTTAGCTATCTGGAAAACCGACCGGTGACGGCTCGTCCACTGGGCAAGGCACAACAACTCATTCGCTGGTGTCAGCGAAATCCGCTACCCTCCGGTCTTTTTCTTACCGTCCTGTTCACATTGGCCGCAGGGTTGTGGCATCTATCCCATCTTTCGGCGCAACTTGTTCAGACAACGGCCTTGCAGGGTGCGGCGCTGGAGGCAGACATATTGCAACAGGTGCAGGATTTTTACTCGAAGGTCGTAGTTGACAGTATAAAAGACGAAGTGCCGGTTACTCACCGTTACGCCGTCATTGAGGGAGCCATTCCGGTCCCCGCATCGTTTACTATCGATCTCGGCGAGCACATCCGAAAATCGCAGACCACTGCAATGTTTGTCCGCCTGTATAGTGATTACCCGTTCCGATATCGCAATGACGGCGGGCCGCAGGATGAGTTCGAACAGCTTGCATTGGCACATCTCCGCGAAAATGAGGGAAAACCATTCTATCGTTTCGAGTCCTACGAAGGCCGGAAGTCACTACGCTACGCAACTGCTCGAGTGATGGAGGCATCCTGCGTCGCTTGCCATAATTCCCATGAAGACAGCACGAAGACTGACTGGAAGGAAGGTGACGTGCGGGGTGTCCTGGAAGTTATACGACCGCTGGACCAGGATATTCTGCGCACACAGACCAGTCTTCGCGACACGTTCTTCTATATGCTCGCGCTGTCTGTATTGCTGGTAGTGCTGGCAGTTGCATCGCTGAAGCTCGGAAACCAGAGGAAATTGTGACCACGTCAACGGAGGTGACTCGTTTGTTACATGACTGGCGCAAGGGAGACAGTCAGTCACTGGAGCAAATGATGCCGTTGGTCTACGCCGAATTACGCCGCATCGCGGACCGTTACCTGCAGAAAGAAAACCCCGGACACACGCTACAGCCGACTGCACTGGTGCATGAGGCATTCATAAATCTGGTGGATGCCGATGTCAACTGGTCAGACCGCGTGCACTTCTACGCAGTGTCGGCGCGGATCATGCGCAGGTTGCTGGTTGATCACGCCAAAGCCAAGCGTCGCGAAAAGCGCGGGGGTGGCGGTGTCAAGGTATCACTGGAGGACGTGCTGGCAATCGCACCCGAGCCGTCGCTCGATATAATTGAGCTCGATGAAGTTCTAAAAAAACTGGCAATGTTTGACGAACGCAAGAGCCAGGTAGTCGAACTGCACTATTTCGGTGGATTCACCTACGAAGAGATCGCTGATGTGGTCGGGATCTCAGCGGCTACTGTCGATCGCGAACTAAGGCTGGCCAAGGCCTGGCTATACGGTGAGCTTCAGTCACCAGGCTCGACCGATTAACAGGCACTGAATTCTTTAGCGTAACAACCCTTCACCTTTATCCCGGTCGCCGTCTCTCAAGGTAGACGCGATCGTGCCTGTACCAGGCGGCCCGGCAGCCCGCTTTTTAAACACCTCTCCGCAAAAAAATAAAAAATATTTTAATTGTTGTATCACATTGAATTAACTGCCTAAAACGCTTTATCACAGGAATTTTCAGCCTGTTTTATGGAATTATTTTGTCCCTCCGTGAGGGGATCCCCCCGGGTTTATCGCTTACCCCAATGAGCACCACGAAACCTATCAACCACGGAGAAAACATCATGAAAACATTAACTCGAAAAATTCGTTCTACCGGTATTTGCCTGATTACCAGCATCGCCATTGCTGCGCCGGGTATCGGTCATGCGGGATGGTTTAGCACACCCAGGCCGGTTGTTAAAAAAGTCACTCAAACTGTCCGCACAGGTGCCAGTAATGTGCAGGGTAAGCTCGGTGAGATTGCAGGCAAGCTCAACGAAATGTATGCCCAAATGAAAGATAAACGCCCTCTGGTCAACGCCCTGAAAAATGGCAAGATGATGCAGCAACTGACCGAGGTAGTGCAGTACCTCAACGAGTCACAGCAGGATTACCAGGCCTTTGCGGAAAACGGTGTTTACATCCTACGGCAGGATATCAAGGACCTGGTGGGCACTGTTTCATCGATCAGCGGCATGCTGAACCTGGATGGCAAACTGAACGATCAACTGCAAAAGTCCACAGCCTTGGTAGATAAAATGCCGGTCACTTTCCTGTTCGCCCTGGCCAGGTCAGGCATCGATAAAAGGTTACAGGACATATTGGAAAGATTAACCCGGTTAAGTGAAGACCTTGTACTGGTTGCCACACTGCCACTGGAAAGAAATGTCTACCTGTATCCCGAGCAGTATAAAGACAGCCTGTGTCCGCTGGTAAATGACCCGCAGACCAAAGTGCAATTGGCGGTACTGAATGCTCGCATCGATACCAATATCTGGGCGATCGATACCGTAAGCGACCTGATCCCGGAAGACCTGACTGTAAGTGCAACTGTAGTCGGTGGTGGCGGTGCCACTGTATCAAAGTTCCCGCCACAGTATATTTTCAAAGCGATGAAGACCATCCTTAGTGCCATTAAACTGCGCACTGATAACTACGAGTCTATTGCCGAGAGTATGTGTTCCACTGGCTAAACAGGATGGGGTAGCGCAATACCAAAAAGGGGAGCCCTGCTCCCCTTTTTTTGTGATGCGATTCAACATGGCACTTTTATGGCGTAAGCCGTGGCGTGTTCTGACCCAGGGTGTGTGAGAACTCAAAATGAGTAAGAATTCAGGGGTGCTTGAACACCTATTCGTATGCCGATCGTTGCTCTACGGTCTTCTGGTGAAATTGGATTTTTGCAATGTCTCTTCCCATCTGCGTTTTTAAACAGCCTGTTCGGGGGCCGTTTTTGATTGTGCTAAAGGTCCGTAGTTGGCCGGAAGTCCCCGTTTAGTGATGGCTAATATAAGAGGCTACTAAACGAACACCATCGACCCTTTTCAGACATTTCGCTTTCTTGCTCCAAAGCAGACGTTCAACGAATTG
>JBGMQT010000105.1:0-4524 GCA_048060695.1 Acidiferrobacterales bacterium
CATCACCATAAAGCTTCAAACTGACATCACGAACCTGTTCTGCCAGCGTTTGCCCCAGCAGTTTTACAGTTGACTCAAAGTCTATATTCTCGTCGTGCTTGCCAACATCGGCCTTGGTGGACGGGGTGTAGATTGCCTCCGGCAGTTTGTCTGCTATTTGCAAACCATGTGGCAGTCTGATTCCACATACCGCACCTGTTTTTTGATAGTCCTTCCAGCCCGATCCGATAAGGTAACCGCGCACAATGGCTTCCACCGGCAAAGCTTTCAACCTCTTGACCACGATGGCACGCCCTTCAAGGGGACCTCGCTCTGCGGCATCCGGTACCACGTCTTTCAGGCTTTTATCCGATAGCTGGTTGGGGACCGTGTCGCTGAATCGTTCAAACCAGAAATTGGAAGTCGCGGTCAATATGGCGCCTTTTCCGGGGATCGGATCAGGCAAAACCACGTCAAATGCAGACAGGCGATCCGTGGTTACTATCAATAGATGATCGTCGTCAACTTCATAAATGTCGCGCACCTTTCCCTTGTGGATCAGCGGCAAGCTGCTCAACTCGCTATCAAACAGACTGTCTGCGGTCGTACTCATTCTTTCTTCTTTCTACAAATCCAGGTTGGCGAAAATGGGCGCCAAGCATACCGACTCCCCGAATGGTGGTCGAGTCGGACGACCGGATGATTTTCGTTGCCTGAAAAACAAGTGCTCGTCAGGTACCGATAGAGGGGCGTTTCGGGCCGATCAAACCACTGGAGGCGTTCCGGACGGGAGCTAGACTTGCAGTTGTCAGACGGAGGAGTTGCGAGTGGCACAAAATCAGCTGCAATTGAACCAGCAAAACAGTCTACAGGCGATGATCCAGTACAATGATAGCGGATTTCATCGCCACACCCTGGTCGACATCCGACTCGATGGCGCCTTTTTACAGATGGGAAACGTGCGTGTATTGCGCCGTCACGCGCAAGTTAAGGTGGTTTTTGTTCATCAGCACAACGGGTCCAATAACACCCATCTGGTTAACGCCCGGGTATACGATATTAAGGAAAATGGCGCCATCCTGGTGTTTCCCGTACTGGATTTACCCGCCCACAACGCATTATTGACACTGGAACAGAATGGCTGAAATTGACGGCTATTCTATTAACCCGGTTTCGTGCGCTTTCTGAGATCAATCGCCCTTTTTAACACCGCGTCACCGAATCGATCGTGGAGAGAGTCGCCAAGGGCATCGAGTTCGGTCTGGCGGGAAATATTTTCTTCCTCGCCAAATAATTCTCCCTGCTTGTGGTTGTCCGAATCGAAACCGCTGACACCCATACCCAGCAAGCGCAACCCGCCACTATGGTTTCGATAATTTGCGGCAAGAAGTGCGTTGGCAATCTGCCAAATCTCACGGGTCTGGTTGGTTGGCGCAGTTATGCTGTTTGCGCGAGTAATGGTGTGAAAATCAGCAAACCGCAGTTTGAGCTGAACAGTGCGCCCGGTAATCCCGTTCCGGCGCATGCGGCGCGTTACGTTCTCTGTCAACTCCATCAGGACCGACTGCAATGTCTCAAAATCACTTATATCGATGGGGAATGTATGTTCATGGGAGATAGATTTAGCGCGGTGATCGGGAACAACCGGTCGGGTATCTATGGCATTGGCGAGGCGCCACAATTGATTTCCCCATTTACCGAAAAGGTCTGCTAGCGATTCCTGTGGCAATATTCGAAGCTGCGAGATTGTCTGGATACCAAGTTTATTCAGTGCCTCATTACTCACCTTACCCACACCCCACAGTCGCGATACCGGCAATGGATCCAGAAAAACCTGCTCGCCGCCGGACGCCACCACCACAAAGCCGTCCGGTTTTTCAATGTCACTGGCGACCTTGGCTACAAACTTGCTACTGGCCACCCCAACCGATGCAACCAGGCCCAGCTCGTCTTGTATTTCTTTTTTAATACGACGACCGATGGAAGTGGCGTCACCAAATAATTGCTCGCTTGCGGTGACATCGAGAAATGCTTCGTCCAGGGAAAGTGGTTCAACCAGTGGCGTGTAGCGCTGGAATATATTGCGAATCTGGCGGGATACCTCGGTGTAATGACGGTGCCGTCCACCGAGAACGACAAGGTTTTTACACAGATGTTTTGCGCGCGCCATTGGCAACGCGCTGTGGATTCCATACTGTCGTGCTACATAATTTGCCGCTGCCACGACACCGCGTCCCTCGGGGCTGCCACCGACCACGACGGGTTTGCCTTTCAGGGAGGGATCGTCTCGCTCCTCCACCGAGACAAAAAACGCGTCCATGTCGATGTGCAATATCATAGACCGATTCTACCCAACCTGGCGCAAACTACCGCACTGCCCTTGCGCCCGGGGTTGCCGCTCGCCGGCGGTACCGCAATCAGTCAGGCACGGTGGCTAAATCGACCGTGTTGCGCACTGCGCGTCAGCTCACGAAATTCGCGGCCACTCATATGTACCAGCGCCTCATGATCCCCGCCTTCGAAATAGATATCGGGCTCGTCGTCGAGGCTGACATCCAGGTACGAAGGGATGCCGTAGGCCTCACCCACAGGCGGAACCGCGCCCAATACGCAATCTGAAAACAATTCCTGCAGATCATCTTCCGCTGCCAGCCCGACTTGTCGATGCAATTTTTGGTGCAGACCGCCCAGATCAACGCGGTGAGTCGAAGGGATGATTGCCATGAAATAACCGTTTTCGTCTTCCAGGATAACCGTCTTGGCCATTTGATCGCCCGGAATATGGACCTCGTGAGCGGTCTGGGCACTGGTGCGAGTAGACCTGTGCGTTACCACATCATAACGCGCACCACAGGTATCCAGGTACTCCTTGAGACATTTTGAGATTGCCATCAGAATTCCCCATTTGCTGAATCAACACGGAACGATTTGAGCATGATTAGCCAAATCATGGCTTGACCATCGTCAAAATTCCGGAAATATCACTGCCGACGGGAACGAACCGGGAGCAATGGTCTGGGCAGGCTACTTCAGCAATTGCATCAGGGCCGGTACCCAGAACAGCAGAAGTCCCGCTATTATCGCAATATCGATCTTTATAATTGTTTTAAACCGCGTCTTTTTCTGCACATCTTCAGCGTCGACCATAAATACGGTGCTCATCATCAATTCAAGTAACATGCCGAAGAAAATGATCGGGACCAGTGCCGGAACGACAAGTGTTGGAATTATTTCCCATCCGCTGTAGACGCTCCTGCTACCGACAAATTGCGACAGAATAATGAAAACAAAGGCAAGGCCCTGCAACATGAATCGCAGCGGTCCAATCCTGCCGACGAGCTCCGGGAATGTGCCCATACAGAAACCTTAGATAATGACTTTAGGTGATTTTGAGGCCGCAGAGATTATCATGGTGCAAATTAATTCACCATTTTGCCGTTGAGCATCTCCAGCACCGGGCCATGTGGACCAATGCGGATGCGAACAAGGCCGGCATTGGCAATTCTTATGCGGTACATGGTTGCCAGCGGTGAACCCAGAATTCGCGTAACAATCGCACGCATCACACCGGCGTGAGCGACCACCAGTATTCTCTCCGCCGGGACGGTTTGTAACAGCTTGTCATAGGCCCCACCCACGCGATTAGTAAAATCCTGCAGTGCTTCCGCACCCGGGGGACGATTGTTGACGGGATCACGATAAAACGCGTCGTACTGTTCGGCATTGTGCGCAATAATCTCGTCGGGTGTCTGCCCTTCCCAGTCACCGAAACCTACCTCCCTGAAGTCTTTCTCCACCGCTAGTGGCAGGTGGTACTTTTCCGCCAGTGTTTCGGCAAAATCACGGCAGCGAACCAGAGGCGAGGTCACAATATATTGCCACCGGACCTCCGCTGGCACGACAGCCCACATCTGCTGCCATCCTTTTTCACTTAGTGGATCGTTTATACGATTGCCGCGGTAGGCGCGGCCACCAACGGGTTCGCCGTGGCGCAGCAAGTCAATCTCCCTGTATTTATGCTCCATTCTGGCTGGCGTATCTTCCTGGGTTAGTGCTGAAAACGATCAATAAATATACCAAATTAATCTGGTCCACAATGTTAATTCACTTCATCCGTGTCCCGGAATCAGGACGACAATCAATACAAGTGAACTTGATAAATATCTCTTCAACATCCGTAAGTCACCTTTATCCGGCAATTTCGATCTGCGTCGAAGTGGCTGATTTCTGGTAAAATTTAACAAAATTCATCACCGTTCTACGCTTGTCAATTCCCTTCAAGGCGGTATGATTGTTCGCAGAATATACTTAAAAGGGCTCGGGGTGTTTTGACAGCCGACAAATCCGGATTACAACTACCTGTCATCCATATTCAACACTTGCCGGGGACAGGACTAACGGTAATTTTCGTCGTCGTATATTTGGAACATCTGGCGCCGGCCTGAACTACGACAGGCCACACGATAGGGAGCGTATAGAAATGAAAAACAGATTACCCTGGCGATTACTGATTGTACTTGGCGCGGTATTCGCGCTGTCTGGATG
>JBGMQT010000106.1:0-4443 GCA_048060695.1 Acidiferrobacterales bacterium
TATGTTGCCGGCCAGTTTCTGCAAATGGGGCTATTGCCCGCTGGTAATGATGGCAGCTATTTTCAGCAAGTGCCCTTACGCCAGGCTTTCCTGGTGCCGGGCTCTGCGGAAATGGCCATTGTTAATGGCGCGGAAGCCAATCCGCTTGTTTTTGTTAAACAGTTTTTCATGCGACCGTCTCTCGGCCGCACATCTTCAGAACTCACTGCGGGGGTAGTGTTCGCAGGTTATGGTATTGATGCCCCCGAGCTGGACTACAGTGACTATGCAGAGCTAGACGCCGTGGGCAAAGTGGTGGTGTTCCTCGCTGGCCAGCCAGGCAACTTTCCCAGCGAGGAAGGGGCACACTTTGCCTCGCGAAAAGAGAAAACCAGGGCCGCGGTTCAATACGGTGCCGTAGGCATTGTCATGATCCATACGCCAAGAGCCGCACAACGATATCCGTGGGAGCGGTTGAAAAGTAGTGTGGGCCTACCCTCAATGGGCTGGATTAATGACAAAGGCAGCGTGCATGGCACTTTTGAACAAATACAGGCCGTTGCGATGTTGCGGCATTCTGCGGCAAAGGGTCTTTTTAAAAATGCGCCCCTTGATCTGACGGCACTCATTGAAAAAGATGAAAATGCTGAAGCGCTACCGGCGTTCGAGCTCGAAGGAAAAGTCATTTTGCGGCAACGCAGTACGTGGCAAACCATTTACAGCCCCAATGTAGTTGCGGTGCTGCCGGGTTCAGACCCGTTACTTGCTAGCGAATACGTGGTGTATACCGCACACCTGGACCATATCGGTGAATTGCTTATTGCAAGTGGCGAAGAGGGCGATACCGATTTGATCAATAACGGTGCGCTGGACAATGCCGCGGGTATTTCCGTGATGCTCGAAACCGCGCGGCTGTTCGCGTCAGGCGAGGCACTACGGCGATCCATTTTATTTGTGGCGGTGACTGCAGAAGAAAAAGGCCTGGTCGGTTCCGGGTATTTCGCCATGAATCCCACCGTGCCTGTCAACTCCATGGTAGGCGCAATCAACCTGGATATGCCGCTGTTGCTGTATGACTTTGGTGATGTGATTGCTTTCGGCGCTGAGCATTCCAGCCTGGGCGAAACGGTTCGTGATGCAGCGCAGGAATTTGGCATCGAATTGTCACCGGACCCTTTCCCGGAACTGAATATTTTTGTTCGAAGTGACCACTATCGGTTTGTTCAGCAAGGCGTTCCGGCAGTCTATTTGGTCACAGGTCGTAAATCACGGGATGGAAGTGTTGATGCGCAAGCGATTTACGAGGGTTTTCTGCAAGAGTATTACCATCAACCTGGCGATGATCTGAACCTACCGATTCACTATGGTGCGGCGGCGAGGTTTACCCGTATCAATGCAAAAATTGGAGAAAAAGTAGCCAACGAACCAGGCCGACCGGGTTGGAAAGCAGGTGATTTTTTTGGCAGGACATATTCGAAGTGAAAAGGACTGGTTTTTTCCTGCAATCGCGACGAAATTGAGACGTGTGTGCTACCATAGCGCGATTCTATCGGGCCGAATCCGGACGAAGAATTTTTTAGGAGATACAAATGGATAGTGGATGGGCACTATGGCTGGCGGTGATCGCGTCGCTGGTAGCTGTTATTTACGGGATTTTTATGGCCCGCTGGATTCTCAGGCAACCTGCGGGTAATGAAAAAATGCAGGAAATTTCCAACGCGATTACCGAGGGCGCGAACGCCTATATGAATCGCCAGTATTCAACCATTGGACTAGTGGGTGTTGTTCTGTTCCTGGTGGTTGGGTTCTTTATCAGCTGGGCTGCGGCAATTGGCTTTGCGATTGGCGCCATATTTTCTGCAATGGCCGGATATATCGGTATGTATGTTTCGGTGCGAGCCAATGTACGCACCGCCGAAGCAGCACGTACAGGCGTTGCACCGGCACTGAAAATTGCTTTCCGTGGCGGCGCTATCACCGGCCTGCTGGTAGTTGGCCTTGGCCTTCTGGGGACCGCCGGATACTATGCCATCCTGTTACAGCAGGGGTTTAGCGGCGAAGATGCTATTCATTCCCTGATCGGACTGGCCTTTGGTGGTTCCCTGATTTCCATATTTGCCCGTTTGGGCGGTGGTATCTTCACCAAGGGTGCAGATGTGGGCGCAGATCTTGTTGGTAAGGTCGAGGCCGGCATTCCTGAAGACGACCCGCGTAACCCGGGTGTGATTGCCGACAACGTCGGTGACAATGTCGGTGACTGCGCCGGTATGGCGGCTGACCTGTTCGAAACCTACGCGGTTACGCTGGTAGCTACCATGCTGCTGGGCAGCCTGATGGTTGAGTCACTTGGCCCGAACGCCGTCTTGTATCCGGTCGTGCTGGGCGCACTGTCAATCTTTGCTTCAGTAATCGGTACGTTTTTTGTCAGGATAAGCAAGAGCGGTTCTATTATGGGCGCACTTTATAAAGGAGTTATCGTGTCCGGTGTTCTGGCTGCTGCGGCGTTTTACTATCCTTCAGTGCAGATGATGGGTGCACAGGGTTTACCCCTGTACTACTCTGCGCTGATCGGATTAGTGCTGACTGCGGCTATAGTCTTCATCACCGAGTATTACACCGGCACACAATTCAGCCCGGTCAGGAAGATTGCCGCTGCTTCCACCACGGGTGATGCGACGAATATTATTGCCGGTCTGGGTCTTTCGATGAAAGCTACTGCTTTGCCGGTGCTTGCAGTGGTTGCCTCAATCTGGGCTGCCAATTATTTTGCCGGTCTGTACGGTATTGCCATTGCAGCTATGGCCATGTTATCCATGACCGGTATGATTGTCGCGCTTGATGCATTCGGGCCGATTACTGATAACGCCGGCGGTATCGCAGAAATGGCGGACCTGCCGGAGGATGTACGTAAAACCACCGATGCACTGGACGCGGTCGGTAATACGACCAAGGCCGTTACCAAGGGATATGCCATTGGTTCTGCAGGCCTGGCGGCGTTGGTATTGTTCGCGGATTACACCAACAGCCTCGCCAAAGCCGGTCATGTTGATATTACCTTTGACCTGTCAAACCACCTGGTTATCATTGGTCTGTTCATCGGTGGCCTGGTG
Organism: Acidiferrobacterales bacterium; assembly: GCA_048060695.1. Classification (GTDB taxonomy): domain Bacteria; phylum Pseudomonadota; class Gammaproteobacteria; order Acidiferrobacterales; family JAJDNE01; genus JAZFSZ01. The sequence goes on from JBGMQT010000106.1 coordinate 3,090, forward strand.
CCGTACCTGTTCGCTTCTATGGCAATGGAGGCGGTTGGCCGTGCCGCTGCATCAGTGGTTGAAGAAGTGCGACGCCAATTCCGTGAAATTCCGGGAATTATGGAAGGCACCGGCAAGCCGGATTATTCCCGCGCAGTTGATCTGCTCACCAAGGCTGCCATCAAGGAAATGATTATTCCTTCACTGCTACCCTTGCTGGTTCCGATCATTGTTGGATTACTGCTGGGTCCGGAGGCTCTCGGTGGTTTGTTGGTAGGTACCATCGTCACCGGTTTGTTTTTGGCCATTTCCATGACCACCGGTGGTGGCGCATGGGACAACGCCAAGAAGTACATCGAAGACGGCAACTTCGGCGGCAAAGGCACGCCGGCTCACGCTGCCGCGGTTACCGGTGACACGGTTGGCGACCCGTACAAGGATACGGCCGGCCCTGCCATCAACCCGTTAATCAAGATTATCAACATCGTCGCTTTGTTAATCGTAGGTTTGTTGTAGCTCAAAAAGAGGCACCGTCGAGCTGAGATTGATAGCTACGCCGGGGTCACAGCTGATCAACTGGACTCACAACGGTGACACCGGGACGATTTAGTACGTGGGTGTAAATCATGGTTGTGGATACATCGGTGTGCCCGAGCAATTCCTGAACCGTGCGAATATCGTAGCCGGACTCGAGTAAATGTGTCGCGAAAGAGTGCCTGAGCGCATGGCTGTTGACCCGCTTCCTGATTTTGTGTGCTTGCTGAGACTTTGCGCTCGATGGCCAGATATTGCAGGAAAAGCTGTACCTGACCTGCCCCCATCGTGTTTTCCTGATCGGATTTACAGAACTTAAAAAATCGAATGGCCCAGTTGAGGTAGGTCTTTTCAGTCCGTATCGAGTAATGCCGTGCCCTGATCTCTATAACAAGTTGTTCAAGAACCCGCCGCTGCTCCATGACCCCGGGCTTTGTGGCAGCCCGCGCAACTGTCTTAACAACGGCTTGGTCACGCGCCAGGGTAGCGTGATCTGCATTCAAAAGTTGTGACCCATGACGCCAGGCATCCCAGTCTATTTCATCACTAACCGGAGCGTTTGCCAAATCCTCCAATAAGAGCTGAATCGCATCCACGCATTGACGAACTTGCCAATCTTCCAAACGTGGATTATCAGCACGCCGCTGTAAAAATGCCTCAAAAACTCTGCTTAACATATTTCGTTATACCTGCTTATTTCAACATCATTGCCAACTCCGACTTGCACTGTACACTAATTGTGCATACACTTAATATATTAAGTTTGGGTGGGGCTCTAAAAAGGCTGATCGTAATCTCCGTAAGCACGGAGTTGACTTTGCAGATGCAGTGATCGCCCTGG
>JBGMQT010000107.1:0-4440 GCA_048060695.1 Acidiferrobacterales bacterium
CCTCGCTCCTGCCCGTCTTCCCGCACCAGAATATATGCGCCTGGAATCCTGAAGCGCTCTTCTTTTTTTTCCCAGATTGCTTTCCTGCACAGCAAGCGGCTTCCTGTATGCCTGTCTGTAAAACTCGTATTGAGATACACAGGCCTCTTGTCTTTATTGCCGATATAAACTTTCCGGGACGATATGAGCATATCGAGACTTTTTTCGTGATATATATTCTGTTCCAGGTTATCTATCACTTGTCGAGTGATTACGCCATATCTTTCAGGCAGGCTTAGAGAGCCTGCGTTATCATCGCCATCCTGAAATGACAGTGCGCCTTGCACCGTCTGGAACGGGTTGAGCCCGATTGCCCCGCCCCGGCTCAAATAAACATCATGCCTGGCAGTACTGAGCGTTACCTCATTTACATTTTTTACATTAAAAAATCCCACGCGCCTGGGATTAACAACCAGACTGTCTCCTTCAATCACATTGGTGACCAGATTGTTTTCTTGCGTGGTATAAATAAATTGATGCAACAGTTGCATCACCCGCTCCTGCACCTGGCGTGAGTCAGGGCGCGGACTGCCCATATCCTGAACTGCCGGATCCGCAGTAAACCGATACAACATGACTCCGTTACTGACCAGCAGCAACACCAGGAGCACTTTTGGTACCAGCGATGTCTTAAACATAAGGCATCAACCTAGAAATGCTACACCGTCTTATTGGACGACATCCGGAATTCCATCTGCCGGGAAGATGTCCTCGTTAAGATCCGGTGTCAGCACCACGCCATTGAATGTGGGATCGGGGAACAGGCCGCTGACGTCATTTCCTATAAACCCGGGCAACAGATTTGAACTACGGAAATCGACTCCGACCCCAAAAAAGCGATCCAGCTGAAGCACAAGATCATTTGTCACATCCAGGTCATTACGATCAAATCGGTTACCCGTACCCTGGATGGAATTCCTGGTATCACTGATATAATCTTTTGCCGTGGCCGCACCAGCAGCAGCGTACGTGTCCAGCGTTATCAGATCATCTAATTGACTATCGGTTTCAGCCTCAATCGCAACAATAGCTGCCAATGAATCATCCAGCGCGGCCAGCAGTTTGTTTTTTGCCTCTGTCAACCTTGCTGTATCAGCCAGCGTAAGAAAGCTGGCATTCGATCCATTTGCCAGAAAATCCTCTGTTGTTGTATCGTTTAAAGGATCAACATCACGGTTCGTATTCATCGTGGCATCAATATCTGCATCCAGATTGTATGCTTTTTGAATAGCCACCGATGAGAGCATCGCTTTAAAACTGGCCTTATAAAACAGAACATCCCCGTAATCTGACTCAACCACCTCATTTAGTGCAGGTTCGTTCCAGATACGCGTGAATGACGGGGAAATCTGATCCAGGGTCGATATCGCGCTTTGGATCTCTGCTGTGGAAATATTATAAATAAAATCCCGGATCTCGTTACCCGTTGGCGAATTGGCCGGGAGTGCCAGTGGCAATACCAACGCTGATGGGCTGGCGCGTTTCTCATCATTGGCGACACCGAATCGGTCAAGTACATCGCTGAGACGGTTCATGTCGGCAGCATTTCCGTCCGGTAACGTATCAAATCCCAGTGCTGCCACACGGGTGATCGCGTAGAAAAATCTCGCTCCATCTGCGTCAGGTGATGTGCTATTGCCGGCAAGCGTGTTAGCCGCAGAAAAATAGGTTCTCGCTCCTGTAACCCACCCAAAATCCAGCGCATTTAATCCTTTGGTAATCAGTTGCGGAATGGTCAGACCTGTTGTTGCCGGTTGTGTTATACCTATGGGCACGACAGGATTAACGGGGCCAGCAGAAGCATTTGCTGTCAAGACAGGTGATGACGCGGGGAACGCTCTTGCAAAATACATATCCACATAAACCTGCCCAACAGAAATATCCGCCTGAGGTGCAAGAGACAATACATTAGTATCTACGGTAAAGTCCCCGGTGGCATCAAAATACATTGAAGCGATGACACCTTCGTTGATGAAATAGACACGTATATTTTCATTAACCGGTAAAGAATTTAGTGCAAATGTAAATGCAGTAGGCGTTGTACTACCATAGAGAAAAGCATCCCTGACGCGGCCTGATGTCTCGTCAGTCGCAATTATGCTGCCACTTGCATCCACCGCAATAACCATGCCTTCATCAAATGTCCCTCTTATAGTGGCTGATGTGCCCAGACCATCGCCATCAAGATCTCCTGCAGCGATACTGTCAGGCGACGTATTATGCAGCTTCAACCATGCTCCCTGATTCCTTTTGACGAAGACCCCACCCAGCGTAGATCCAAAATCGCCGATAATATCTTCCTGCCCTGTGCCATCTACATCAGCAATCTCAATATCTTCAGGTGCGTTATTGTTAATTTTGTTCCAGCCACCGAGGTCGAGTTTTTGCCAAAGTCCACCTATGCCGCCACCAAAAGTTGCCAGCACATCATCGGCGCCATTACCGTTCAAGTCACCCGCCGCAATGAACAGCGGGCTCGTGTTGTGCAGTTTCACCCAGGAGCTGTCGTTCATCCGCGCCCACAGACCAATGGCACCGAAATCGATAAGGACATCGTCTGCTCCGCTACCGTCAAGATCGCCAACCGTCATTGCCTCAGGCGTAAAGTTGTGGAGCTGGGCCCAGCCACCCAGGTCGCGCTTGACAAAGATACCACCAGGGAAAACGGCAATTACATCATCCTTACCGTTACCGTTTATGTCGCCAACAACAAGCTCGGCAGGTGAAGCGTTATTCAACTTCAGCCAGCTTGTATCGTTCATTCTTGCCCACAGACCGATACCCCCAAAGTCAATGACGACGTCATCCTTGCCGTTACCGTCCAGGTCTCCGGTTGCCATCGTTTCGGGTGTGAAATTATGGAGCTGGGTCCAGCCACCCAGGTCGCGCTTGACAAAGATCCCGCCGGGATAAACGGCAATCACATCATCCTTACCATTGCCATTTATGTCACCGACTACAAACTGATCGGGTGAGGCATTGTTCAGCTTCAGCCATGTCGCATCATTCATCCTGGCCCACAGGCCGATGCCACCAAAATCGACCACGACGTCGTACTTGGCAAACGCATTACCCGTAAAACCCAGCACAAGAATAGCCAGGGCCCTGGCCCATTTCGAAAAATATAGCTGCATTTTCAGTCCCCTCCCCCTAAATATATTAGTTATCGCTGCAGTTTACCCGCTGCAAGGCTGTCTTGCGAGTGTGCTTTACAACTTCAACCAGTCACTGCATTTATCCGCACCTACAGGCCGTTTCCGCCGATATGGCCCCGCAAGCATGCCCGTTGCAAGCGTCCAGCGCGACGCTTCCCGCACCACGCTCATGCCGAAGCCCCGCCCGGCTGCGACCAGGCTGTTTCCGGAAACAGTATTGCCGGCGCTAAAAAAATTGCGATCACCACTATGATTTTAAACCAACAGCATGTGGATATATTAAATGCTTTTTTCCTTCGTCGCCCGTGGCCACCCGGTCCGGGCTGTTGTTGTGCAGTTTGGTCCATGCACTGTCGTTCATTCGTGCCCACAATCCGGTCCCGCCAAATCAGTTCCCATCCAGATTTCCCACTGCCAGGCTGTCCGGATTAAAGTTATGCAGCTTGTTCCAGGACCCCTGGTTGCGTTTAACGAAAATACCGCCAATCGTCGAACCGAAATTCGCAATAATATCGTCCTGGCCGCTGCCATCCACATCCGCTGTCAGCACCTCATCCGGCGCATTCGGGTTCAGCTGACCCCAGCCGCCCAGGTTCAACTTCTGCCACAACCCGCTGCCACTGAACGTCGCAATCACATCATCTGAACCATTACCGTCAAGATCTCCGGTCGCTATCAAACCCGGGCTGCTGTTGTGAAGCTTCGACCAGCTGGAATCATTCATCCGCGCCCACAGGGCAATGCCGCCAAAGTCGATGACGATGTCATCCTTGCCGCTACCGTCCAGATCCCCAACCGCCATCGCTTCCGGTATAAAGTTGTGTAACTGACTCCAGCCGGCGAGGTTGCGTTTTACAAAAATGCCGGAGCTGAAAACAGCAACCACATCATCCGCCCCGTTGCCATCCATATCACCGACCACCAGCTGGGCAGGTGAAGCATTATTGAGCTTCAACCAGTTGCTGTCGTTCATACGCGCCCACAGCCCGATACCGCCAAAGTCAATGACCACGTCGTCCTGACCGTTGTTATCGAGATCACCGATCATCATCAGTTCAGGTGAAAAGTTATGCAGCTTGCTCCAGCCACCACCGTTGCGCTTGATAAAAATGCCGCCGAAGGTCGAACCGAAATCAGCAATGACATCATCCACACCGTTACCGTCCACATCGCCAACCACCATCCGGTCAGGAGAACTGTTGTTCAGTTTCTGCCAGCTTGCATCGTTCATGCGCGCCCACAGACC
>JBGMQT010000108.1:0-4348 GCA_048060695.1 Acidiferrobacterales bacterium
GGGTAATCACCTTGCCGCTGTAGTCGAGACGTTCGCGGACGCCGACCACCATCTCCGGTTCAATCAATGGTTCCGGTTTCCGGATGCGGGCCTGATCCCGGCATTGTTGCAGGCTGAGACCATCGGCCCAGCTACGGGCACGTCCGATGAAAATCGTATCTTCGAATCCGCTTGTTGTGAACAGGCCCAGCTTAGGGCCGTTGCGCTCGATCAGGACATTGGTACCCAGCGTGGTGGCATAACGCAGAGAAGCTATCTGACCGAGGAAGGCATCAAAAGACAGCTCATACACCTGAGCCAGTTGGCGCATACCCTGCATGAAACCTACCGACAGGTCATAGTGGGTGGTAGGCGTCTTGGCCGTCACTGCCACACCCTCTGCGGCGCAATAAAAATCGGTAAATGTGCCGCCGACATCAATGCCAACAGTATATTGTGTGGATTCGCTCATCATTTCTGATTCCGTCAGCAAAGGGACTTGAGCCCGCTTGTGATTGCACGTGCTGTATCCAGGTCAGTATCCCGAACAAGATCACCTGGAGTGGTAAACAAAATATTTTTCCCTGTAAGGGTTGTTTTGCAAAATTCCGCGTGCAGCAGGGCTTCTGTCACATCATTGAATGGCAGCGCAATGCCGATGCCCTTGACGCGTTGAGCCAGATCCAAAAACAACCCGGGGTCAGGGACAGTCCCATCTGCTGTTTCACCAAAGAAATAGAAATCCATCTTTAATTTATCGATGCTATTGAGGGTTTTTGATGTATAGCCTTCGACATAGATCGCAGTCGGGATATTGAAGTACCTGGCAACATTGCATAGCGTGTTAAATGCCTTGCGCTGCGGCATGCTAATGTCATTTTCACAGATCGCCGGGCCCTCTCTGAACAACAGTAAATCCGGGCGTTTATGACACAGGGCCTGTGCGATCTCTACCGTGATCTGTTTCAGCTTACCGGCCTGATCGTGGGTTGTATCCAGTAGCGCTGCCAGGGTGACAGGACCAGTCATCGCAGCGATACAACAGAAGTCATTACTGGCTGTCTGGATCAAACGGCCCAACGCTTCAACGGCTGTTTCCAGACGGCCGTTGATCGCTTCAGTTACTGCTGGCAGGACTGCTATTCCGGTTATAAGCGGCCGGTCTTCCTGCCATTGCACGTTTGCACCGCAGGCCTCTGCCAGCAAAGTGTCGTCAAAACCCAGTACCAGTGCATCGGCCTGGAGCAATTGACCGGCCTTGGTGAGATTGCTGCACCATGGTGCCGGATCACTGCTCATGGACTGGTAGCTCATACCACCCACACGCGCAGCCAGTCGCTCCATTGCAGGTACGAATGCACTGCTGTTACCGGCTGTGTTGTGTAAAAAAGCATCCATCGTCGATCGCATATTCAACTGATCCGTGTATCCGCCTGGCGCGCCTTCAAGGCATCGATATCGAGTTCTATCTCGTGCGTGATCGGATGACCGGGCGGTAAATACTCGTTTTCGATCTGGATACCGCAGCCGGGACAATAAAATTCGATTAAACGACAGAAATCTTTGTTGGGTGTGAAGTTATAGTCGGCATCAGGGGCCAGTGGAGGATGTACCTGTTCCAATGGGTTCTCGTAGACCAAACAGCCTTTTTTGTAGTTGTCACGGGCATCGTAAAGTTCATACCCACACCGGTTGCAGCACCACTTTTCAGTATCGCAATCGATTTCCAGGTATTCGGTGATGCGTACTTTTCCCATCACTGCTTCTCCGTCAATAGGGCATTGTTGAATTGATCTATAGTCATCTTCCAGTTCCGGCTGAGCAGCAGGGTAGCCTGATCGGATTCAAGCAGTGCCGGACCTGCCAGTTCATGCCCGTAAGCCAAACGATTACGGTCATAAACAGGTACTTCTATACTATCCTCGCCGGTGAACAAACGGCGTCGCGTCTTGATGGCATCGTCGGGATGGGATTGGGCCTTCTCCAACTCTGTGACCGGGTGGCCCGATATACCTGCTGTTACCAGACAGGCAACCGAAGAAAGGACACAGGATGAATCATGACCGTTTGTGTCCAGTTCCGCGTCGGCCCGCTCGATCAGATCTTCCAGCAAACCAGATTGCTGATAAAAATCGATCTGCGTATCCAGTCTTATTTCCCGTTTTCCGCCGGCATCCTTGATAAACAACTGCAGGGAGTAATCCAGTTCATTCTCCCTGAAGCCCTCGCCACGCATATCCCGGCCCGCCTCACGACGCATTTCCGCGATGGCGCTTGCAAGTTTTTCCGGATCAAACGAGTGGTTGAACGGACTGTCTATGCGGCGGTAATAAATGTGGCCGACATCCATCAACGAGGATGAATAAGCTGAGAAAACGGCCGAAAACGGTGTCATGATAATTTTCCTGATGCCGGCAGCAGTGGCCATATCACAGGCGTGCAGACCGCCGGCGCCACCATAGGCGACAATGACCGCATCATTTCCATTCCCGAGGTGACTTGCGGCTTCGGAAACGGCCATGCCCAGATCTTTATCCACCTGCTGCTTGATTAACCAGGCGGCCTGTTCTACCGACAGGCCCAGGGGCCCGGCAATCACTTCTTCAATGACGGTGCTCGCCCTGTCAAGATGTAACGGCATGCGGCCGCCGAGGAAGAACCCAGGATCGAGCACACCCAGAATCAGGTTGGCATCGGTAACGGTGGGTTGAGAACCTCCCAGGTCGAATGCTGCCGGGCCGGGCAAGGCGCCCGCCGACAAGGGACCTACTTTTACGCCGCCGCCATCGACCGCAGCGATGGATCCTCCACCCATCCCCAGGGCACGGATCGACAACATGGGTAAATTGCAGCTGAAGCCTTCAATATCAGGTTGCAGAGAATAGCTCGGTTTACCATCGCATACGTAGGCAACATCAAACGATGTGCCACCCATATCCGTCGAAATAATATTGTTTAATCCATAGGTCTTGCCAACTTCACAGGCGCCGAGCAGCCCGGCTGCCGGACCCGAATTGTAGGTGTTGACTGCGCGGGTCTTGGCGACTCGTGCGACAGCACCGTTGTTATGATCGATGAACAGTGTTCCCCGGTACTCATGCTGACGCAGGTCCTCACTTGCCTTGTACAACAGGCGCGCGAGTTTGGCATGGATATAGGCATTGAGCACTGCGGTGTTCATTCGCTGCTGCAGACCCGAGCGTGTGGAAATGTCCGATGCAAGAAAAACCGGCACGGAACCGAGGTAATCACGGGGATATTCCGCCTTGATGATGCGCCTCACGGCGCCTTCGTTGGCCGGATTGATTTCTGCGTTGGCAAGCGCCACGACCAGGCAACGTGCCCCCTGATCGATCAGCTTCTGTGCAGTTGTCAGTACCGGCCCGGCATCGGGTACTTGTTCCACTATGCCACCGGTGGTGATCGCTTCGTCTATACCCATCACCATGTTGGCGTGTATCAATGGTGAATCTCCGTCGTCGGCTTTGGCGGAGAAAATATCTTCTGTCCCCCGGGTCACGATCAGGCCCACCTTGGAGCCATCGCGCTGGATGATGGTGTTGGTACCGATGGTATTTGAGAAACGGACGATGTCCGTGTTGTAGAGCAGATCCTGTGCTGTCACGGCAAAGGCCTCAGCCCCGGCTTTGATACACTCCAGGAAACAGATGGTTAAATCATGCGGTGTGGTGGCGACCTTTACCGTTTTTATCTCACCATCACAGACAAAAAAACCATCGGTAAAAGTGCCGCCAGTGTCGATGTCGATTGTATAAGCCATTTCAGATTTCAGATTTACTCAATGCTGTCGTGTTATTACAGGTTCCAGATTTTATTGTTGAGCATTTACTAGAACGTCCGTTCTAGTCATTGAAACACTTTCGCAGCCACGCTGTCAAGGGAGAGATTGTGATCGGGGTGGTTCAGAAAAATGGCCCTTTCGGGCTATTTCCAAAACGACTCAACACAACAATACTTAGAAGAAGGTCAAATTTGAAATCAGCACCTGAGAGGAATGCAGGTATGTCCCTTATGGTTAGCAAGCAGAATCCGCTGGTACAGTCGATTGTGACTATTCGTCGGCCCCGGCTTCCAGGCAGGTTCGCGATATTAAGTGGTTTCTTGCTAATGGCATCGCTCGGTACCGGTGTGCAAGAGGTCCTGGCTCAGGAAGGCGCCACTACCGAAGAAATCACCACTATCGAAGAAGTCATTGTTACCGCTCGAAAGCGCGAAGAAACACTACAGCAGATTCCTATCTCATTGACAGTGTTTAACAAGGGCGATATAGAAGCCCGCTCCATGAGTAACCTTATGGAGATAGGCAGATATACACCGAATTTCCAATTCACCACCAATGCGTCTGGGG
>JBGMQT010000109.1:0-4300 GCA_048060695.1 Acidiferrobacterales bacterium
CAGATGGCGTGAGCCACTCCCTCTTTACCGAGACCAGAGCCGCGCGTGCCGCCAAAGGGCATGGCGTCAATTCGGTAGTCGCTACTGTCATTGATCATTACACCGCTGCAATTCAAGCCATCGGCAATCCTATGGGCTGTGGCCAGATCGCGCGTGAATACACCTGCCTGCAGGCCGTAATCTACGTCATTGGCCAAGTCAATCGCTTCCTGAATTTCCCTGAATGAGTAGAGAGCGACCACCGGGCCGAACACCTCTTCTTTGGAGATGAGGCAGCCGGCAGAGACGTTGTCCAGAACCGTTGGCTGGCAGTAGCGGCCCTCACATTCACCACCCGTCAATATTCGGGCACCCCGGGCTACAGCATCCTGCACAAATTCACAAACCTTGAGCGCTGCTGTGTCGTTGATCATAGGTCCCATGTCCGTGGTTTCATCCAACTTGTCGCCCACTTTCAGGCATTTGGTGCGTTCTACGAATCGGTTCGAGAAATCTTCGAAATGATCTTTCTGAATGAAGATACGTTGCACATGCAGGCAGTTTTGGCCGGCCGCCCAGAATGCACCGCTGACGGTCGCTTCCAGTGCCAATTCCATATCGGCATCAGCCATTACAATGGTGGGGCAATTACTGCCTAGTTCCATGCTTATTTTTTTCAAACCGGCCTGTGCTAAAATCTTGTGCCCCACCAGGGGGCCGCCGGTGAAAGACACCATGCGAACGCGAGGGTCAGAAACCAACTGATCGCCGATGATGGCGCCAGAACCGGTGATTAACTGTAGGACCCCGGTGGGTAGTTCAGTTGCCTCAAACAGCCCCACCAGTTTCTTGGCGGACAGCGGCGTTGAGGAATGGGGCTTAAGGATCACTGCATTGCCGGCCGCGATGGCAGGCCCGATCTTATGGGCAACCAGATTGAGCGGGTCATTATAGGGTGTGATGGCGACCACCACCCCAACCGGCAGACGTTTGAAGTAACCAAACCGGTTTTCGGAGCCGGGCATCTGGTCAAAAGCGATTGTTTCCCCGCCCAAACGGCGGGCTTCTTCCGCGCTGATTCGTAAGGTCTCGATACAGCGCGATACCTCCTTGCGGGCCTCACGAATGGTTTTGATACCCTCTTTGGCAATTACCTGGGCAAATTCCTCGTGATGTTTCAGTAGTTGCTCGGCTACCTGTCGCAATACGCTTATGCGCAGATGGGTTGGCATATTACGAGCGATATCGCTTGCTTTGCTGGCGGTGACCAACACCTGTTCCACATCTTCGCAACTGGCGCTTGGAACCGTTCCAACCAATTCACGGTTGCCTGGGTTATAAACTTCAATCATGGCCAAATCTCAACGATTCCGAGATTGGCCCCTGAACGGCCAAATCACCTAATAGAAGCACGGTCATTTTGATATCGTCCTTTTTGAGGGGGCCGATCGCAGGAGTACCTTTTCCTCCGCCACGGATGCTATACAATATACACCACTACATCAACTACAAAATTTCGAGAAGGCGGATAAACGTAACGCAAATCTACGCTATAGCCTAAAAACTGTACGATTGTATCATAATTTGTCAATAACTATTGTGATTTTTGAGGTGTGTATAGGGTATATATTATAGAACATAATGTAATACCTGAACGGATAGGTCGCGAGACGGGTACCATTTGCGGGCATGGTTTGGCAATCGAAGGTCGCGTAAATCAGGATGGCCGATGTCAAACTGGCGCCCCCGCAAACGCTCAAGCGGCGTGACCGCCCAGGCTGATGGGGCGGTCACTCTCAGGCAACTCCACCAGCAGCGGCTCGAGCACGTTGATCAAGGGTCCCAGATGCGCCTCGTAGTGTCGCCAGGAATTGACGGAACTTGAGTATATCGGCTGCCGCACCTGCTCCGAACTTGGGGTTTTCACTGCCCGGCTGGATTCACAAAAATGCAGGCATGTATCTTCCCACCCAAGCTCACAGTACTCGAGGATCCGCCTTACCTGGCCCTCGAGGTCTGCGACGACCTCCTCGTATTGGACGTCAAGTACCTTGCCGGGCAGAACTTTGTGCCAGTGGTCCATCAACCGCTGATACCGCAGGTAGTATTCGCCAATTTCAATCAGGTCATAGGTAAACGGCTGCCCGCTGGCGAACAGCTGCTTGTAACTGCCAAAGCAACTGTCCAGCGGGTGGCGCCTGGCGTTAATGATTTTTGCGTTAGGCAGAATCAAGTGCAGTAAACCCACGTGCACGTAGTTATTCGGGTTCTTGTCCGTAAAAAAAGGACGGTCGCCACGATGCCGACGGGTGCGCTGGATATACTCACTGCCAAAGGATTGGAACTCGTCTTCGTCAATGTTCGCCACAGATTTCGGGTAACGCACTCTGCGACCACTCAATTTCCGGTTGGAGCGGATCGTTAAACTCAGATCACGCAACTCGTGGGTTCCTTCCACCCTGGAATGACTGGACAGTATCTGCTCTATCAGGGTTGAACCGGACCGTGGCAGGCCAACAATAAATATCGGGGCGGGCTCAGGGTCGCCATGGCCATCATTGTCTTCAAGAAACTGCTGCGTAAAAACCTCGATCAAATTATCGATCATCTCTTTGTTCTCGACGGGGTCATACCACTCCCGCTCGCGCCGCAGTTGATTGCCACGATCGATGAACTCGAACGCCCGGTCGTATTCCTTACGACCGTCAAACTCCAGACCAAGCGCATTGTTCAATTGTACCTGACCCTCGGGCGGAATGCGCTCATCGCCGACCAATGCAAGCATGTCGTCAACTTCCGAATCCTCGAAACGGAACGTCTTCAGATTCGCTAGGCTCCAGTACGGCTCGGCAAACAACGGGTTCGCATTTATACTTCTACGGAAGGCACTAATTGCGCCATCCAGGTCTCCAATCGTGCGACATATGTGTCCTTTACCGCACAATGCCCCGACATGATCCGGTGCAATTTCCAGTGCGCTGTCAAAAAACTCGACTGCATCCTGGTGACGCCCGGCAGACGCAGAGGCAGACGCCAACAGCATATGCCCATTGGGTACGCAAGGATCCAGCTTAATAAGCATCTTCGCGCTATTGATAGCGTCTTCGAATTTCTCCTGCTCGTACTGCACGGTCCACAGATCGGCCCAGGCCCGGCTGAAATCGGGCGCCTTTTCAACCGCTCGCTGCAGCAGCACTTCCGCGTCGGGGTACTGCTTTTGCTTTATGCCAAGACCGGCCCATAAGCGCATCGCTGAAACATTGTCAGGATCACGAGTCAGAATCTGACGGTAGAGCTTCTCCGCCTCGTCAAATTTTTCTTCCTTCTCCAGCTCGGCCACCCTGGCGAGGTCCTTGTTGTCCCGACTGAGTTCCATGAACTCCCCCTTCAACGCCCCTGCCTCTTCCACGCGGCCCATGCGCAGCAACACCCGTCCGAGTTTTATACGTGTTCTTTGCCGCTTGGGGGCGAGTTTCAGGACCTGCTGAAAGGCTTCGGCTGCGGCGGGCAACTGGCCCTGCGCAAGCAACAGCTCGCCGCGCACCTCATGTGCGCGTTCAAACTCCGGATAGATGGACAGTGCACGTTCGATTCGTGCATTCGCCTCATCGAATTGTTCGAGCTTTACCAGCGCACGAGCCGACAGGCACAGGAAGTTGGCATCCTCCGGGTACTGGTCCAGCACACCGGCGCAGACAGCTTCTGCGGATTCGGCCTTGCCAGTCTGCAGAAACATCTGTGCCTTCTGAAACAGTTCCTTTTGTTATACTTGATGGGAAATTGATCTTCTCCAGGCATAGTGTGGTGTGTATGCCTCCGCATTACGACGGTCGAACGCCTGAAGCGTCGATCGCGGCCGGTATCGTTTCAAGCTTACCCAGTGTCAACAGGGTTGCACCGGATACACCTGGAATAGTCGTCAGCTCCTGCAACGATTCCGCACAAATCTCGATGCCCTCGCGCTCCGGGTCAGACGCCTGCTCCATCCGTTCGATGATCGACTCCGGCATTAGTGTACCCTTCACATTATCCCGCACCCAGCGCGCCACATCGGCAGACGGCAATGGTGACAACGCCACGATGAAATAGAGCCTGTGAGTCAACTTCGACGCAACCATGTGGGCCATGTAATTGCGCAGGATGCCCATGTCGAAGCAAATCTGTGCTGGACAAAGTTGGCACCGGCATCGCATTTTGCGATGAGACTGTCAGGCGTCCAGTCTGCGTCCGGATCGAATATGGTAGCGGTGGCTCCAACTAGAAAGTCAGAGACGAGCGAAACGGTTTCGGCATCTTTCAAATTCTGTATGAATGTCATTAG
>JBGMQT010000110.1:0-4299 GCA_048060695.1 Acidiferrobacterales bacterium
TCCTCATGCCGATATACCTCCCCGTTGGGGCCGGAAAACATGTTGGATGAGAGTGTGCTGCCGGCATATAGAGATGATGCCGATACGCCCGGTATTGCAGCCGCCTCATCCTTACTGGTGGCAACAAACTTTTCTGTGCCATCTGATTTTTTGGCTGGCAAGAAATCATCAAGTGACTGCTCAGCAGTTTCAGTGGGGTCGCCAGGTGCAGTCTGCAGCGGGCCTTCCCAGGCTGAGCCGTAGCCGTGGGTAAATTCTACAGTAGGGGACTCAATTTCTATGCTCGTGGAGTAGCCCCATGGCTGGTAAAGACCATAACGGCTACCAAAGGAAGCATAGATCGGATTATAGCCAAAGCCATGTCCGTAAGTTGGCCTATGGTGCCAATACACAGGCTGGTACCCAGGATCCCAGAATACATTGGCCGGATAATTCCAACCAGTGCCATAAACAACACTTACCGTGGTTGAAAAAGAGCCTGTATAGCCGCTTGAATAGCTGAAATCCACATACTCGTCGACGTTATCCTGTTTGTCATCCAGCCTGACAAATGTGACGTTATAGGCAGGATCCGTGGGCGGAATCCGATAAATTTCAGCGGGGATTTCTAATGCCACTTGCCATGGTCCTTCGGCTGATACCGAAAAGTACCAGCCACCCTCGTAGCTTAGATAGTAAAAGTTGTTATGCCTGATCACCTGGTAAGGCGTATTCAAGCCGCGCTGTAATTGCGTCGTTTCGATATCCACGAACCGCGGCTCGCCGACCCAGCTCACTTTCAGGCTTGCCGCAGATTCTAATCCAACCGAAGTCCGATGTGGCAGGGCCGCTTCAATCAAAGCCAGTTTGGCCTGCCGGGTACCGGGAACAGAAAACAGCACATGGCCCGTTTTATGATCAGGTGGAATTCGGGAAAATTCATCCGGTAGATTTTTCACCGATTGCCATGGCCCACTCAAATCGTTGTTGCTGAACCAACGACCGGAAACCAGGAAGTACCAGCGAGCTTCGAATTTGAATAAGTCACTTCGCGTGTTCCTCACATAGTAAATACCGGTATCTTCCAGCGCGCTTAAACGCGGCGCTCCATCCAGTTGGATCAGCTCCGTCACCTGCAAACTAATGATAAATGGTGTCGGCGGACTCACGGGTAATTTAGCCGGCAGCGCTTGTTGCACTTCCCACCACTCATCATTGGCCGCCAGTTGATCAAAATCGGCTGGCAACTCGTCAGTGCTTGTCCAGCCACCATCCGACAGGTAGTTATTTGTCTGCCAAACACCGTCATTGAGTACATACCAGCGCTGATCCTGGCTATCGTAGAAGACATTCCAGTTGGTATTGACGACAAACTCAAGGCTGGTGCCTTCAACCTGTGCCTTGATCGGTTCTTTGTCGATGGACAGGAGTTTGAGCGGTGTCTCTGACACTACGATGGCTGGTGGGTCAAAATTCAACCTGGCGACACTGGCAAAGCGCGTAGGGATGGCAAAATCTTCGGGTAGCAATCGCAGCAGCACGTCCAGCGGTATAACCTGGCCGCCTCCTGAGAACGCCCTGGATGCAAGCGCGATGACCGCGTTTTCAGGATCAGCATCGATAAACCTCGTTTCCAGCACACTGGGGCCGGATAGCCTGACAGTGCGTTGATCGAAATCGATATCGGTGACGGCCTGGACCCGCACTGAACCAATACGCGCTTTACTGTCGCCATTCAGGCTGATTTCAATCGGCACCCAGGCTTCCAGGAAGCGAAAATCCGTCCAGGATTTAATGGTCGGAAAATCTATTTTTACGCTGCCCTGCGCAAAGTTCTCAACGCGTGGATAGTCCAGATATTTATCCACACTTGCTGCAGCCAGTGTAGTTTGACCGGTTGAGATGAAAATAAAGATAAGCGTGAATATTAAATAATCAAATTTGTGCAAAACGTTCTCTTTGGGCAGTAACCGCAGGGACGTAATGATAGTGGTTTTGTTTTGGTATGTCGTTATTCCTGACAAACAGTGGGTGCTTTTTATGTAGAATTGACGAATCTATTCAGTTTATCAGTTAGGACAATTGCATGCGCAGAGCACTAACCCCGAAATTCCACGGTTTCATCATACTAAGCGTTGTGCTCACGATCATGGCGGGCACGGTTTCCGCCGCGACAGACCAATGCCTCAGGGCAGAGGTAAACAACCGCAAAAAGATAGGCTTGGTACTCGGTGGGGGCGGTGCACGTGGCTTTGCACACATCGGTGTCATCAGGAAGCTCGAAGAAATGCACATTCCTTACGACTATATTGCCGGTACCAGTATGGGCTCCATCATCGGTGGTCTACTTGCAGTCGGCATGGAGTCGGAAGAACTTGCCAGTGTCGTCAGGGAAGCTGACTGGGATATGCTGTTTAAGGATAAAACCATCCGTGAAGACATACCATTCCGCCGCAAAGCCGATGACGACCTCGGTTTGTTCGGCCCCAAGCTCGGTATTGGCAAAGACAGCAGTTTGCTGCCAAAAGGCGTAGTTTCCGGACAAAAAATAGTTTTCATGTTCGAATCAATCACGTCCCAGCGCATGCAAGCCTCAGATTTTGACCAGTTGGCGATCCCTTTCCGCGCTATTACAACAGACATTGTGTCGGGCAACATGGTTGTCATCGGCGACGGTGAGCTATCCATGGCCATGCGCGCCAGCATGTCAGTACCTGCAGTATTTGACCCGGTTCGCCGTGACGGCGCCCTGCTGGTAGACGGGGGCCTGGTACGAAATTTGCCGGTAGATGTCGCCAGGGACATGGGTGCGGACGTGGTAATCGCCATTGATGTGGGTACCAAGCTGGTTGGTGAAGAAGAGTTAACCAACGCCCTGGCCATTGTTTACCAGATGAGCGGCTTGTTGACAGTGGCCAACACCAATATCCAGATTGAGTCCCTGCTTGAAAATGATGTACTCATTTCCCCCGAAATGGGCGACATCATTACTTCTGCTGATTTCGGCAAACTTGACGAGGCCATACCACTTGGCTATGCCGCTGCTGAAAAAGTGCAGGATAAATTGCAGCAATTTTCATTACCGGAGGCTGAATATCGCGCCTGGCGCCAACAAGTCAATCGGTGTGTCAACGGCCCGCCGCAGGTGCAATTCGTTCATTTGGACAATGAATCCAGGTTTTCGGATAAAGTGATTCTGGAACTCATCACCATCAGACCCGGCAATACACTTGACCTGGCGCAACTTGAGCATGATCTGCAGCAGATTTACGGGTTGGGGTTTATTCGCCAGGCGCGCTACAACATCGTTGAGCAGGATGGCCAGCAAGGTATTGAAATTACGGTTTTTCAGGATGAACGTGGCCAGCAGTTTATAGAAACAGGCCTGGATCTCAGCACCAGTGGCCGTGGTGCGATTTTTAATATCCGGGCGGGCTACCTCAATACCGGTCTGGATGACCGTGGTGCTGAACTTCGAACCATCGTCCAGTTTGGCGAATCACCCGGAATACTCGCCGATTACTACAAGCCACTGGATGATGGCCTGAAGTACAGCTTTCGACCGAGCCTGGCCATATTCAGCCGCCCGTTGTTGATATTTGATCGCAACGGCGACGCACTGGCAGAAATTGAGCTGGATGAAATTGGTGCTGCGATTACTCTCGGCCGCGAATTTGACAGGCACGCGGCACTTTTTGCAGGCTTTACCCGCTATGCGGGAAAGATGGACATCACAGTTGGTAATCCGGAACTGGTACCATTCAGTTTTGATGGGGCTGAAGCCTTTCTGGAATTACGCTACGACCGCCTGGATGATCGCTATCTGCCCACGCAGGGCTTTTTTTCGACGCTCAAATACACTCGCTCGGTAGAGAGCCTGGGTGCTGATACTTCATTTGACCAGCTGGAGTTCACATTTTATGGCAGCAATACTTTCGGACTACACAATTTCATCTGGGGTGGGCAATTTAACACCAGTCTGAGTCATGATGTACCCATTTATGCCTGGTACTCGGGCGGCGGTTTTTTAAATATGTCTGGTTTTGAACCCAACTCCCTGGTGGCACCCCACTACGGCCAGATCCTGGCCGGTTATCGCTACCAGGTCGCCAAAAGTGGCTTTTTGCCCGGCTACGCCGGCATGACCCTGGAATACGGCAACGCTACATTAAAACGCAGTGAGGTCTTTTCTGACGGACTGGTGAACGGCAGCTTCTATCTCGCCTACAACTCGCCTTTAGGACCGATCTATCTGGGTATCGGCTGGAGTGAAGAACGCAATCCTGTTTATTTCCTCCGGCTCGGTTCAGTGTTCGGGCC
>JBGMQT010000111.1:0-4274 GCA_048060695.1 Acidiferrobacterales bacterium
CGCCAGCGGAGTTTGCGCATGCGGTAGCGTTCAAAATTGATGATCTGCGCGCTGCGCGGGGTGGCGGGAGAACCGGGGCTGTTTTTAATTTCCGCTGCGTTGCCGACGGTAAAAAACTCGTGTACCGCCTGACAGTAGTCTTCGATAAAATTGTATCGGTCTATATCAGTATGCTTTTCCTGTCGAACACAACTGCGTATTTCTTTTAATACGGATTCTGTTTTGTCCTGATAGACCGGATCATCCAGGTGTCGGCAACGGTTGCGCTTGAAGATAGCTCGGGCCAGTTGTTTGGTGAGGTCATCATGCAAGGGACAGCTTTCGAATAAATCTTGCAGCCCTTCGGCATGAGCGTCGACAGGTATCTGATGGGATCCCAACCGATTTTCGAGCTGTTCAAATAGCTGTCTAAACGTCATGGAAGTTTCCTGATTGTCTCCATCATCGCTTTTGCGGCATTGGACAAGGTGCGTTCGCGATGCACAACAATACCAAGGGAGCGACTGATGGCTATATTTTTAATCTGGACCACATATAGCGATTCGTCAATGAGAGTATGTGGCAACGCGCTCCAGCCAAACCCGATTGACGACAACATTTTCAATACTTCCATGTAGTTAGTCGCCATTCCGATTTGTATTCCGTCACGAATTGAGCTCAGAGCAGATAGAATAATCCCTCGCGTATAAGTGCCCTGACCCGGTAAAATAGCCGGATAATTCAGCAAGGATATAATGCTGGTCGCTTTTTCCTGGGCCAGGGGATGGTTTTTACCGACAACAATCTCCAGCGGATCGTGCCAGACCGGGATTAGCTCAAGTTTTGTCGACACGCTTTCTGGCAGGGTAACCACGGCAAGTTCGATGTCACCACGTTCCACCGCAATACAGGCGCTCTCCGAGTCCAGAAACCGCATATCCAGCTCGACAGAGGGATGTTGGCTATGGAATTGCCGCAACGGATCGGGAAGGCGGTGCAAGCCGATATGGTGGCTCGCAGCCATACGCAGCTGGCCGCCAATTTCCCCGGAAGAATTGCGGATCAGTCGCGTCACATCATCGATTTCGGAGACAATGCGATGGGCCTTTTCTTGTAGAGCACGACCGGCATCGGTGAGTTGCACGCCACGACCAATGCGGTCAAACAGCGGCACACCGAGTGAGGCCTCCAATGACGCAATTCGCTTGCTGATCGCTGGCTGGGTAATAAAAACTCTTTCCGCGGCCAGGGAGAATGACCCGGTTTCGGCGATGGCTAAAAAGGCCTGAATTGACGGTATATCCATAACTATTAGTAATGATAACTATGAAAAAGATGAATTAGAGTTATTTATAACCCTCTTGTAAGATGTCTGCAACTAAAAGAACAGGTACAGGAAGCGGAAAAATGGGCGCGAAAACCTTGTATGACAAGCTTTGGGATGATCATGTCGTTCGCTGTGAAGCGGATGGCACCTGTCTCCTTTATATAGATCGACACCTTGTGCATGAAGTGACCAGCCCTCAGGCCTTCGAGGGCCTGCGTTTGGCCGGGCGCTTACCCCGACGTGTCGAGGCGAGTCTGGCGGTGCCCGACCACAATGTACCGACAACAGGCCGCAGTCGGGGCATTACCGATCCGGTTTCACGTCTTCAAGTGGAAACCCTCGACCAGAATTGCGCTGAATTCGGTATCACCGAGTTTCGTATGGATGATCCACGTCAAGGGATTGTGCACGTGATTGGACCTGAGCAGGGCGCGACATTGCCGGGGATGACTGTTGTTTGTGGCGATTCACATACCTCCACCCACGGCGCGTTTGGCGCGCTTGCGTTTGGTATTGGCACCTCGGAAGTCGAACACGTGCTTGCCACACAGTGCCTCATCCAGAAAAAATCCAGATCGATGCTCATCAGCGTCGACGGCATTCTGGGTAGAGGCGTTACTGCCAAGGACGTGGTGTTGGCAATTATCAATAAAATTGGCACCGCTGGCGGTACCGGTTTTGCAATCGAGTTCGGCGGTAACGCGATTGAATCCTTATCGATGGAAGGACGCATGACCGTTTGCAACATGGCAATTGAGGCTGGCGCCCGGGCTGGATTTGTCGCCGTTGACGACAAGACCATTGATTACGTCAAAGGCCGTCCTTATGCGCCACAAGGCGTAGTTTGGGAGCAGGCGGTCAATTCCTGGCGCCGGCTGCACTCGGATGCGGATGCCAAATTTGATCAAGCGATTGAGATCGGTGCCGCCGACATCGCACCGTTTGTGACCTGGGGTACGTCGCCGGAAATGGGCGTCCCGGTAACCAGCCGGGTGCCCGACCCTGTTGATGAATCTGATGCCGTCAAAGCGGATGGGATGAGACAGGCACTCGAATACATGGGTCTTGAGGCGGGTACGGCAATAACCGATATCCGGCCAGACAAGGTTTTCATAGGTTCGTGCACCAATTCCCGCATTGAAGATCTCCGGGCAGCAGCAGAAATAGCGAACGGTCGAAAGGTCGCTGAAAACATCAAACTTGCCATGGTCGTGCCCGGATCCGGTCTGGTAAAACAACAGGCAGAACGGGAAGGTCTTGACAAGGTCTTCACGGAGGCCGGGTTCGAATGGCGTGAACCAGGCTGCTCAATGTGTTTGGCGATGAACGCAGATCGACTTGAACCGGGCGAGCGTTGTGCCTCAACGTCCAACCGGAATTTCGAAGGTCGTCAGGGCCCGGGTGGCCGCACGCATCTGGTGAGCCCGGCCATGGCCGCCGCCGCAGCGGTGACCGGCCACTTTGTTGATATACGCAGTTTTAGCTAGGCATCCAACGCAGAGACGCCAAGACGCGAAGGTTATGAGTTGCTGTTAATTTCTCTATGCAGGAAATTAAAATGGAAATTAAATTTATTTTATCATCAAGACATAACGATGCTAATTGGGTTGCAGACGCTGACAATCTTCTCTCTGCATCTTCGCGCCTTTGCGCCAGGGGTTAAATATGGAAAAATTCAGGAAATTTAGAGGTTTGGTGGTGCCGCTCGATCGCTCCAACGTCGATACGGATCAAATAATCCCGAAACAGTTTCTGAAGTCGATCAAGCGCAGTGGTTTCGGCCCTAATTTGTTTGATGAGTGGCGTTATCTGGATCAGGGTGAACCGGGCATGGACACTTCGAAACGTCCTTCGAATCCGGATTTCGTGCTTAACGCCAAACGTTATCAAGGCGCCAGTGTATTGCTCGCACGCCAGAATTTTGGATGTGGTTCGTCGCGCGAACATGCTGCCTGGGCGCTGAAGGACTACGGTTTTCGGGTAATTATTGCGCCCGGTTATGCCGATATCTTTTTTAACAATTGCTTCAAGAACGGCATATTGCCTATCGTATTGGCCCCGGACATCGTCGATGAACTTTTTGTTGAGGTTGCAGCCAATGTTGGTTACGAGCTTGATATCGATCTTGAAAAGCAGATCATCAGACTGCCCGATGGGAAGGAGATAACGTTCGAAGTCGATACTTTTCGCAAGCGGTGTTTGATTAATGGCCTCGATGACATTGGGCTTACTCTGCAACATGTGGACGCGATAACGGCTTATGAATCCCGACGGCGCGAGCAGGCACCGTGGTTATTCGGTTCGCCAAAAACCTGATGCCAACTGGCAACCATTTTAAGACGGAAGAGAGAATGACAAAAAAGATCGCAATATTGCCCGGTGATGGTATTGGCCCGGAGATAATCGCTGAGGCAGTCAAGGTGCTGGAGCTACTTCGTACGGAGGGTCTGCAACTTGAGTTGACGCAAGCCCCGGTTGGGGGCGCGGCCTACGACCTGCATGGTGATGGCTTGCCCGAGGATACCCTGTCGCTTGCAATGTCGGCCGATGCGGTATTGCTTGGTGCAGTGGGTGGACCGAAGTGGGATGCACTCGAAGACCGTTCGAAACGACCGGAAAAGGCACTACTGGGTCTGCGGTCTGCGCTAAAGTTGTTTTCCAACTTGCGGCCGGCAATTCTCTATCCACAGCTTGTCGAAGCTTCGACTCTGAAACCGGAGGTTGTTTCGGGTCTGGATATCATGATTGTTCGTGAGCTCACTGGCGGGATTTATTTTGGCCAGCCACGAGCGATTGACAAGACAGATAGCGGCGAGCGCCGTGGATATAACACGCTGGTATATACCGAATCCGAAATTGAGCGCATCGCCCGATCGGCCTTTGAGATTGCGATGAAACGTGGTCGAAAGCTTTGTTCCGTCGACAAGGCCAATGTGCTCGACGTGATGGTATTGTGGCGGGAAGTGGT
>JBGMQT010000112.1:0-4261 GCA_048060695.1 Acidiferrobacterales bacterium
TATTGGCCCTGATAAGCATGGTCACGGTCTCACGCCGTAACGGTTAGGCTGGCAGGCCAAGTCTCTGCATCCTGGCAGAGACTTTTGAACTCTTCCTGTTTCTCTTCTGCCGCATCAAGGGTATAGCTGCGCGTTATATCGGGAGGCGCTTTCTTCACCGCGCGGGTAGAAATCGTTTAGCCGCGTCAGTAGTGATATCCATTGCCGACAGTTTTATTCTGATGCCGGAAGTGTGCAAGTGGCTAAGTGTAAGGAATATCGACAGCACCGGTGGTGGGGTAGTAATTAGTATTTAGGCAACGTAAATCAGTATGCTAAATTTTAATTATCAGTGGTGAACGGAAAATATTCTGTTAATGAGGAGAAATTATTCGGGAGCGTGTAGGAGGTGTCGAAAATGTGTAATCTTTGTTGAATCCATATAAGGATATGAATAAAAAGAAAAAAAATGTAGTGCGGGTCGTTTTCAGGGCGCGACTCGTGCAAATAAATGACGGAATACTTTACACAAATAGACCATGTAAATATTAATTTCAATAATATCATTGCTATACATTGATGGCTTGATAATTGCTTATATCCGTTTTCCAGTTTTAGTCATATGTATCGTGCCTGGTGTGGGCGTGTGCCGTTCGCAGCGCTTACCGGTGTTTTAAGAGCAGTAAAAATTTAGGCGCAGCATAGTTTTATACCATAAAAAACGTGAAAATACAGTAACATGGGTGGAGTTATGGGTAATAAGAATTCTATAGATAGAGACTGCAATATCCATTTTGTAGGAAAAATTGGTCGGATAGCACTGCTCGTTATGCTGCCGTGGAACGTTTATGCAGCGGCTGACCGATTTCCTGGGGCACAAATACAGTTGGATGGGCTCGTAAATGCAGCTACCCTCGTGGATAGTCCATCTGCTGCTGTCAGTTTTGAGGCGCCTGCCCAGGAGTCGAATCCGGAGGGTGCCAGCCTGGATGTAAATGCAGGTGGTGAGATTCCGCAGAGTAAAGTTGCAAACCGGGAACTGGCTTATATGGATGTAGTTGATACGGGTCTACTAAAGCAGGAACAGAATCTTCGGCCAGCTCCAACTGTATCCCTGGGCATGGCTTCGCTGAAATCTGAAGATGCTTCGGGTAGTGCGGGCAGCGAAGAAATTATTCAATTACCCTACGCGGTCCTGTTAGCCATGTTGGCCCTGATAAGTATGGTCCCGGTCTCACGCCGTAACGGTTAGGCTGGCAGCTACCTGCTAAGTCTCTGCATTCCGGTAGAGACTTTTGATTTCCTCCAGTTGCTCTTCTGCCTCATCCAGGGTGTAACTGCGCGTTGTATCAGGAGGCACCTTCGGATCGGTGTATGCAATAACCCGGAGGTGTTCTCTGGCAACATTTACCGTGAGCGAGTCACGGCATGAGAGAAATTCGATCATCCTCTCGTGGGTGCTTCGTAAAGCCGGTTTACTGGTTTTCTCAAGTATTACGTTGCCAAGCACAAAGTAGAAATCGTTGTCCGTGTCATCGGCTGTTCGATGATACTTATGCAGGATATTGGCGCTGTTAAAGGCTCGCCGCAACCTGTTGAGTGCCGGAGGGTAGTCTTTGCCGTCACGCGGCCACCCCATGGCAACCGCTATGTCTCCCTGAATCGAGAACGACCGCTGGTACGGATGAGTGCCGCGGCTTGTGAAAGGGTAGTCGTCGTACTCTTTGTAACCGCCGATTTTGACCTTGAAAGGCAGTAAGTCTGGGTCCTTGAGCAGTTTGAAAGCCTTGCTGAAGGCAATTATCCGCCGATCGTGGCGGAACCGGGTGTAGTTCGTATTGACAATACCACTTGCTGTTTTATGGCCTTCCAGGCTGACCAGTGTGGCATGTACCTGCCGAATGTCATATTTTCTGAATGCAAGGGATAGCCTGCTCTGTAAGATCTCCTGCGCTTCCCCGATCATGGTCTCGATTTCAGGTGGTTTGTCGCCGTAATAAGCAACAAGCGAGAGATTAAACTTACCGGGCTTAACGAGTGACTGCATTGTGTCCCCTGGGATAGTTACTATTCTCGCCGGGCGGGGTTGTTGTGCCTTGACGGAATGGATGGTTATGTGAAAAAGGCGAGTGGCTGGCGGGAACATGATCAAGTTGTCTTGGGAGCGGACCTCCCTTGTTTTATACTAATCCACACAAGTTGCACTTCAGTTTTTACTGAGATATCAATCAGATAGTTCCGTAGGTGTTTGTCGGTCAGTGGCAAATTTCTTAATCCAGTTTTGGTTTGTGCCGGTTTTAAGGTACAATTCCACCGAAGTGGCAGCGCAGGTTCAGATGCTGAACAAAAAATATTGCCACCAAATAATAAACACAATTGCATAAAGAGCGAGTCTCAGTAATTTAAACAATGAGACCGGATAATTAGAAATTTTATCCCGGGCATATCAGGGGTTCATATTTATGAAAATTTGTAACATCATCAGTTTGCTTGCCACGTCAATGGTTTTAGCCTTTTCAACAACATATGCCAACTACCCGGAGGGTGGCGACGGCGATGTGACTTTTGAGGCGGAGCACTATCATTCTAGTACGCCCCAAGGTGGAAATGAATGGCTTTGTAACGCCTCCTCAACGGTAACTGGGTATTTGGGGGATGGTGCGCTGTGGGCCTCACCGGAGGACACAACCAGACACTGGTCTAAATTTTACGACCCCACTGCGCCGCTGCTCGATACTGTGAGTCCACGAATTGACTACCTGGTAAATTTCGGCCGCACAGGAACCTATCACGTATGGATGCGTGTCTGGGCACCGGGACTGGGTTCAGATTCCTGGCATGTGGGGATTGACGGCACCGAAGTTTTCAACGCAGCCTACATGATCGATAAAAACAAGACTTTTGGCGCCTATGTTTGGGTAAATACCCGGCAGGATTCGGGCCAGGCGACGCTGGATATCACCACACCAGGTGTGCACTCCATCAACCTGTGGATGCGTGAATCCGGCGTGTATATCGACCGGATTCATCTGGTTGACGTCACAATACATCCTACCTGGGATCCTACTGACCCGAGTTTTATCGACCCGAACGACATCCTCTCCGGTTTTATTGAACCTACAGCCGACGTTCCGACCGATTTCGCCACCTTGCCTCTGAACTCGACGGCGGCAGTGCCGATCATTCAACCGGATAGCGGGCCAATTGACTCGCCACCCGATAAGGTGACCCTTTCGGTCTGCAGCAGTAACAATGGCGCTACCGTTCCTGACATCTATTACACGATAGGTAATCCTTCCGGCGCCGTACCGGATCCAACGCCTGATTTAACAACTGAGCCAACCACGATTGATTACAGCGTCGGTGGGCCTATCACGATTCCCGTAGATGATACAGAAGTCCGGGCCATTGCCTCTGTTTTTCCGGCGGGCACTCTCAGTGATAGCGTGGTCGTTAGCAAGGTCTTTAATGTAACGCAGTTTCCGGTCTTTGTGGGCCCCAATATTGCCGATATGCCGGGCCTTATCCAGGGAACACCGATCGCTGATGTTAATGTATTCACCCTTTTCAATGACTCCGACGGCGATCTGTTAACTTTCACGATCAGCGGCCGGCCGCTGCCCGGCAGTGGTCTGAGTATTGATCCGGTCACCGCGATCATCGGTGGTACGCCGACCCAGACGGATGCAGACGCTTCACCGATTAATCTGACCGTGGTCGCGACCGATCCGGAGGGCGCATTTGCGACTTCTAACGTCTTCACGGTAACAGTTGCCGATGTCAACCTGGCGCCTACGGTGGCCAATCCGATTCCGGACCAGAGTGCCGCTGAAGATGCCTCGTTCAGTTTTGCTTTCGCGGCCAATACTTTTGATGACATCGATGGTGATACTTTGACCTATAGCTCCACGCTTGTGGGTGGCGGATCATTACCGGGCTGGTTGAGCTTTGCCGGGGCCACTCGCACCTTCAGTGGCACGCCGGCTAACGCCGATGTGGGTACGATCAGTGTGGAGGTGACCGCTGACGATCTTAATGGTGGTACGGTGACTGACCAGTTCGACATCACAATCACCAACACTAACGATGCGCCGACAGTAGCCAATCCGGTTCCGGACCAGAGTGCCGCTGAAGATGCCTCGTTCAGTTTTGCTTTCGCGGCCAATACTTTTGATGACATCGATGGTGATACTTTGACCTATAGCTCCACGCTTGTGGGTGGCGGATCATTACCGGGCTGGTTGAGCTTTGCCGGGGCCACTCGCACCTTCAATGGCACGCC
>JBGMQT010000113.1:0-4239 GCA_048060695.1 Acidiferrobacterales bacterium
TCGCCGATATTCTCGCCTGGTTTCTTACCAAGTGGGACCCAGTTTACGCCTACACGGTAGTGACGGCCGGCGCGCTGCTCGGGCTGGCGTGGGCAGGGCAGATCCTGATTTCGCTGTATCAAATCTGGTTCTTGCGAGCGCCAGAAGAAACAAATTCATCCAGCTAAAAACAGAAGCGCACGCGGGAACAGGGAAGGCTCAGTCAGACCCGGGATTTATGCAGGGTAAATGGTGTGCATCAGCAATCACTACACGACTAACGCAATCCGGATAGATACTGAAACCGCCTTCTGCGTATAAAGACGTCCCCCCACCAAGACATATAGTCGAAAGACCGTCGCCGCACGTCCAGATGTTTTTCAGCAGAACCCCGAATTCAATATTTTTACCTGCTTTTGAGCAGGCAAACCGCTTATCAATACATACTTTCGTGCCATCTCCAAACTTCAAAAGCAATCCGTAGGGATTTTCTGGGTTCTTGTCTTTAATCATTTTCAGGCCAGATATTCTCAAAGGTATTTCTGGAGAAAATTCGTAATTTTCCTGCTTAACCTGTGTCACAAGCTCTGCCAGGATAAATCGCTCTTTCCGGGTAGCAGGGGTCTCGTTTCTCAATATAATTTCTGGGACATAAACGTATAAACCATCAAAATATTTTTTATTAGCATCATTGGTTAATTCCATTTGTTCAAGAGAAATCACTGTTTGATGTTGCGGGAGACATGCGTTTAGATGGGTAAGCCAAAAAAACTGGCACCCCAAGGCTTTTTTTGGATTAATCAAATGGGTAATTGTTCGCAAGGCCATGGATTCATTTCCAAATATTTCTGCGGCTTTAGCAACTGACTCGACATAAAGTTCCCGCCCTTCTTCTCCAAGAATGAATACTTCATTGTAGTCGCCATCAGTTGCTTTGATCTGAAGATGCTTTTCCATGACTGATGCTCAGGCTACCTTCACCGCGTACCTGCATAAAGTGTTCTCATGACTAATAAACATAACTGCTTTTCGTTATAAACTTTCTTTCCAGTAATCTCCAAACCACCATTAGATTCAGCATTACCAGCATTGGTACCACCAGGGTCGGCGCCAACGCCATAGGAAAAGTAAATAATTCCGAAAATATGCGCTCCTTCATAAAAATGTGCATAAAACCTATTGTCGGTATCATAATTACCAGGGCACCGGTGAGGTGCCAAAATACAAGGATGTTGTTTTTCAGTCTTTGCTGGCGCACCAGCAAAGTTACAGGTATGGCTGATAACCCAAACAACAAATCTGGAATACCCACATACCATGCAAATTTCTCCGGAAATAAACCCATGGTCGCTTTGATGAGGGCCCCAAGTGCCAGAATGCGCAACACATGTATCCCTGTCAGCCAGTAATCCGGTACATAGTCGACAAACTCCCGAAGACCGTTACGCAGTGGCGTTATTAACAGTACAAGCGTGACGGTTATAATCACTGGAATGTACGGTAACCAGTACCCTGGTGCCAATTGAAGAAAATCTGCCGACACGTATATTCCAGAGCTTGACAAATAACCACTAAATCCACCCCAGACCAACAAAATGACAAGAAGTATTTGGAACCAGTTTTTCTTTGCGGTATTCAACTGGCCCAGGCTGTAGAGCTTTCGGATAAAGAATATCAAAAAACCAAAAATTACAATAACCAAAACAGGTATGACTGATAGTTGCATGATGTTATTTTTTTATCGAGCCCACCAGCGTATTCCATCGACAAGTGGCGTATGAGGAAATCCTTGTCGCTCCATATCCTTAAGCTGATGTCGAATCGCTGTTTTCCAGTCAATCTTCGGCTCATAACCCAGGTGTTTTTTGGCGAGCTTGCTGGGTGCGTACCAATCCTCACCCAAAAATACAATCGCTCTGGTTAAGAACGGATCTCCGGGTAGCAGTGGATTCAACTTTTCCATTAACCATCCGAATACATATGCACCAATAAGCGGTACACCGAAGTGAGGTCGAGGTACACCCGCTTCGCTATGAAGAAAATTAACCACTTCACGCATCGTCGGGAACGATGGTCCACATATGTTAAAGGATGTAAAACCTTCCAGGCCATCCGCCGCCGTCGCCAGGGCATAAGCGTTACCAAGATCCCGGCCATCGACTAATGGTACACGTGCTTTTCCGCCAGCTACCCACGGCACCATGTGTGTTTTGAGTCTTGGCAATAACAGCGACAATAATCCTAAATTAAATCGTTCACCGGCGAAGTGCCCGCAACGTAGCGATATCATTGCTGTTCCCTGTTCTGACTGTTGTCGCATGTAGTTTTCAATATCGACGACAATATCCATATGCGGCCAGATTCCCGGATGTTTTGCAGGTTCATTGTCCTCGATTGCTGCGCCATTGCGATGGGGGCCGGCTACAACCACACTGCTATTGAAAATGAAACGTTCGACTCCTGAATCGATTGCCGCGTCAATTAATGCCTTGGTCGGTTCCCGATAAAAACTTTGCTCTTCTTTTCTGTGTGCCCATAGACTGGTCCAGGCCGCTGTGTGGCAAACAATGTCTACACCCTTCGTGAGGTCCCGGACGTAGGTGTTGTCAGTCAAATCCCCTTGTCGCACTTCGCCACGAAAGCCAGGGAGGAGTTTCGCCGGATTGCGACATGCTGCAATAAGATTAATATCCTGGTTCGACACAAGTGCCTCAAGCACATGACTTCCCAAAAAACCGGTAGCACCGGTCAC
Source organism: Acidiferrobacterales bacterium (assembly GCA_048060695.1). Classification (GTDB taxonomy): domain Bacteria; phylum Pseudomonadota; class Gammaproteobacteria; order Acidiferrobacterales; family JAJDNE01; genus JAZFSZ01. The sequence goes on from JBGMQT010000113.1 coordinate 2,732, forward strand.
AAGTACTGTTCGCATAAATATCCCTCCATTGATTTATTTGAAATAATTCGTAAATCAATTTAAAATATGCAATAAAGCAAGTAAATAACTTAATTTGCAGTCTGGATTCGCAATTATGCACACATTAGCTTGGGATGATATCCGGCATTTCCTGGAAGTGGTTCGATCTGGCACTGCGTCACAGGCCGCTATTCGCCTGGGTGTTAACCATACCACTATCTACAGGCGTATCTCGGCATTAGAGGAGCGGCTGGGCAAGACCTTGTTTGAGCGCTCAAACAGTGGTTGGGTTATAACACCAGCGGGTGAAAGCATTGTCACTTTTGCCGAATCCATGGCTGAGGACGCCAACAATATCGAGCGCCAAATTTTAGCTGACAGCAATGATTTGAGTGGCTTGCTCCGGGTCACAGCGGCGGACCATTGTATTGATCGGTTGCTGATGCCTGTCATTTGCAAATTTATTAAGCGTTATCCCGAGATTAACCTGGAAATGGTTGCCACGGCAGATGAACTGGATCTTGCTTCCCGAGAGGCCGACGTTGCACTGCGAGGCACCGACCAACCGCCGCCGAACCTGGTCGGTAAACGCATAGCCCAAATCGGTTTTGCTGTCTACGGAACGTTATCACTCATGGAACGTGCCACCGCCGAACCGGAAGGGCAAAACCTTCCCTGCATCACCTGGGTTGGCGACGGCCACACTCGCCCACCCTGGATTGAGAAGAGTTTCCCAAATGCACGACGTATTTACCGCACAACCTCGATCACAGTTATGCAGAGTATGGCGCGCGAAGGAATCGGTATTGCCCGCCTGGCTTGCGTACTCGGGGATCCCGATCCACAGTTACACCGTGTCCAGGCAAGTTATGTCGAACCCGGTCCTGCTTTGTGGGTGCTTTCTCATGTTGATTTACGAACAACCGCCCGGGTACGAATTTTCAGGGATTTTTTGGTTGAGGAATTAGAGAAGCAAAAAGATTTGATACAAGGGAAACTGACCGTTAAAGGTGACCGTTAAACTGGGGGTGGTTCAGTACTGACCCCTTTCTCTGCCTTTAACACAACTTTTAATATCAGATATGATAACCGCGACGAGAAACGGTAATGAAATAATAATGATTAGCTGGGCAAGATTTATGTTTGCAAGCCTCTGATAGTTAAATACTGTATATGTAGAGAGGGAAATATAGTAAATCAAGGTGGCCCATTTTAGTTTCTCTCGTAGCAACTTTGATGCTATCTCTCTGTCATTGTCTTTGTCTCTAAAATGACTTCCAAGCGCAATTAAAAGTACTGCTGGTAGCAAACCTAGTAATTCAAATACATATATCCCAGAAAACAAAAAAAACCATGAAATAACAATTGAGGGACAGTCGTTATTATTCATAAACTTTTAAGCATATTTTTATGACTAAGATAAGGAGCCGCGTATTCTGGCATAATCACGAATACCACGCACTACCGAACATCCAGTTCCAGCCTATCAGCGATTAGCTAAGGGGTCA
>JBGMQT010000114.1:0-4178 GCA_048060695.1 Acidiferrobacterales bacterium
CCACCCCATGGCCTGTAGTAACCATAACGGCCGCCATAAGATGCATAGACAGAGTTGTAACCCATGTTATATCCATAGGTCGGCATATGATTCCAGTACACCGGCATGTGCCTGGAATCCCAGAAAACACTGGACGGGTAGTGCCAACCTGTACCATGAACGACGGTCACTGTTGTAGAGAAAGAACCGGTATATCCACTCGAGTAGCTGTAGTTCACATAGTCATCCGCCGGGTCAGGGTCTTTATCCAACCTGACAAATGTGACGTTATAGGCAGGATCCGTCGCCGGGATACGATAAATTTCATCGGGGATTTGTAATGCCACTTGCCATGGACCTTCGGCTGACGCAGAAAAATACCAGGCGCCCTCGTAGCTGAGATAGTAAAAGTTATTATGCCTGATCACCTGGTAAGGTGTATTCAAGCCGCGCTGTAATTGAGTCGTTTCGATATCCACGAATCGAGGCTCACCGACCCAACTCACTTGCAGGCTTGCAGCAGATCCTTTCGCGATCGAGGTCCGATGTGGCAGGGCCGCTTCAATCAAGGCAAGTTTGGCCTGCCGGGTGCCGGCAACAGAAAACAGCACATGACCCTTTTTGTGACCGGGCGGAATGCGGGCAAAGTCATCCGGCAGATTCTTCACAGATTGCCACGGCCCGTTCAAATCGTTATTGCTGAACCAGCGACCGGAAACCAGGAAATACCAGCGGGCTTCGAATTTGAACAAGTCGCTTTGCGTGTTCCTCACATAGTAAATACCGGTATTTTCTATCGCGCTTAAGCGCGGTGCTCCGTCCAGCTGGATCAGCTCCGTCACCTGCAAACTGATCATAAATGGTGTCGGTGGACTCACAGGTAATTCAGCCGACAGTGCTTGCTGCACTTCCCGCCATTCATCATTGGCGGCCAGTTGCTTAAAATCAGCCGGCAGCTTGTCAGTGCTTGTCCAGCCGCCGTCCGACAAATAGTTGTTGGTCTGCCAGACACCCTCATTGAGCACATACCAGCGCTCATCCTGAGCACTATAAAAAACGTTCCAGTTGGTATTGACGACGAACTCAAGGCCGGTACCTTCAATCTGTGCCTTGATCGGGTCTTTGTCGATGGACAGAAGTTTAAGCGGTGTCTCTGACACCACAATGGCCGGTGGATCAAAATTCAGCCCGGCTGCTGAGGCGAACCGCGTAGGGATTTCGAAATCTTCGGGTAGTAATCGAAGCAGCACATCCAGCGGAACAACCCGGCCACTACTTGCAAACGGCCTGGATGCAAGGGCGGTGACCGCCTTCGTAGAATCAGCATCGGTAAATATTGTTTCCAGCACGCTGGGGCCTGACAGCCTGACAGTGCGCTGATCGAAATCGATATCTGTGACAGCCTGGACCCGCACTGAACCAACACGCGCTTTACTGTCACCATTCAAGCTGACTTCAACCGGCACCCAGGCCTCAAGGAAGCGAAAATCCGCCCAGGATTCAATGCTTGGAAAATCTACTTTTACACTGCCCTGTTCAAAGTTTTCGATACGTGGATAACCCAAAGATTCATCCAAATTTGCTTCAAGCGCTGTGCTCCGGCTGGCTGAAATGACAGTAGCAACTAAAACGAAAATTAGATGATTATATTTGTGCAAAATGTTCTCTTTGGCGGTAACAACAGGTTCGCAATGATAGTGGTTTTGTCTGGATATGTCGTCAATGCTGATAAATTGTTTGCGTTTTTTATGTAGAATTGACGAACCTGATCTGAATGTTACTTAGGACAATCACATGCTCAGAGTGGCACGCCTGAAGTTACCCGGTTTCATTATATGGAGCATTGTATTCACGATGATGGCTGGCACCGTCTCTGCAGCCTCCGGGCAGTGCTCCAGGGGAGAGGTAAGCAACCGACCTAAAATAGGCCTGGTACTCGGCGGGGGCGGTGCACGGGGCTTTGCGCACATCGGCGTGCTCAGGAAACTCGAAGAAATGCGCATTCCTTACGACTACATTGCCGGCACCAGTATGGGTTCAATCATCGGTGGACTACTTGCGGTCGGCATGGAGTCGGATGAAATTGCCAGTGTCATCAGGGAAGCAGACTGGGGTACGCTGTTCAAAGATAAAACCAACCGCGAAGACATACCATTCCGCCGCAAAGCCGATGATGACCTGGGTCTGTTCGGCCCCAAGCTCGGCATTGGCAAAGACAGCAGTTTGCTGCCAAAAGGCGTAGTTTCCGGACAGAAAATAGTATTCATGTTCGAATCAATCACGTCCCAGCGCATGCAAACCTCAGATTTTGACCAGTTGGCTATCCCTTTCCGTGCCATTGCGACAGACATTGTGTCAGGCAACATGGTTGTTATCGGCGACGGTGAGCTTTCCATGGCCATGCGCGCCAGCATGTCGGTACCAGCGGTATTTGACCCCGTTCGCCGTGGCGGTGCTCTGTTAGTGGATGGGGGCCTGGTACGAAATTTGCCGGCGGATGTCGCCAAAAACATGGGCGCCGATGTGGTCATTGCGATTGATGTGGGCACCAAGCTGGTTGGTAAGGAAGAATTAACCAATGCACTGGCTATTGTTTACCAGATGAGTGGCCTGCTGACAGTGCACAATACCGATATCCAGATTGAAGCGTTGCGGGAAAATGATGTACTCATTGCCCCTGAAATTGGCGACCTTATTAGTTCCGCTGATTTCAGCAAACTTGACGAAGCCATACTACTTGGCTATGCCGCCGCCGAAAAAATGCAGGATGAATTGCAGAAATATTCACTGCCTGAGGCTGAATATCGTGCCTGGCGCCAGCAAGTCAACAGCTGTGTCAACGGCCCGCCCCAGATGCAGTTCGTTCAATTGAACAATGAATCCAGGTTTTCGGATGAAGTTATTTTGGAATTGATCACCGTCAAGCCCGGCGATGCGCTTGACCTGGCCCAACTCGATCGTGATCTGCAGCAGATTTACGGGTTGGGGTTTATACGCCAGGCGCGCTACAACATCGTCGAGCGGGACGGCAAGCAGGGTATTGAAATTACGGTGTTCCAGGACGAACGCGGAAAGCAATTTATTGAAACGGGTCTGGATTTCAGCACCAGTAGCCGTGGCGCGATTTTTAATATCCGGGCGGGTTACCTGAACACCGGTCTGGATGACCGCGGTGCTGAACTTCGAGCAATCGTCCAGTTTGGCGAGTCACCCGGAATATTTGCTGATTATTACAAGCCATTGGACGATGGACTCAAGTATAGCTTTCGACCCAGTGTATCCATCTTCAGGCGACCATTGCTGATATTTAGCAGGGATGGTGACGCGTTGGCAGATATCAAACTTGATGAAATTGGTGCTGCGATTACTTTAGGTCGCGAGTATAGTCGCTACGCCGCAATTTTTGCGGGCTTTACCCGCTATGCCGGAAAAATGGACATCACGGTTGGCAATCCAGACCTGATACCATTTAATTTTGATGGGGCTGAAGCCTTTCTGGAATTACGCTACGACCGACTGGATGACCGCTATCTGCCAACGCGCGGCATTTTTTCTACGCTCAAATACACGCGCTCAATTGAAAACCTGGGCGCTGACGCGTCGTTTGATCAACTGGAATTCATATTTTATGGCAGCCACACCTTCGGACTGCACAATTTCATTTGGGGTGGGCAATACAACACCAGCCTGAATCATGATGTACCCATCTATGCCTGGTACTCAGGCGGCGGTTTTTTGAATATGTCCGGCTTCGAACCCAACTCCCTGGTGGCGCCTCACTTCGGCCAGGTCCTGGCCGGTTATCGCTACCAGATCGCCAAAGATGGCTTTTTGCCGGGTTACGTGGGTATGACGCTGGAATATGGCAACGCGACGTTAAAACGCAGCGATATCTTTGCCGACGGACTTATGAACGGCAGCTTCTATCTCGCCTATCGCTCGCCTATAGGGCCCATCTATCTCGGTATCGGCTGGAGCGAACAACGCGATCCAACCTATTTCCTCCGGATAGGTTCTATATTCGGGCCACGGAGTCTCGGACGGCGGTAAGCTAATCGGTGGACATGCATGTCCACAATCCCTCATTTTCAGTCGGGATAGCGGGCTTCGAGCGCGGCTACCGCAGGTAGCGTCTTGCCTTCGACGTATTCCAGGAATGCGCCACCACCGGTTGAGATGTAACTGACGCCATCCGCCAC
>JBGMQT010000115.1:0-4090 GCA_048060695.1 Acidiferrobacterales bacterium
AACTCGCGACCCCAACCTTGGCAAGGTTGTGCTCTACCAGCTGAGCTATTCCCGCGAAGGAGCGTATTGTATGTATGCGCATCTTGCTGTCAAGCGCGGTTCTACCGCTGCAAATACTCAGGAATCATTGTCTGTTAGTGCCGGCCAGGCCGAACGCAAGTATCTAATCATGGACCACAGCGTCAATCCAGCGGCCACATACAGCAATATCTCGCCGATGGTCATGGTCGGGATACCAAGAAGTGAATCCCGATATAACAGCACCGAGATAGCAATCATTTGCATCACCGTTTTGACCTTTCCCCACATGGAAACGGCGACTTTGGCCCGTTTACCCACTTCTGCCATCCACTCCCGCAGGGCCGAAACGGTGATTTCGCGACCAATGATTACCAACACCACAATAGTAAAAAGAAGTGAATCCCACACCATAGAACGCACCAATGGATCTGCGACGAGCAATACCAGCGCGATCGAGACCACCAGTTTGTCCGCAACCGGGTCAAGGAAGGCCCCTAATCGCGAGACCTGGTGCAAACGACGTGCAAGATAACCGTCAAGTACGTCAGATACCGCGGCGACCACAAAAAGGGTCGTTGTAATGACAGCTGCCCAGCGACCAGGCACAAAATAGAAAACTACCAACAATGGAATGATCGCCAAACGAATCAGCGTGATCAAATTAGGTGCATTTAGCAATGTCGTACTAGTCCTTGTCATGAAAAACTTCGTATATCCTTTGAGCCAATGACGGGCTGATCCCGGGCACACTGGCCAGATCCTCTACCCCTGCTCTCGCCACTTCCTGCATTCCGCCCAATCTTTTAAGCAGCCCCTGGCGACGTTTTTCACCCACACCGGGGATATCCTCGAGCACAGAACGTCGTCGCGCCTTGCCCCGTCGCTGGCGATGTCCCGTGATAGCGAATCGATGCGCCTCATCCCGTATTTGCTGGATCAGGTGCAACGCCGGTGAATCCGCTGGCAGTATAGTGGCCCCACTCTGGCCGGACAAGAAAAGCTGCTCCAGCCCAGGTTTCCGATTAGGGCCTTTGGCAACGCCCATTAGCATGACACCACTGATTTGAAGTTCTGTCATCACCTCTTCGGCTTTGCCTAACTGTCCTTTCCCGCCATCGATCAAAACCAGATCAGGCCACTTTCCCTCACCTTCTTTCATTCGACGATACCGCCGTTCAAGTGCCTGTGTCATCGCTGCATAATCATCACCGGGTGTAATGTTCTCGATGTTAAATCGCCTGTAGTCACTCTTCACCGGCCCGTCCAGAGTGAACACCACGCACGATGCCACGGTCGCTTCGCCCTGGGTATGACTAATATCAAAACATTCGATGCGCTCAGGCATGGATTCGAAGCCAAATATTTCAGTGAGCGATTCAAATCGCTGTCGCAGATTTTGCTGGCTTATCTGCTGTCGACGCAAGGCATCGCGTGCGTTAATCCGGGCCATTTTCATCCATCGTCGGGGGGCGCCGCGGGAAGGTACCGCCAATTTTACCCGGTGATCTGCTTGCTGGCTCAGTGCGGATTGAAGTAGCTCCAGATCCAGCAATTTGTGATCAACATAGACCTGCGCGGGCACTTCCCTGCGCCCGTAATATTGAGAAACAAACGCACTCATTATTTCTGCTTCACTGCTACCCGAGATACGCTGGGGAAAGTAGCTGCGATTGCCAAGATGACGACCATCACGGATAAACATCACCTGAACGCAGGCGCTTCCCTGATCAAAATGTATGGCCATCACGTCTATATTGCCACCCGCACTGTTGATATACTGTCTTTCCTGCACACGTTTCAACGCAGCAATACGGTCTCGATAAACTGCCGCGCCCTCGTAATCTTTATTGTCAGACGCGTGATCCATCTCCGCTACCATTTCCTCGACAAGCTGTCTGCTCTTGCCTTCCAGAAACATCATGATCCTGCGAACATCTGCTGCGTACTCTTCCTTTTTGATCAACCCTGTACAAGGCGCCGAACAGCGTTTGATCTGATATTGCAAACAAGGACGAGATCGTGCCTGGAAAAAACTGTCTTGACATTGGCGTATACCAAATGTTTTTTGCAACAAGTTCAGGCTGTCTCGAACAGCGGTAACGGAAGGATAAGGTCCAAAGTATCGGCCAGGTTTTTTTCTTGCCCCACGATGGAAATCGAGTCGTGGATAATCATCTTTGATTGACAGGTAAAGATAGGGATAACTCTTGTCATCACGCAGTAGAATATTGAATTTTGGCAACTCTGCCTTGATAATATTATTCTCGAGCAACAGAGCTTCATTTTCGGTATGGGTCACGGTAATTTCGATATCACTCACCAGCTTCATCATTGCCTGATTCTTGGGTGACAGACCGGATTTGCGAAAATAGCTCGAGACACGGTTACGCAGATCCCGTGCTTTGCCTACATAAAGCACGCCACCGCTCTCGCCAAGCATTTTGTATATTCCCGGGCTGCGTGGCAATGATTTGACAAAAGCTTTGTGGTTACCGTCCCGCAACATAATCAGGCAAGCAATTCCGTGGCTCTTTGGAAAACCTGCTCAAACATTTTTGGCGTGAGGCGTCGCGTCTGGGTGTTGTAACGGCTGCAGTGGTAAGAGTCGATCAGCGTAAGACCCGCGACGGGTTCGTGGACAACGTTATGCCCGAACTTGAACGCACTCAGCTTCTGACCCATGGCACGTAATACAGCATTGTGCGCGATCGTTCCCAGTGCCAGCACAATGCTGTTTCCCGGTAACGCTTTGAGCTCATTTACCAAATAATAATTGCAGGTACCGATTTCCGTGCCGACGGGTTTGTTCTCTGGCGGAAGACATTTAACGGCGTTGGTGATGCGGCAATTAAAAAGCTCGAGTCCATCATCCAGAGCCGTTGACGTTGATGCGCTTGCGAAACCGAATTTGTGCAGCGTTTCATATAGTAGTATGCCGGCGTAATCGCCTGTAAACGGTCTACCTGTTGCATTGGCGCCATGTTTGCCCGGCGCCAATCCGACGATAAGAAAGCGGCTCTTTGCATCTCCAAATGGCGGCACCGGTTTACCGTGATACGCAGGGAACTCCCGGCGAATTTCACTGAGAAATAGCGCCAGGCGCGGACACCGGGTGCAGTTCAGATTGAATAATTTGTCGCTTGCGGCCATAAACAGGAAAAGGCTGATCGTTTTCTAGAGTACCACGGGTTCTGGTGTGATACGCTGTCCAGAGTCTCCAGATTATACAGTAAATATATCGTATTACTCTTTGTTTATATTAGGAAAAGTATACCTATTTTAATTACAGGTTTACCACAACTTGAATCGTCTGCCACAAATCCCGCTGTATGATTACCCCCAATCGACGGGTGACATTTTGTAATTTCAGCGCCGGGACATAGAATGCGCGCTTTCGAAAAACACAAACCATTCTACTATCTATGAAAATATCCGCATTTGAGGTCCGGGTTGGAAGCCTGCTGGAACACAACGGCAAGCTCTGGCGTGTACTCAAGAAACAGCACGTGAAACCTGGCAAAGGAGGCGCATTCGTACAATTGGAAATGAAGGAATTGAGTGCCGGGACCAAGCTGAACGAGCGTTTTCGTTCCGAAGATAAAGTCGAAAAAGCCCACGTTGAAGTACGCCCCATGCAGTATCTATATCAGGACGGTGACAACTACGTTTTCATGGACAGCGTTTCCTACGATCAGATCAATATTCCAGCAGATGACTTGCAAGAACAGGTCAAATATTTACTACCGAATACCGATGTACAAGTTGCTTTTCATAACGAATCACCCATCGGGCTGGATCTTCCCCCCAATGTAGTTCTGACTGTGTCAGAAACCGATGCCGCGATCAAAGGACAAACTGCTTCCGGTAGTGGCAAACCGGCAACACTCGAAACAGGTCTGGTAGTCACCGTGCCAACTTTCATTAATGTCGGCGACAAAGTGAAAGTGAATACGGATACCGGCGAGTACGTCGAACGCGCTTGAGGAGTGAATAAATTATTAAAGCTGAACGATGAAGTCCATGGGGTTAATGCCATGGGAGCCAGACGGTAGTACGCGTTTAATTTTCA
>JBGMQT010000116.1:0-4010 GCA_048060695.1 Acidiferrobacterales bacterium
AATTCGCCACCCACAGGACAAATATTGTCCTTGTGCTATAGTTAAATCTGCTGGTAGATACACGCTCTCATTTTCGCTGAATATGGATGGATGGGCGCGTGTCAGAGATGTATCTAATGAGGGTGGAATAGCGACTGTCAGAGCTTACCGGAGGGAATCATCATGAGCAGAGAGTTAGACCGAAGGGACTTCAGTCGAAGCAGAATCACAAACACACACGAGAACGTGCTCAACGCAACTGCGGCTGCGCTGTCAGAAACGCTGCCCGGACGGCACCGCATCCACATCGCCCGCTTCGACCCGGGTACCGGCAATCCCTCCCTTATTCGTTCACAGCATGCGCCGTCCGAGCCCGGCAACTATGTGAAACGCGCCCTGGATCATGTTCGGGGAATCCGCGGTGCGCTGGGCCTGGTGGCGACACAACTGGCGGAGTATGCCGCCGACCCCGACTACCAGCGCACCAGTAGTGGTGCTGTTGCAGTGCATCTGCATCAGTTGTACCACGGTATTCCGGTTTTTTGTGCTACTGAAACGGTGCGCTTTACGCCAGACGGTGGCATAAAGGAAACAGTGGGCAGCAGCGTGACCGTTGATCGCGAGCCCTCAATAGCAACCCGAATGACGGTGCAAGAGGCGGTACTTGTCGCCGCCCGACATGTAGCGGCACCCGACGAACAGGAAGCACAAGGCGGTGCAAAAGACGAGTTTGGTGAGCCACTGTCGTTCACCAGTATTGATCTTAGCGATTTTGAACCGAAAGTCATTGCAGCCTATCCCGAAAAGCCCGACCATTCGACGGTACTCGAGGCTGGCCCCTTTGAAGGCGCCATCAAAGCCAGCCTGGTGTGGTTTCCCTTGGACGGCAACCTGCGCCTGGCGTGGGAAGTCATGATTACCCAACCGGGTTATAGCGACCAGTATCGAACTCTGGTCGACGCGCAGGACGGGGCAATTCTCTACTGCCGGCAAACCGTGCAACATGTGACCGCACGTGGTTCCGTGTTTCGCGTTGATGGCGGCGGTGGCAGGCAGATGACGGATTTCCCGAGGCAGATGACCGACTACGGCCTGCCGGTCCCGAACGATCTGCCCGGGACCTTCCCTGATGACTGGGTCGAGAACGATCTAACGGAGGGAAATAACGTCGAGGCCCATCTCGGTATCAGCGGTCCCTCGATGCCCGGTGACAATGACAACGGTACTATTGTATTCAATCCCGCCGATCCAACCGGAGACGAGCAGAAGGTGCTGAACATCTTCTATTTCAGTTGCGTGATGCACGACTATTTTTATCTACTCGGTTTTCGCGAGGCGGATGGCAACTTCCAGCGCGACAACCTGGGCCGCGGTGGATTGCCAATGGATCGCGTAGACGCCCGTGCCCACAGCGGGGCAGTCAATGGCACGGCTAACATGGCTACACCGATAGACGGTGCCCGCCCAATCATGAACATGGGGCTGGTGACATCCACCGGGCGCCACACGGCATTTGATTCCAGTGTCGTGTTCCATGAGTTTACCCACGGAGTAACCAACCGGTTGGTGGGTGGCCCTGCCGACTCACGCGCGTTGGAGAATCACCAAAGCAGCGGTATGGGTGAGGGGTGGAGCGACTATTTCGCCTCCACCATCAACGACCAGATTGTCGTTGGCGACTGGGTCACCGGTAACCCGAACGGCATCCGCGGTTTTCCCTACAACAGTAATTTCCCCGATAACTTCGGCGACCTCGGTACCGGGCGCTACAGCGGTTTCCAGCCCGACGGTCGGCGCTGGCCACACCCCCTGGGTGAGATCTGGTGTGCCACGCTGCTGGAAATGAACCGAAATATCGGCAAAGAACTTGGTGCGCAACTCGTTTTAGACGCGCTGAAGCTCATGTCGGCCAATCCGGGCTTCCTGGATGCACGTGATGCTATTCTCGAAGCGCTCAACGATAAGCGAGACGCGGGGCAAATGTCCCTTGCTGACTACGAGACTAATCGTAACGGCTGTTGGCAGGCTTTCGCCCAATTCGGTATGGGGGTAAATGCGCAGTCCAATGGCGCATCGCTTTCCGGTATAGTGGCCGACTTCAATATGCCGGGCCCCATTCCGCCCGTATCGGCACCCGATGTGCAAGTGTCAGTTTCGCCGGACCTGGCGATCCCCGACAACCAGCAGGCGGGAGCGAACAGCACGCTGCAGGTAACGCAGGCCGGGCGAATTGCACAGTTAACTTTGGGTATCGATATCCAGCATACCTACATCGGAGACCTGCAAGTGAGCCTTGCCGCACCCGGCGGGGCCGTGATCATGCTTCACAAACGGACCGGCAGCAATACGCAGAATCTGGTCACGACTTACAGTACTGATGATGTGTTGGCACTGCAAGCACTGATCGGCGAGTCCGCCCTGGGTGACTGGACCCTGCATATCGCCGATCGTGCGCCCATCGATACCGGCATACTGCGCCGCTGGGAACTCGCGATGGACCTGGAAGTGTCCACCCAGATGGTGGCACAGGGGGAAGACTCGCCCGGGACTGCCATTCCGGACAACGATCCCACAGGCGTAAGCAGCAGTATAAACATTGCACAGTCAGGAAACGCACGGGGCCTCATTGTCAGCGTCGACATCACACACACCTATATCGGTGATCTTCGTATTGAACTGACAGCGCCATCCGGCCAACAGGTGGTGCTGCACAATCAATCCGGTTCTGATGAAGACAATCTGATCAGAACCTACGACTCGGTTTCCATCCCGGCACTAGCTGGTTTAATCGGTGAATCGATCCAGGGAGCCTGGCAACTGCGTGTGGCAGATTTACTGGGCCAGGATATTGGCAAGTTCAATCACTGGAGCCTGGAGCTGGCTACCTGAAACCTGTGGCCACCAAAAACATCGTACCTATTGACTTTGTTGGCTGTTTTACCAGGTCTATCGTACGATTCTGGCATGAGAACGATCGCCCTCCCCGTTCTGCCCACCCTGCCCGAACTGCTCCGAAGTTGCGCTGCGCATGGTGAATTAGCAGTCACTGCAACAATGCCGGGCTAATAGTTTCAAACAATACTTTAAAGTGTAATTACAATTTGATAAAGCAACAAATAATTAATGGATTTCTTAATTTATTATGGAAAATACAATGAAAACAGGACTTGTAGTTGACGATAGTGGGAAAACAGGAGTCTGGATAGGAAACTTATTGAAGAGGGCGTTCCCGGAGATCCGGGTTGAGATCTGTTCAACCTATTCTACTGCACTAAAAATAATCACATCCAGTCACTTTGGCATCATGCTCATTGATATAAACTTACCAAATCATAACGGGATTGATCTGATTAATCATATCAGACAACACTATCCGGATTCCTATGTTGTCGCATCTACCATCCATGATGATAACTACCATCTAATCAATTCACTAAAGGCGGGTGCACAAGGTTATTTGCTAAAAGATATGGCAGAAGTTATTTATATTAACAAGTTACAAGGGATAATAAATGGAGACCCGCCCCTGTCCCCCAGTGTAGCGCGAAAAATTCTGCGCTTTATTTCTGCTGAAAAACCCACACACAGCATGCACAATTCTCAATGTGCCTTGTCACCACGAGAGACCGAAGTACTTACCTTTATTGCGAAAGGCTACAACAGAAAGGAAATTGCCAATATTCTGGACTTATCTGCAAATACCATTGCCCGATATATCCGGGATGTATACCATCGGCTCAATATATCAAACAAGGCGGAAGCCACAATTGAGGCATGCCGATTAGGGTTGGTAGATCCATTAAACTTGCATTGAAGCAGAAGATCCTTGTCCGGTTTCCATTCGTAATTGAACGTCTATCAGGAAATACGCGGACAGTGGTATCAAGACGGCCACCCAAACGACTATTTACCGCATTACAGTTTTCACCGCACCCCACTGTTGCCGGACAATTAGCAGGTGTACGTACGATCTCAACACTTGTCATCTGCGTTTCACATTAGACCGGGCAAATGCATTTCCGCTCACAGAC
>JBGMQT010000117.1:0-3952 GCA_048060695.1 Acidiferrobacterales bacterium
CCTGCCAATTTTATATCAATTGGTCTGTTGACTTTTTGAGTTTCTATCCTATAGTTACTTAAAGGAATAGCCGATAAGGATATCAATCCCGACTGTTCATTAAAAATGGAATATTTAGCTAAATGTGTCCTCTCCCAATACCGCCACTAAAAACCAAAGCGGAATTCAAACAAGATACCCGAGGTGGAACCTTTGATCGCAGGAACACAATCAGATTTATAGATGATGCTCTGGATGAGTGGCACAAAACTAAGAGTCTTGATGGTATTGTGCGGGTATACAAAGAGTGCAGACACTGGCTCAAGGCAAAACAACTAAAGTCCGGGGGGGGAAATACACCAAACCGGAAAGTTCAGATTCAAAATTTGTTGAATAGTACCTTACCCTGGATGGGTGAGCTGGATCCAGGATTCCGTAGAGCCTTTGATAAATTTGAGACCAAAAAGGCGCACCTCGGCCCACATACGGGTCTCCAACCCATGCAGGGTGTATATATGCATGAACGGTCATTGTATGTTAAAAATAATAAGCAGCGTGCAATTTCGGCTTCCTTGCTGGATATCGAATATCCCCCCGGCCCTAGTGCGAAAAAGCCCGGTAATTTTCCGAAGAAGTTCGAGGACCTTTCAGAGCAACAATATGCCGAGTGCGACAGGTTAACAACACGTGCAACCGATGTAATCTATCTGCGAAAGATGTCGCGATTGCGTCACATGTTACTCATAAATGCTACCGGTAAATTCACCGGCATTGATGGCCAACTGACTAACACAGACCCTAAATTCGGGTGGCCATTCGCAATGGACAAGTACGGCAATATTTTTACCCTTAATGACAGGACTGCCGATGGCCAGTTTAATCATTCTTCATTCAATGCGGGCAATGATGTGGTGTGCGCAGGGTTCATAAAGATAGTCAACGGGGAACTGTTGCTAGTCAGTAATAATAGTGGTCATTACAAGCCCGAAAGAAAACATCTGAAAAATCTACTTGGTATCCTTAAGACTGATCAAGTTGACTTAAACAAATGCAAAATTGAGTTTCACGATTATTCAACCGGTAAACTATGTGTTTATGAATCCTCTCCTTCAGTGTTCGAAGTCAGTCGGGATGGTATACAATTGGCCCGTCAGAGAGGTGTTGAAAAAGTCGCCGGCTGAAAACTTGTCGCGATAGCTTTCAACATTACTATCTTGCAGGCTTACACTAAGCTCAGACCCGGGTTGGTTTCAGGTACGTGGCAGCCCGTCGAGACAACTGATAGTTACTCATTGCTGGCCTGATAATGCCTCTCAGCCTCGGCCCATATTTGATCCACCGTCCGGCTACTTATACCGCTCGCCAGTCCTTTTTCGACTGCAGTTTGCAAAATTCGAAACTTGTTCTGATCCCGACGAATGAGATCCCGAACATACTCGCTGTCGTTGGTGTAGTCGCCGTTGGTTATTTGTGATTTGATCCACGCATCCTGTTTGTCGGTCAAGGTGATCGTTTTTCGGACTGTCGCCATTGGATTCTCCGTAGAGCGCGTTGATACTCATACTATTGATGCAATATAGCACCTTTTAAATTAACTATACCGCGTTACTTCTCCGTAGGGTTACAGTTTAATGTGAGTCAATGCGTTCAATTCATGATCCTGGGATCACAGGTTCGACAGACACTCCGGCATTAAGATTTTTTCATTTCCCGGTATCTTGATACCCATCGGAACCACTTCCACACCCATGCTTTGATTTGGAAATGGACGCAACAAATCCAGTGCCTCGGCCTTTGGTGCCCTCAACCATTGCGCGGTCTCATCCGCGGACCGGATAATCGCAGGAGAGCGGTGGTGACCGACCGACTTCAATACTTCATTCGGTGCCACGGTGATAATACTTATGCTCAGTTTTTGGCTGCCGTCAGCCGTTGTGAACTTGCTTGCCAGGCCGCACAACAACCAGAACGGGGCATGTAGAGGAAACACAGCGTAGGGTACCTGAGGCCGCACACGGCTGTCGAATTCATAAAACCATGACACAGGCACAAGTACCCGGAAGTCTTTCGACCAGGCGCCCATATAAGAGGGTGCAAATGGCTTATCCCCGTGACGCAATCTCGCATTGGCTGTTGAGAGCAGTTTCCCCCCCTTGATACGCGGCAATTGCCCATCCGCCCAGGGCGGCAGGAAAGGCCAGATGGCCTCGGTCGGCTGGTCAACATCACCGTTTGCATAGATGGCCGGCAATGTCTCCCAGACCATGGAGTCCGGTTCTGACTTGCGACGCAAGCGGGAGGGTGAGATATTGATTCGGTCGGTGGGGTTAACCGGCAGCGTAACGGGAGGCGCCAAACTGGTTGCCCAGGCATAAACGTCTTTCCATGCCAGATGTGAAACTGCCGCTTTGCCGCACATGCGTTTATTGTACTGTGGTTTGGGACTGGTTTAGCACCTTAAAGGACGACGCGGTACGCTCAGTTCTGCACCTCTTCCTCAAAGTAAAACATACTGATTCCTGCGGTAACCTGGTCGGTGCCGGCCTCGCCTTGCTCAAATGGTGCAATAATCTTTCTCGCTCTTTCGTCCGACTCTAAAAGAAATACTCTGACCATATCCCGTAACTTCCTGCTGTCTCCCTTTTTCAATCGGTTTGTCCAACAACCCTGTTGATAAAAGGGCTCCCCACTTCGTGCAGAAGCATTCAGATTGTGAGCAATTGTATCGACGAGGTTCCCCACCACCGCCATGCCGATTTTTGCGTGTTCAGTACTGCCTGTCGATTCAAATGGTGTGTAGCGTTTGTCAATCATGCAGACTTTATTCAGGTATTTGTCAACCACGATTGAATTGCTCGCTGCCAGCCTTTGCAGGAATGAGGTCACTGTCACGCCCCTGGTAGAAACCGAATCACTAATAAGGGTTTCAAAACTGCAAGCTGACCCCCTGATTTCCAATACTTTTGGCTTGCCAGATTCGGAATCTCTGTATTTCGGATTACTTTCCCAAACATCCAGAACACTGCACTCGGGTGTTATTGCACTTAAAAACCGGTCCTCCTTATGGAATGGTTTCAAGTAGCTTTCATTACTCTTTATTTTTTTAATCGTTCGCGTATCAAAACCGGTAATAACTGCCAAAGTCGTCAGAGCGGCGTTCTTCCCCGGTGACTCCTGTCTCAGCATCTCCTCAGCCTCTTCAACAAAAATTACCTGGATCATCTCCTGGAGTTTTTTCAAAGACATTCGACCGATTAGCATGCGAATCAGTTTTCTGAAGACATTCTCGACAGCGCGCGTGAGGATGGCGACATCGCGTAATGGAAGGTTGCTGGGTGAGGCCATAAGGATCTCCGTATTCTCGTAAGCTCATTTCCCTGATAGGTGACTAACGCTGACGCTGACCGGTCCCATTCAGCCGGGACCTTGCAGGTCCCCAATCTTCACGCAAGACAAAGTCCAGCCTGTATTACAGACTGAAACATTGCCCCCCCTGTTCACAAACGATTCCAGATCCCCTTGCGGCCAGATAAAGTGTCTCCCCCTCAAAAAACACTCTGTCCCGCCGACCGTTTCGTTTGTGGCGCAGGGTCCCCCCCTTTCGATGTTTATTCATTGACGTCTTTTATTGACGTTTTCATGCTTAGGTGACAAATATGTCATAAATTGACAAATATGTCAATTTTACTTTGTAAGAAACCAGATTGTATTACTGTAAGCTAGTACTAGCTATCCCTATATACTTGTTTATACGGTCTATTTCACCATCTTTGAACACTCGCGGACCGTGCCGGGGCTGGTAGTTCACTATTTCATGCTCATCATTACGACCACGCCGCCCAGGGTCAGGCTTATGCCGGCCAGTTTGCGGCGGCTCATTTTTTCACCCAGCATTAACCAGGCCAGCAATACAATAAATGCACCATTGGTTTCATTCAATACAGACGCAACCGATGCATCTATCAGCTTGTAT
>JBGMQT010000118.1:0-3933 GCA_048060695.1 Acidiferrobacterales bacterium
GCGCGGACCAGTTTCTCTACACCGTCATCGGATTAGGTTATTGGTAGGGACAGGCGGACATCAACCACTGCCCGCAAAGCTGAGTAACTATTCATGGATATCAGACTGCAACGGACTTTTTCAGACACCAGTTGCTGCGTGAATTACGAATTCGCCTAGGACAACTCATGGATATCACATTGCAACGGACTTTTTCAGACACCGATTGCTGCATGAATAGGAATTCGCCACACACAGGATGCGAGCAGGGTGTATAGGGAATGCTTTTGATTTCGTCGATATTCAGGATGCGGAGATTCGCCTGCCAGCGTTGATACCGGAACAGCGGGTCATTGTCACAACTTAGAGCACAATTTTGGAAGCGCTGCGCGCCGCTTTGGCTAGTCCTTTAAGGACATCTGCCGCAGTATCAGCGTAGGTTTCGAGTTTTTTTAGATGTTTGAGGTCGTCCTTTAGCATTTCGTTTATTCGCGTAATTTCTAAATTCAGTGCATCTACATCATCGGCATCATTGAGATTCTCCAGGGTCGTTAGGGCGAGAACCTCGAGCGCTTCGGACAATTCCAGGCGGGTGGCGCCGATTTCCCTGCGCCGGTCTTTCTCTTCCGATGTCATCTTCCGGCCGCCATCGAAGGCCTCTATTTGGATTACCCGTCTCTCCCTAGCCAGCGCCTGGTCAAGAGCATCGATCTCCGCCCTTCGCCTGAGGAAGTTGACGCCGACTTGTTTGATAGTTGCCATGGTTTATTCTCCTGCCTGAGCTGCGGCTACTTTATTGAAATCATCAACGATTTTTTTAAATTCCTGGGCCCGTTGCTGGAATTCCTTAATAGCGGCAATTGCATCGGCAAGAGTTACATCACCGTTTCCATTCAGGCTGTCATTCAGTTTCGTATGCGCTACTAGAAACTTTTTCAGAGGCTGGGCGGCCCGGCCTTTGAGGACGTCGTGGAAGGTTTCGGCCGCGTTCACATACGCATTGATCACAGTGGCGTTTTTGATGTCGGCATCGTCGTATGCCGTCTGGGCCTTAACGAATGCCTTTAATGCTGCAGCGGCTTTCAAAGTGGCCGCAACATCTCCGCTCAATTGATGAAATTCTGCCAAGCGCACAATGACAGGTTGTGCTCGTTTGGTGGCCGCCGCAAGGGCATTATACTTGACCCGTTCCACATATTGGACGACAAGCCAGTTGATTGCTGCCAAAGCGGGCTCACTATACGCTTTAATTGTTGACGGTTTTACAGCGTTAGCGTCGTTTGCTTTTGTTATCTCCGCCTCGATTTCAGCGACGCTGGCCATTGCCGCGTTGGCACTAGTTTTTACAGCCGATGCCGTCTCCGCATCAACGATGGCTTTTAAACTGGCGACATAATCCTTTAGTCCTTTAAGACCGACCAGCGCTTTGGGCATCAGAGATTGCGTCGGAAAAGGCTTTTCGTGTTTATCCGGTAATCGGATGATCAGCGAACACTTATTCAATCCTGATGCACAGCTATTGTCTGCGGTAAGCAAAACCACTTTGCCATCTGATATCGATTTCCGCCACCGTATGTTCTGTACTTCTGTGACCTCCTGATCGATTTTCTCAACGGTCGTAATCGAGTCGTCGACGGCACTGCTCAGATCGTTGATCGGTTTCTTGTAATCAGCAACTGAACAGCCTGCCAAAATGAGAAGTGTGGTGCATACTGCCACCAGTCGCTCAATACGGATTGAGTTAGCCATTAAGTTAATCTCCAAATAACTAAAGACACTCCAATGATCGGGCTATTTTTTGATTGAGATTGTATCCATTCAGCTACGCAATCTTCACAGATTCGAATTGTAAATACAACTTAAATTATATATTACTTCCGTTATTTAATTGCACATGTATTTTTTTTGCCTACTGTCCTGGTCCACCGAATCTTTGCCTTTAAGGTCGGACAGTTATTGGCTGCAATAAGCCGGTGCTCGTTGGCAATTTTCACAACGCAAATGCTGCAAGCACGTGCCCGGTAGGGTCGAGAGCTGGCGCGGTAGCTCACTAGGACCAACCTTGTCTGTATCCGGGGTTTCCCCCTTCGTGCCCGTATAGGTCGTTCCGTAGCTCCGTTTCCAGCTCCCTCCACATCGCACGCAGCATGCGGATTTCCCGCACTACGCGCCCCTGCACACTTCTCCTCAAGGGTTATGAGACCCATCATGCTGGAACAACTTTCGACCGTGGTCGCACCCGGTAGTTATCAAATAACCCCACGGCATCATACAGCCACCTTCTACTCCATCGTTTCCAGTCGAAGCCTCGGCGCTGGAAGCGCCAAGTCGGTTCAGCCTTCGCCTTGACGTATAGCCTTCTTCTCAGGTCTTGCAGATCAATAGGTGCCTTTATCATCTCACCCCTGCCTCCCATGTTGTCGAAGTCATTATGTGCAGTAAGGCCCCTTTGCTCCACGGGCGTTACCCCGCTTCATCACTACTACAGACCTCGCCGCCACCGTCTCGCCTTCGGCCGATTTCCCGGGGAAACCGGTTATACGGCCTACCTTGCTCCAGCCATTTCTGCCTGGGGCGAGGACGGCTTCTCCAGTTGCTTAGCATGCCCTTGTCACCGTGCTATCCCTACCACCCCGCCGGAGGGATGCGCCTCAACAGTCAGTCTGCGACGCACCCTTCTGCCTTCGCCCGACCACAGAGAGCTCGGCCTCCAGATTTAATTTTGTCGGGGCCACCCGTGGGTTCACTTGCGTTATGGCCCGGTGACTCGCTCACCATCCTCTCGATGGCTTTGTCAGTCAGCTTCACCAACTTCGTTTCCTCCACCAGTGTGACTCAAGCTACGGGGCGCTGACTTCTACCCCGACGGGACTCACTCCCGCTGAACACGCCAGCCTTCGCTGGACGCACTGGGGTCAAAATACTCATGCGGCTTCCCGATGGTAATATTTCAGCAGCCCGCCCAAGCGTTCTTTGCAGCCGACTGGTCCGTCAACACGATCCACTGTTTGCTTGGTGGTTGGAAATAGCAGGACGTTGCTTTTACCTTGATGATTTCGTTCGGCATGGTAATGGATGAGGTACTCACGCAGTGCACGTCGTAACGACGTTTCGCCAAACAGAATCAGCTTAGATAAACAGTCGTCTTTCACCGATTTTACCCAGCGCTCCGCAAATGCATTCAAATTCGGACTGCGCGCAGGGAGCGGCAGTGTTTTGACATCACCGGATTCGATGATATTCCGAAATGACCGACAGTATTTGGTGTCACGGTCATGAATGAGATACCGGCAATTACCGAGAAAACCCCATTCATCCATGGTCACGTTTCTGGCGATTTGTTTCATCCATCGCTCATTCGGATGCGGTGTGATGCCGGCGATCTCGACCTTGCGGCTCTCAAGATGGATAAAGAACAGTACATAATAAGTGACCAACCCGCGCAGCGTCAGTACCTCCACCGAGAAAAAGTCAGTCCCCGCAAGGACAGCCATGTGCGCGCGGATGAAGTCTGTCCACGTTGTCGTACGCTTCCGCTTCGGCGCTGGCAAAATTCCATGTCGTTGTAGAATATTGCCCACCGTTTGATCGGATAGCGTGTAGCCGAGGTTCGCCATGGCACCCACAATGCGGTCATAGCCCCAGTCCGAGTTCTCCTTGGCCATACGCACAACTAACTGTTCAATTTCACCGTCGATTCTGGGGCGACCCGGATAGCGACGCGACTTAGACCCATCGAATTTACGGGCGATCAGCCTCCGGTACCAGCCCATGAGGGTATCGGGTTTCACAACATTGGCCACATCCTCAAGGGCTTTACGGCCAAGGCGATGCGCGATTTCAGCGAGAGTCACCCGCTCCGCGTCAGTGAGCCGCAACGGGGTGTCTGTGGCGAATTTCTAATTATCGTCTGAATACCGACACTTAACCAGTCTTGTTAACGAAGGCAACCTT
>JBGMQT010000119.1:0-3887 GCA_048060695.1 Acidiferrobacterales bacterium
GGCGGCGGTAGAGCAGGGTCATCGGGCCGTGCTTGATCTGAACCAGGTTTAGACCCGGCCGGCTTAGTCTGCGGGTTTTTGTGCCTGCAGTGACACGTTATTACAAAAGAATTTGCCGAGCCTCATTGTGACAATATTGTTCCCATCAGTCGACTGACCGCGGTACCCAGACGAAAATCACTGACAAAATGTAGTATGCTAAGCGTGCACATACCCATTCAATAAAATCAGCACATTCTCTATATGGCAATAGCCACATAAAAAATCAGGAGTAGTCATGAATTTCACAGCAAAACCCGTGCAGAATGGTCTTCTTTCTGTGTTAACAGGCATTCTATTGGTACTGACCGCCATCCCGGTTAGCGCACAGACCACGACATCATCGATTAAGGTGGCAGTGACGGATGCCAGTGGCAACGGAGTCGAAGGTGTAAGCGTTGCCGTTACCCACATTCCCACCCAGCGAACTAAAACGGAAATGTCAAATGCCAATGGCTCAATAACGATAAGAGGACTTTCCGTTGGCGGACCTTATCAAGTCCAAACATCAAGCACCGGCGGCTATACAGCCGATGCAGTTGGCGATATCCAGCTAACACTTGGCAAGACCGAATTGGTAAGTCTGGTGGTGACTGCTGTCAGTGGTACGCTTGAAGAAGTGCTTGTAACGGCGCAACTGGAAGGCCAGAGAATTCAATTCGGCGTGGGTAGTGAGTTCAACCAAGAAAGGCTCGAAAGCATCCCGTCTATATCCAGGGACTTCATCAGCACACTGGCGACCGATCCGCAAATACTGGTTGATAACAGTGTGGCTCGTGGCCCGGCAGTTTCTATCGCCGGTGGTAACTACCGTTTTAATAGTGTCACTATTGACGGCGTTGCGCAGAATGATAATTTTGGCCTGTCCAAGAACGCATCTGCCACACAGAGATCACCGATCTCAATTGATGCGATTGAAGCTTTGCAGGTGAACATTGCGCCCTATGATGTGGCATTCGGCAATTTTGTCGGCGGTAACATCAATATTGTTACCAAGTCGGGAACCAACGAGTTCCATGGAAGTGTCTATGGTTACACCACAGATGACAGTTTCACCGGTACAAAATCAGATGGTCAGAAACTGGGTATCGGCGATTTCAGTGAGGACATTTATGGCGGTACCATCGGTGGGCCAATCATCAAGGACAAGTTGTTCTTTTTCGCAGCCTATGAGAAATTTGAGACAACCCTACCATCAAACACTCAAACGATTGATAACATAAGAGGTGTTACGCAGTCTGATGTAGACACTGTCATCGACATTTTCAAGACTGAATATGGTTTTGATCCAGGCAAGTTTGCCGATTCAGATACAGACGAAGATGAGAAAATACTGCTCAAACTGGACTGGTACATCAACGATGACCACCGTGCGGTCGCAGCCTACCAGAGTGCTGAAGGTGATGTTTTGTTTGATGATTTCCCGGAAGCAGCCATTCTTCAATCCAATCGTTACAACATCAACGAAAAACTGGAATCATTGTCCTTGCAGGTGTTTTCCAACTGGACTGACCGCTTTTCCACCGAGTTCAAATTTGGTTCCAAGGACGTTGAAAATCGACAGATCAGTATTAGTTCGGATACGCCGGACTTTGCAGTCTCCACGGCTGCCGGTGGGCTTATCGCTGCAGGCGGGGATCGTTTCCGGCACACCAATGAACTTGACAATGAAACCATCACACTCAAATTAAGAGCCGACTATGAAGTTGGCGCGCATTCATTGACCGCTGGCTGGGAACAGGAGAAACATACCATTCGCAATCTGTTTCTGCCTTTCTCAAAAGGGCAGTACCTGTTTGGAGCCTTCGGTGGTGATGGCATCCAGGCGTTGAGGGATCGGGTCGTCGACTTCGTTTTGTATGGCAACTCCAATACCGGTACTGCTGTGGATGCTGAAGCAAACTTTTCACTGACTGTGGATAGTTTCTATCTTCAAGACGAATGGTCGCCCAGTGATGGGCTGACGGTTAAATTTGGTCTGCGTTACGATCTCTACTCCAATAACGATCAGATCGTGAGAAACACTTGGTTCGAGGATCGAAACGGCTTTAGCAATGATGAAAATCTGGATGGCAAGGATCTGCTCTCGCCCCGTCTCGGCTTTAACTGGTCAGCCACCGACCGCCTGACGGTTCGTGGTGGCGCAGGTCTGTTCGGTGGCGGTACGCCATTGATCATGTTGTCAAACAGCTATGCCGGTAACAGCATTACCAGAACATTTGCCTCGTTCCTGGCACCTTTTTTCGGACCACCGGTTTCGGATTCCATTGCGGCGGCTGTGGGGAACTTGCCTGATCCTGGAACTGCTTTTGATAATTTCCAACAATATATTGGCGTTAATCCGCTAGGCGCTGTCGATGCGATTGACCCGAATTTCGATATTCTCAGCACCTGGAAATACAGCCTGGGTATTGATTACTGGGCTGACCTTGGTCCCCTGGGTGACGACTGGCTG
Source organism: Acidiferrobacterales bacterium (assembly GCA_048060695.1). Taxonomy (GTDB): domain Bacteria; phylum Pseudomonadota; class Gammaproteobacteria; order Acidiferrobacterales; family JAJDNE01; genus JAZFSZ01. The sequence goes on from JBGMQT010000119.1 coordinate 2,495, forward strand.
TTTACTTTCGACATCATCAGTACCAATGTGAAAAATGGTTATGACATTTATGAAGGCCGACGCGTACAGGTCGGTACCGCGCCGGATGGACGCCCGATTTACGACTTTCCCGCTGATGGTGATTACATCGTTACAAATACCGGTAAAGGTGGTGGTGAGGTGTTTACATTCAAAGTGGCCAAGAGCTGGGATACAGACAGCTCGGGAATCTTTGACGCCACTCTGGGTCTTACCATCCAGGATCTCGAAGAGGTACGTTCCTATAACCGTTTCGTTGGTTTTGAAACCTATGCGATGGATCCGCAAACTGATCTGAACAACCCCATGCTTGCGCCTTCGCGTTATGAAACACCTGAACGTATCACTGCCACCCTGAACTGGTCCAAGCAGCTTTTCGGTGATAACACGACCTCAGTCGCGTTGGTCTACACCGGTCGGTCCGGTTTGAATTATAGCCACGTATTTGGCGGTGGTGATGCTTTTGGCGGCACCTTCCTGGCTGATTTTGGTAGTGAAGCGGATAATCCCGGCTCGCAACTGTTTTATGTTCCAACCGGCATGAGTGATCCGATTATTACGGGTGATCCTGTATTTTTGCAGAATCTGAACGATTTCATTGATGGTGAAAAATGTCTTCGCGGCAAGCGCGGTCAGGTCGTTGGACGTAATGATTGTTCTGTTGGCTGGTCGAATTTCTTCAGCTTACGCTTCTTGCAGGAATTCCGCTTGAAGGGCAACAACTCAATCGAGTTCACATTTGACATCGAGAATCTTGGAAATCTGCTCAACAGCGATTGGGGACGCTTGGAAAGCTACACCGCCCCATCCAACATTGCACTCGCGAATGTTGCAATTTCTGATGATGGTTCACAATACATACTGTCGCCTGTTTCAGGTGACGTGGTCAGTGCAGACACATTGGTACCCGATCCTGCCATAGCACGACTGGCTTCCGTTTACCGTCTGCAGTTGGGATTGCGCTTTAGATTCTGAGTAATAAACATGCGGAACATTGAAGCAGGGACAACGAGTGTTGTCTCTGCTTTTTGTTACAGGATGTCGTCACGGCCCGATTCGATTATTCGAAACTCGACCAGGACACGTCAGCGGTGCGATTACGACTCGACAGCACTGTCATCAGTGTAAAGCACGATCGGGACCCCGCTACAGCCAGGCGTGTTCTGCTGACCTACGTGCGCCATGGCCAGGCCTGCCGCGTACAGGCACGGGTGTGCATACTGGCCTGCAATAATGCAGCGATTCCTTACCTTAGCCCTGAACTACCGGAAGCCCAGCGTGAAGCGCTGGCTTTGCAGGTCAGGACGCCGATCCTGTACGCCAGTGTGGCATTGCGTAACTGGCAGGCATGGAAAAACATGCTTTCGAAACCATT
>JBGMQT010000120.1:0-3748 GCA_048060695.1 Acidiferrobacterales bacterium
GAGGAAGCCCTGGTTGAGGAAGATGGGCGTTATCAGAAAACCGCGGATACCGGCTCTGAACAGGAAACCGCACCAAATAAATGAATAGTCTGCCACGTAAGGCTCTATTGCTGCTGATAGCAATCAGCGCTGGCGGCACAGTGGTAGCAGGTGATTCCAGCGAGGCACGTGAATGGCTCAAGCGCATGACCACGGCCATGAGCGAGTTGAGCTACCAGGGCACGTTTGTCTACGTTCGTGGTGGTGAGGTTGAAACAATGCGAATCACCCACGTTACCGATGAATCTGGTGTTCGCGAACGACTGTATTCAATCAGCGGTCCCCGTAGCGAAGTTATTCGCGACCGCAAGGGTGTCCGCTTCGTATTACAGGATTCCGGCTCCGTTTTCGAGGATTCTGTTGTTGCAAGCTCCTATTTTACCGAGTTCCCCCTTTCAGCGATTGGCAACAATTCCGAGGGCTACCGCCTTGAGCTTCGCGGCAAGGCCAGAATCGCCGGCCAGACTGCCCGCCGTGTCAGTATTTTGCCGCGGGACAATTATCGCTACGGTTATGATTTTTGGCTGGAGGAAAAGACTGGCCTGCTATTGCAATGGGTGCTAAGGGATCCGGGCAACAGAGCATTGGCCAAACTGATGTTTACCGATTTTTCCATGGGCTCGGCTGTTGATGTGGATGAACTCGAGTCGGATTCGCCTGCAGAAGATTTTGTCGAACTGCGTACTTTCAGCCCCGCAAAGACTGTGGGGACCCAATCCAGCCCAAGTTGGCATCCAAACGAATTACCTCCCGGATTCAAACTATCATCACATAGCCACAAGACTGGTCCCGACGGCATCTTTGAACACTTGGTATATAGCGATGGCCTCGCTGCAGTGTCTGTTTATATTGAAAATAAGGGTAGTGAGGTTGCTGTGATGCAGGGAGTTGGTCAGTTGGGCACCAATTACGCTTTTTCCCGTAAACAAGGCGATTTGCAGATTACTGCCATCGGTGAAGTACCAGCGATCACGGTCAGAACCATCGCTAATTCTATGGCTCGTTCAGTGGCATCAAATTAATCCATGATTGAACAAAATGTACGGGCCGTTTGTTGCCGTGACCAGCGGATATGGGTACGCCTGGGGTCGCCAGCCGGTTGCTCTGTCTAAGATGACGGCAATGGCAGTGGTGCTGGGGTATTTGCGAAATTGTTGCAAACAGTGGTTTATAACCCCTTGGCGACACCCAATATGTATGGTGGCGGTATACCTGGGCCAGAACAAGATTAAACCGGATTATCTGATATCTACTGGAGTTGTAAAATGAAACAAAGAATTTCGCTGCACTTTGCGGCAATGCTATTACTGTTATTAAGCATACCGGCAGTTGCAAAGATGACTGGCCTGCCGGATTTTACCGAACTGGTTGCGAAAGCCGGCCCCGCAGTGGTCAATATTCGTGTGACCCAATTTGGGACGCGTGGTCCGCGTCCGTCCGATCAACGCGGTGGGCAACGCGGTGGGCAACGTGGTGAGCAGGGGGGAAGCCAGCCGGAAATGCCTGAGTTTTTCAGACGTTATTTCAATATTCCCAATGATCCGCGTTTCGGTCAGCCGGACCGGATGGGGGCAGGCTCCGGCTTTATCTATTCCACAGACGGGTACATCCTCACTAACCACCATGTCGTGGACGACGCTGATGAGATAATCATAAGAATGGCCGACCGGCGTGAGTTCGAAGCGGAACTGATCGGTTCGGATGAGGCCAGTGATATCGCTGTATTGAAGATCAACTCAGATGAGGACCTGCCTTACCTGAAGCTGGGTGAATCAGAATCGGTCAGGGCTGGTCAATGGGTGGCTGCTATTGGTTCTCCATTCAATTTTGAACAAACCGTGACCGCCGGTATTGTCAGCGCCAAGGGGAGAAGCAACGGGGCTCAGCAATATATTCCGTTTATCCAGACTGATGTTGCGATCAACCGGGGCAATTCCGGTGGCCCGCTACTGAATATGGATGGTGAGGTTATCGGTATTAATTCATGGATACTCAGCTCCAATGGTGGCTACATCGGACTGTCATTCTCAATACCTATTGAAGTTGCTGTGAGCACCGCGAAGCAGTTGCGTGAAACCGGCAAGGTTGAACGCGGCCTGCTGGGCGTAATTGTTGGAGTGGTCACCCGCGAAATGGCCGAGGCCCTGGGTCTGGACCGGCCGGTAGGTGCATTGGTGAATGACATTTCGCCTGATGGTTCGGCAGATCGGGCAGGAATACAGCCCGGTGACGTAATTTTGTCCTTTAATGATATCCCACTGGAAAGCTGGAGTGACCTGCCGCCGTTGGTCGGGGCGAACTCGCCAGGTACAAAAGCTACAGTAACAGTACTTCGTGAGGGTAAAGAAAAAATCTTTAATGTGACACTGGACGCATTGAACAGCGAAAATGGCGAAACTGTTGCTGGGAATAACCGCGCTGCAAAGAGCAGCAATGCGCTGGGCCTGGCAGTTGAGAGCATCACCAGCGACCGTCGACGTGAGCTGGGCGATCCGGAAGGTGGTGTTGTTATATCCGACGTAGAATCCGATGACGCATGGCGGGCCGGGCTGCGTCCGGGTGATGTAATCTTGATGGTTAACAGCCGCACGGTAGAGAACATGGATGATTTTGAAATGCTGGTTGGCAAGGTAGAGCCCGGTAAAGCAGTAGCTCTGCGTGTCTGGCGCAATGGAACTTCCAGTTTTATTGCGTATACATCGCGCGAAGAGGATGAGAAATAGGCTGTTTTTCTTTATAATCGCCGATTGCTGAACTTTTTATTACTCGAAATTGCTCAAAGGCCATCCGTTACATAAACGGATGGCCTTTGACTATTGTTGATGACGGCGCCTGGAACAGCCCACACTGAAGCATTACATGGACCAGAAGTACATCCGCAATTTTTCTATCATCGCCCATGTGGATCATGGCAAGTCGACGCTGGCTGATCGTTTCATACAGCTTTGTGGTGCCCTTAGTGAACGTGAAATGTCCGCACAAGTGCTCGATACGATGGATATTGAGCGGGAACGCGGAATTACCATCAAGGCACAAAGCGTAACGCTGGACTACAAGGCCGACGATGGCAATGTTTACCATTTGAATTTTATCGACACGCCGGGACACGTGGATTTTTCCTACGAAGTGTCCCGTTCACTGGCTGCCTGCGAAGGTGCTTTGCTGGTTGTTGATGCGGCGCAAGGCGTGGAGGCGCAAAGTGTGGCCAACTGTTATACCGCTGTCGAACTTGGCCTGGAAGTAATCCCGGTGTTGAACAAGATAGACTTGCCATCGGCGGAACCGGAGCGTGTCAAACAGGAAATTGAAGATATTATCGGCATCGAGGCACACAATGCCCTGGTGGTCAGTGCCAAGACCGGTAGCGGCATTGAGCAGCTACTGGAACGGTTGATCCAGGATATTCCCCAGCCAACCGGTGACCCGGACGCACCGCTCAAAGCCCTTATCATTGATTCATGGTTTGACAATTACCTCGGCGTGGTTTCCCTGGTTCGTGTGGTCGACGGCAAGGTTGGCAAGCGTGACAAGATTGAATTGATGTCTTCGAAAAATCAGCACCAGGTTGACCAGGTCGGTGTATTTACACCCAAACGTGAGATTCGTGACGAACTTTCGGCCGGCGAAGTGGGGTTCCTGGTTGCCGGCATCAAAGATATCCATGGTGCGCCGGTCGGCGATACCATCACGCTGGCCAGGACACCGGCCA
>JBGMQT010000121.1:0-3709 GCA_048060695.1 Acidiferrobacterales bacterium
AGTTACTGTCGATGTAGACATCCGTCGCGTCAAAACGGAGGATGGAAAACGGTCCGCCGTCGGAGCGAGTGAGCGTTAAGTTACCCAGCGTGTCGTTTCCGTAATAGTCGCTGCCGTTGGCCGCCCGAATGGTTCCCGCATCCCGCCAGTCAGCATCTATATAGTGCCCAAATTCCGAAGACAGTTGAAAGCCACCCTTGAAAATCGAAGATGAAAATTCACCGGTAATTCCCCGGGCAGGTGCAATCCCCTCCATGTCGATAGTGACCGTGGCGCCACTGACCGAAACCGGTATCAGAGAGGCAGAAATGGTGCATGCTACACCGAACAGAATTGCTTTCATGATAATGCTACTCCACTAGAACGCTTGGTTTATTAGAGGCTTGGTTTATTGCATCGACCGACTTAATGAGCCGCCGAATTTTGGTAACTGCTAGTATCAAGGCAATATTTACGCCATACGCATAAACAACAGAAATTACAATGTGTTAAAATGCTTCCCTCTAACAAGACTTATACAAAACCGTAAAGGATCTCAGACAGAATTATGGAATTCTTTACATAAAATTGATTTTACTATCATGCTATTTAAAGAGATTCTCACTGATTTTTCTTGAATTATTTACATATCAATAAAAGGTGATATTAGCCCCCTGAATACCAGAACAGCTGCGGTTACCGCTGTGGCGGTGCTCAAGATGCCCCAGCGGCCCCGTTTTTCCGTAATCAGTAGCTCACAACCATAAAACAGGACTATCATCTGTACAACAAAGCCAGTCCCGCTATTTCCCCATAAGTCGCCCTTGGAGGCAATCAGAACGGCCAGTAAGGAGAGTACAACCAGATAGTCGGTTGCCGTAGTTTTGAATTCGAGCTTTCGTCTTCCTGGCGAATACTTGACCGCCGCGGCAAAGGCAAGCGCTACCAGTATAAAAAATGTCGCTTTAACCGGATCAAGCCACTCCAGTCCCTCTGGCGGATAACTTATGCTCAGAAATCCGACAAAGGCCACCGTGACATAAATCAGCGCCCGATGCCTGATTGAACGCTGCGCTTCGCCGACAAACATTTCTATCACCAGAATGCCCAGGACCAGCAATGACATCTCGGCAAAATCTCTGGGCACCCGCTCAACAACAAGACTGGAGCCGATCATGTAAACGGGGATACCGAACTCAAGAAATCGTCGTGGTATGACTACCAGTATATTGCGCAAAATGTCGGTACTTAAAACGTTTGACAGATCCGCCCGCGATTTGCGTTCCCCCAGATGCCAGCCAGAGTGTTCGGCCAGTATGAGTGTGCCGAATACGGCCGTGCAAAGCAGAAGATAGACAGCCACAATCAACAAATTGCTTTCGTAGCGCAGAAGAATACCGCTGGTTACAAACACCATTTGCAAAGAATAAATAATAATGACGGATTCCTGGTGAACAAAGCCGAGATCGAGCAGGCGGTGATGAATATGATTTCGCGTAGCCCTGAACAGGTTCGTTCGTGCTCTGACCCGTTTAACGAGAACCATCAGGATATCGATGATGGGCAAACCCAGCAGCAGCAACACAACTGTCGGACTGAGCCTGGGATCGACCTTTTGTACTAACAGAATAGCCAGACACCCAAGTGTGTAGCCAAGAAACTGGCTGCCTGAATCCCCCATAAACACACGCGCCGGGTGCGTGTTATAGCGCAGGAACCCCAGCAAGCCCCCGATCACCGCCACCGCGATGGTAAATACCACAATGCCGTTTGCACCGGCCTGCTCCGCAAGGATCGCCAACAAGGCAATAGCGCCAAGACTGAACAATGATTCGCCACCGGCCAACCCGTCGAGCCCATCAGAGTGATTAATGGCATTAATCATTCCCAGCAGCGCAAACAGCGTGAAAGGAATCCCGAATGTAGCGGAAATTTCCCCACCAGAAACGAAGGGGAACGAAATCACATAAAGGTTACCGTATAAGACTACAATCAATGCCGCAATCACTTGCCCGACAAATTTTGCGTAGTGGCCTATCTCAAAAATATCATCCCAGACCCCGAAAAAAAACAATACCAATGCGCCGAGCAGATAAGCGTGTACCAATCTGTCCGGTGGCAGAAGAAAGATAATAACTGTAAGTCCACCCAGTACAATCCCGATACCACCTACCCTGGGTATCGGCGCAGTATGCACCTTTCTCGCATTGGGCCGGTCAATTAAGCCCAAACGCGGCGCAAAACGGACCATGATGGGGATCAACACCATACTGATGACCATTGCTGCGACAAGTGCGAGTAGGTTGTTCATGCCACCCTGGCTAATTAATCAGTTTTTCTATCTGTTGAAACGTAAGTTCACTGAATGGCAACGCACAGGTAAAAGCCGGCGAGACCGCATTCAGTATGTGGAAGGATCGTTTATCTCCCTCCATTTTAAAATCCATTTCCAGTTTTCGTGTCCGGATATCCAGCAATTGCGCCCGTATACCCGGCGCTCCCCATTTCGTATAGTGCTTTGGACTGATGCCGCTGATCAGCTCCGCGGCCAGCTTTACAATCCGCGGGCGGTAGATTTTCTGCATCTCATCCCATGCAAGCTTCCTGAAATCAAAGTCATTTCGTATAAAAAGCTCGGCCTCCCGGCCTACCACTTCCAGAAACTCTCCCAAACGGAAATTCTGAATGCCCCGGTAGTGTTCTCGCCAGAAACAGGGGATGGCAGTAGGGCCTATTTTGCTGCGGCCATCCAGTGTGACTGTGTGGTGCACACCCAGGAAGGGGTTACGCAGGTCAGGAACCGGGTAAATATTGGTTCGTAACGGCGCCACACTTTCATTGGCGTATAAATACAAGCCCTTGAAAGGCAGAATTCTGTAGTGTTCTGCAAAACCGAAATCCTGTGCAATTCTGTCTGCATACAGTCCGGCTGCATTGATGATATAGCCCGCACTGATATCACCTTGCGTTGTCTTTACTGCCACCTCGCCACGGGTACCCAGATACCGGGCGTTATTAATGATATGAATACCAAGCTGTTTTGCGTTCGATACAAAGGCATCCATCACTTCTTTCGGGTCTACACTTGCCGTAGCAGGCGCAAAAAGCGCACGCTCGTAAGTACGTACCCGCGGTTCAATTTCCCTGGCTTCTTCCGCTGTGATGTCATGCAGTTCCACGCCATTATTTTTTGCTCTTAGCAGCAGTTCGTCGAGTATCGGTAACTCTTCAGCATTTTTGGCAACCACAAGCTTGCCACAGCGGTTGATGCCCAAGCCATGCTGTTCGCAATATTCTGCCAACTGCCGGTTACCATCCCTGGTCAGACGGGCCTTCAGACTGTCAGCCGTGTAGTAAAAACCGGCGTGCAGAACGCCGCTGTTACGCCCACTGGCATGCTCACCGCAACTGGCTTCTTTCTCCAGGAGTGTTACCCGGGCATCCGGATACCGGCGTTTGGCTTCAAGCGCAAGACTCACACCAATGACTCCGCCTCCGATTACCAGAAAGTCGCTCGTAATCACTGTCACTAATGCCTAAAGTTTATGTGGCGGTGCCTGCAGTACACGGGCGAACCACTATTCAATCACGATCTCCGCAGGGACATTCATCTCTTTGAGTGAGTCTGCAATTTCTTCAGCATAAATTGGGTTCATCACGATTACGGTATCGGGGTGACTGTCTTTTAAAAATTCCGGACTGACCACCTGGTGGCCTGTTCCCGGTACGT
>JBGMQT010000122.1:0-3688 GCA_048060695.1 Acidiferrobacterales bacterium
TCACCCTTTCCAGTTCATTTACAGGGTTCTTTCAGTCATTTTTTCAGGTAAAATACTGCACTAAATACCGGCTTCGCGGTCATATACCGTAATTTGTTCGTTATTCATTTTTTTTGGAGAAATTTTCGTGAAAACCAAGCAGACCTCAAAGGCCATTTCAAAAAAATCCGCAGTATTAGTGGGGCTGGGCGCCTTGGTCGTGCTGGGATTGGCAGCCACCCTGTTCTTGTCGCCATATCTCGAAACAGCAAAATCGGAAGCTACCATACAGATCAGTATGTCCGGTTGGGAGCCTGCCCTGATACGTGCAAAAGTCGGGGAGCCTGTTGAGGTAACCATGATCAACCTGGACAACCAGTTTCACACCGATGGTGGTGGTTGGCATGGTTTCACGGTTCCAGACTTTAACGTAAATGAACGGGTCGGCCCCAAACAGACCCGCACTTTTTCTTTTACGCCCACTACGGCGGGTGAGTACGTTTTTTATTGCGGAATCTGTTGTGGTGGTAAGGAAAACCCCTTTATGCGCGGCAAGCTGATTGTTAACTGACCGGCGCCCGCATATGCGCAAGGCACAATCGAGATTTTTCATCCTAGCCGGACTCGTTCTGCTGGCAACGGGCGTATATCTGGCGTTCACCAATTCTATGCAAGCGCCTTCGATCGGGTGGCTGGAGGCCAACCCTTCTGCGGCGTTTAGCCTGGCTGTCGTGGCAGGCTTTGCCGACGGCCTGAATCCCTGCGCTATTACGACCTTGTTGCTATTTATCGGTGCGCTCCTGGCGATTGTTGAACAATCCAGTGGCTACGGTGAGAAACGTCGGGCCTGGCTTCATGTCTGGTCCGTTGCCGGCGCTTATATCCTGGGTATTTTTGCGCTTTACTTTTTCCTCGGTATGGGCTTTGTTGAGGTTACGAGTATCCGGATTTTTGGCAACACCCATGTATTTACCCGAGTGGCCGGTTTCCTTGCTGTCATTCTTGGACTGGTAATGGTTGCTGAATATATCATCCCTGACAATCCCATTAAGCTGGGCATGCCCGCCTCGCTGCACAATCTGGCTCACAAGTGGGGCCGCAAGACTACCATCGGTGCTGCCTTCGTCGGCGGCGTGCTAATCGGTACCTGCACGATACCCTGTGGCGGAGCCATGTATCTGGCAGTAGCTGCGGTTATCGGTAGCCTGTCCAGCAAGGCTTATGCCTATTCCCTGCTGACCAGCTACAACCTGGCCTTCATTTTACCGTTGGTGTTATTGGTTGCCCTGAGCAGCAGTCGCCCGGTGCTGCTCAAGATCAGTAGATTGCATGTCACCCACCGGGGCCTGGTCAAGCTGGTGTTGGGCGTCTTCGTTATTTTAGTGGGACTCTTTGCCCTGCTATAACTTGAATTCAAGACGCGTCAGGAATTTATTCATGACGCGTCTTGAAAGTTATTACACTGCGCAACCGCTCCCACCTTTGGGCTGACTGCCGGGCAATAAACCGGCTTCAACCATTGGCTGATGCACATTCTTCTGCCAGCCCGAAATGGATGAGTATTTCTTGTCCAAAATTGTTTTGGCGGCTACCTGATCCCATGGTTTATTTTCAAGTTGCTGGAAATAATAAGCCATCTCTATATATTTGCCGGGATACCAGAAGCTGTTGGCGATGCTGCCGATTGCATAGAGTTCATCGACACCGGCACCTTGCGAAGCTGCGAGTTCATAAAGGCCGAGCAGGGCCGAACCGTGGTTGCAGTCCTGGAAAAAGGTGGAATTATTGCAACATGGCCGGAAACTGTTTTCCGCTGCTTCGAGAACTGCGGCCTCTTGCGTGTCAGTCAGGGTGATAGAAGAAACCGTGTTGAAATAGTCTCCACCGTTGCGTGCCTCACCCAGGGTCCATCCACCCGTGCTTGCAAAGTTACCGCCCCTCGGGCCGTTGAGTTGGCTTTTTTCATTAAATTGAGTTTTTGTCGCTATTCCGAGCGGCCACATAAGGTTGAGCAGATATGGCGCTGTTTGCATGCTCATTGTTATTTGTTCGGATGAGGGTTGTGTGAACAACGCTTCGACCCATTCCGGGAGCCCCCCCCGTTTGGAATACAGGGCGTGGAATTTTCTTGGAACAATGACGCCGGCTTCCACCAGGCGTTGAATGGAGTCGCCGAATGACACCTCCAGGTCGACCCCCTTCGCCGGTAATACTTCACCAGACAACTGCTCAAACGCTGAAGACTGCTTGTCTTTGACGTAGGTTAAAAATTTTGGACTGTTACTGGCCCACAACAGAGAGCCGGCACCGCCACCCAGTACGCCGACTCCGAGCGCGACTGAAGAAGATAAAAGAAATCGCCGTCTGGAATTAGAAGGCTGATCGGAATTACTCATGCTGATACTCCTCGGTTCATGTTGTTATACACCCCATCAGGCATACAGTTGTGCCCAAACATTATAGTTAGTTCCGCAGTTCCCCAAAAGGTTCAGAATTTCCGCCGGGCTTGCAATATTGAGTCCGATCACAGATAACGCAAGTTAAACAGGTAAAGCCGTTCGAACATGTTTTTGAGGGTGATCAGTTTTTTTGAACGACGCGGAAAAATATTCCAGAACGGCGGTTTGTCATCGCTCGCGGCGTGCAGCCAGATGGCATCGTTCTCCATGTTCATTATACAGGAGAGTTCAAAGCGATAAGTAGATGAAGGTTCGTTGCCGCGTAACACTGCACGTAAATTTTTTGCTGCTGACTCAGAACGCAATTGCGCCATGTGAGCCTGGTGGGGCACCCAGGGTGGCGGGTTTTCATGGTTGGCGCAATCACCACTGGCGAACACGTTTTCGAGGCCATTTACACGGCTGAATCTGTCGACATCGATATGCCCGCCGGCAGAAACCGGCAGACATGATTGCCGCGTCCATTCGGGTGCCGTGATACCGGGCGTAAACAGCACCAGATCGGCTTTTCTGAAAGTACCGTCGGCATCCAGCATGCCGCCATCAACAAATTCCGCTGGCTCATAGCCGTAGTCCAGGATAATGTCGCGTTCCAGTAAGCGGTCTGTTATCGCGCCGGTATCTCCCACAGCGATATTGGGGGAAAAAAGATGGATTTCGAACTTATCCCGTACGCCTTTTTCTTGCAACGCATAGTGAAGCAGACTGGCACTTTCATACATCTGCCCGCCGCGGCCGGCAACAAAACCATCTCGCTTGTTGAGCTTGAAGCCGACATAAATTATGCCTTCGTGCAGACTCTCCAGTTTGTGTATGAAGGCTTCCATATCGTCAGGCCCGCCACAGGGTGAGAATGTATGTGCCTTGGTGCCGGGAATATCATCTACCATAAATCCGGGACCTGTGCCGATAAACAGGGCATCGTTGCTATAGCGGCCCTGGGTGGTAAGCACCGTCCTCCCGCCGTCCTGAATGTCGACAACCCAGTCATCCACAAAACGTATATTCCTGCGCCACAGGTAGGGGCGGATATCAATGGTGACGCTTTCCCTGGATTTCTTTCCGACCAGAAATTCGGGGATAGCCGGGAAATAAATAAACCGTCCGTTGCCAATGACGGTAATGTCGTAACGTGAATAAACGCGCCGCAGAAAGAAAGTAAAAATCGGGAAGAAGGGCAGGGCGAGAAACGCGCCGATAAAAAACAGCGAGGCAAAGCCGTTGCCGATGATGACGATCTTTTTTTTCAT
>JBGMQT010000123.1:0-3684 GCA_048060695.1 Acidiferrobacterales bacterium
CAGTTACTGCGCGCTTACCGTGAACAATCTCGTTGATGCGCCGTGGTGGTACCCCATAGTCTGAAGCAAGTGCAATGGCAACACTACCAGACTCGCTATGAAGCGCAGCAGGACATACTGGAATACATCGCCATGTTTTATAACTCTCAGAGGCTCCATTCCTATTTGGATTACAGGAGTCCCTGTGACTATGAACGGCAATTGCTGGAAATGAAAAAAGCGGCTCAACTGGGGTGTCACAAAAAGGTTGACCAGGTCATGTAAAAGTGGATCGATATTCAGTGCAAGTCAACACTCAACTGTTATCACCGAGATGGTCTGACCCCATTCGTCTATCAAAATGAACAATTTCCGGGTTCTTTAAATCGTAAACCCATTTGTAGGAACGGCGTTCATCCGGATCATAACTGTATAATATGTAGGTCTCAGGCTGTCCGTCTTTAAGCTGTAACAAGCCGATATTGGTGTTTCCGCAAATAAAGTACTTTTTTTCATTCTTTGGCCACAGGTAATGTGAATGCAGGCGGTTAAAATTCTTTAATTTCGACAGACTCTGCAGCGATTTCAGTCCCTTTGGAAATGCGCCTTCCGGACGATTGTTGATCGCACTTGCCGTTAATTGAAAAATATTTGTCGTATTTCCAAAAGCGTTGCTTTGGAGTCGCTCCATACGATTAAAAGCATAGTGGACATCACCGGAAAAAATACAACAGTTCGAGGTAAAAAGACGCGAAAATACATTCTGAAGATTTTCAAAGGCGGTCTTGTTCCCTATCCACGACTCGGCATCAACCTTTTCTGCCAGTAATTTTGCAAACTTAAGTTGAACCAATTCCAGTGCAGTAAACCCATAAACCGGCGCCGCAGAGACCAATATCATACTTTGCGAAATTCTGTCCGAACGATACTTACGCTCCAGGCGATCCAGCTCTTTACTAACTTCTTCAAGTACTTCAGGCTTGACTAACTGAGACATACGCCCGCCGGAATAAATGCGTTGTGTTCGTGTATCAAGCACAATTGTGGCTGGATAACCTTCAATTGTGAACCCCCAGTAGATAGACCTCAGTAGGTTGTCAAAACTAGCCCCGCCTGAAAAACGTTTTGACATCAGAAACTCACTCACCGTACTTCGGAAATCTGGCTTGAAGATGCCGGGTTCGTTCCCCCAGCCCTGGCACGCCCAGTAGGCTGTCAACGCGTTGCTTACAATGCGTTTACTCAGAGGGGTTTTGTTAAAGTGTTCAGCGATTTCTTCAGTTAAATTCCAGTCGTCAGTGACCTCATGATCGTCAAATATCATGTATGTCGGCGTATTTGCCATCAGCCGACGCGCGCGCCAGGCTTTGTCCAGAAATGCGCGAACCCGGGCCGCTTGCTGTGTGTACTCGCGTGGCGAGATTTTGGGTACCTTTACCATCCGCTGTCTCGGTGGCTTCCGCTTCATTCTAGTCGCCACCCTGGATTTGACCTCATTCCAGTCCGGAAGCTGAATCTGCAAGCCACCCCATACTGCGAGATACATTGCCATGTATTCGCCGAATGTCATCAAATGGTTTTCTTTATTTCCCGACGTGAAGCCGGTTTGACGCTTGCTCAAAACCCCACCACGCGCCATGAGCTTTATCTTGCCGGGTTGTATTGGCCGGTCCTTTTTGGGAGGGAGTAATTCCTGCCAACCCGTAAGGTACTCTGCCTTTTCAATTATTGCGGCCAGCAGTGGCGCTGCCACATCGTCGGCATAAATCTGATCGCCGGTTAAGAACAACAGCGAGGGACGTAACCCGAGGTCACTGACCGATTGCCCCACCAGTCCGTCACCTCGCTGCATCTGGTCATATTGGGCTTGACGCCTTGATCCGGCATGGGGTTTACGACAGGAACCTTGAAGAATATTTCGATGCTTCTTCGGAACAAAAAAGCTTGGTAATATTTCGCTCGCGTAGACAATCGGACGGCGACTACTTGTTAGCCCCAGCTCGGCCAGGCCCTCGCCATTTATTTCGATGTCGTAATATATCTTTTTTTCTGTAGGAAATTCACCATTGACCGGAACCATCTTGAGCAAATAGACAAAGAGATTATCGCCTAACTGAACTGGCGACTTGCTCTGGTTACTGCAGCGCGCAATGGCAGCGCCGTTTGGGTTCAACCGGGCTTCGGCATTAATGGATGCAGCCTTGTCCAGGGCGATCCAGACAAAGGCATGGCTCAACTCAACACGGCGTAGTACAGGTCCTCCTATCAAACTCATGGTATTACCTCCTTGTCTAAAAAAGGCTGTGGCGATTTACGAGCTCAAGAATAATGGCACGGCCGATCCGGCGGCGCTGGTAGCAGGTTGTTCAAAATGGACATTAAAACCTGTGTCTGAAACTACCCAACGGATAATTCCCCAGTTTCTAGCAGCGCCCAAAAGTGGAGGTCATGCAATATTGCAATGGCACATACTGGACCAGGATTGGGGAATAATCCAGCCTAATTGAGGAAATCAGCGGTGTGCTGGAGATTTCTCTGCCGCGCCGCACCCTGCAGCGCCATCTGGCCCGGTTGGTCGATCAGGCGCGTTTGACCATATGAGGGCCGTGGCCGTGGTAGCCGTTATCGATTGCCCCCAAAAGAGAGCGAGATTCGTCCTTCCCCTGGCAGGCTCACGATCAAGGGACACACAGCGCAAGTTGAAAACTACATTGCCATCTCCCCCGAGGGGAAGGTCATCAAACAGGCTGTCCGCGAGTCGATTCAAAAACGTCACCCGGTGGGATATAACCGGGCGTTCCTCGACGAATACCGACCCAACGAGTCCTTCTACCTCTCACTGGAAACCCGGCAGCGCCTTATGGAATTGGGTCGCTCGTCGGATGGTGAGCGGCCGGCGGGTACCTACGTGCGACAAATTTTCAATCGCTTATTGGTCGATCTGTCCTGGAACTCCAGCCGCCTGGAGGGCAACACCTACTCGTTGCTTGAGACGGAACGCTTGCTGGAATTGGGAGAGGCTGCCGAAGGTAAGGATGCGCAGGAAGCGCAAATGATCCTGAATCACAAGGCCGCGATTGAGTTGTTGGTCGAACAGGCCGAGGAGGTCGGGTTCAATCGCTACACTATCCTCAATTTACATGCCTTGCTCTCGGATAACCTGCTCGGCGACCCGCAGGCCTGTGGACGCTTGCGCGCTATTGCTGTTGGGGTCGGTGGGACGGTTTACCATCCTTTGGGGGTGCCACAGTTGATCGATGAATGCTTCCAGCAGGTTCTCGACACAGCTGCTGCGATTACGGATCCGTTCGAACAGGCCTTCTTCGCAATGGTGCACTTACCCTACTTGCAACCGTTTGATGATGTCAATAAGCGCGTTTCATCGAGGTAGTGGAAACGGAGCTTATGACTCTCCATGAGGGCAACATCGCTCGCTATGCTTGCGGCCCTCACAATACCAAACATGGCGAGAAACGTGGCACTGATATACAAGGAGATGGCCTTCACGGTGTGTAATCTGCGCTACAACAAGGGGGCAATGGAGTACGTCAATCTCGACTACGAGCTGACATCAATGGAGGATGATGAATGAATTTCTGGAGCAGGTTTTTAGCTTTTTCGCAGTACACTTACGGTACATTGCTCAGTTTTCATTTGAAGGGTCCTATATGGCACTGCCGGCCAGTGCATTGCGGTGCCCGATGG
>JBGMQT010000124.1:0-3657 GCA_048060695.1 Acidiferrobacterales bacterium
AGTTCATTGTCAATGCAAAGGAAGTTAGTAATGCAGAGTATTGAGCGGGCCAACCAGATTATCCGACACATGATGGAAGTGCCGGAAAAAGGTGCGCGTCTGGTTGATATTTCACAATCAACCTCACTGCACAAAACCACCTGTTATCGAATCCTTGCGACTTTGATACGACTTGGATGGGTTATTCAGGACTCACGGACGAAGCGTTATCGTATTGGCCCGGAATTACTGGGTTTCGGGCTCAGTACGCATGCAGATAACGCCCTGCTGCAGATTGGCGTGTCTGCGATTAATCGATTGACAGAAGTATTCAATGATTCTTTTTACCTCTCCATTAGCTCCGGATTTGATGCACTTTGCATAGCACAGTGCGAGGGTAATTATCCTATACGCCCGTCAAGTCTGAATGTTGGCGTAAGACGCCCGCTCGGTGTAGGCGCCGGCGGCCTGGCCTTGCTGGCATTTCGAACAGACACCGACATCGACTTAACACTTGAAAACAATGCGCCGAGGTTTTTATCGTTCAACGATTTCAATGAGCAGCGTTGTCGCCAGGCTATCGACACTGCCAGGCAATGCGGATACACGGTTCATGCGGGACAGGTTGTTGCCGGCCTGGGTGGGGTCGGCGTTCCTGTCAGGGGACCTGCCGGTACGCCGGTATTCGCTATCAGCGCAGGTGCAGTGAACGATCGGCTTACTCAGCCAAGGCGTGTTGAGATAGTAGAGAAAATGCAAATTGAAGCATCGAAAATTGAACGGCTTATCTCTTCAACCTCAAGCGCCAATAGCTATGCAGGTGATTTAGAAAGAAGGATCGCATCATGAGAAAACATGAATTTAAAACCGATGTACTGGTAGTGGGTGGCGGGCTCGCTGGCACCAATGCCGCGATGGGCGCTGCCGAAAACGGCGCTAAAGTCATTATCCTGGAAAAGGCCGACATTAAACGCAGCGGCGATATTGGTGGTGGCGTCGATCATTTTCTTGCCTACCTCGACGAAGGAGAACCCTGGGATACAGCCGATGGGTTTCTGGAATACGTTGAAAAAATCGGCAAGGGTACGGCCCATCTCTCCTATATAGAATCCGTTTACTGTTCGGAACTCAAGGACGCAATCGCGCGCATGGCCAGGATCGGAATACCCCTCTCCCGCCCGGATGGCAGTTTCTACCGTACCCGTTCCA
The DNA here is from genome assembly GCA_048060695.1 of Acidiferrobacterales bacterium. Lineage (GTDB taxonomy): Bacteria > Pseudomonadota > Gammaproteobacteria > Acidiferrobacterales > JAJDNE01 > JAZFSZ01. The sequence goes on from JBGMQT010000124.1 coordinate 1,189, forward strand.
TGGGTCAGCCAGGTGCCTACTGGATCAACTTCGAAGGTAAACTTCTCAAACCCCATCTGGCCGAGGCCGTAAAGAACTTAGGTTGCAAGGTGCTGAGGCGGGCAGTAACCATCGGACTTTTAACTGACAACGGCGAGGTCTGCGGTGCAGTGGCCTGGAATGTCAGAAACGGCAGCTTTTATGTCATTAGGGCGAAATCTACCGTGGTTTCCACCGGCAACACCAACCGCCTTTACGACAACCCGCGCATCAATCCATTCAACACCTGGCTTTGTCCCTACAATACCGGTGATGGTCAGATTATTGCGCTCAATGCCGGTGCCGCGCTGACGAATATGGAATACATGCGTATGACCATGCTGCCGAAAGGCTTTGCCGCACCGGGATTTAACGCATTAGTGGGTATGGGTGGACGCTTTATGAATGGTATCGGTGAATACTATATGGAAAAGAGCCATCCAGAGGGAAACCGGGCACCAAGATATACTGTTGTCTTTAACAGCTTGCACGAACTGCGCAATGGCAGGGGGCCGCTCTATATAGACTGTCGTCATCTTACCGAAAATGATATGGCACATTTAATTACCACGCTTGGTTACGATAAAGACACCCTGCCGGAATATTTTGAACAAAGGGGAGAGGACCTTAAAGCCCAGCCGGTAGAGATCACCGTGTCGGAGGGCATGCAGGCAGGTCCCACTGAAGTCACCGGCAGCGGTATCAAGATCGATGGTGATTGCGCAACGACCATACCAGGACTGTTCGCGTGCGGTGACTCCGCCGATCATAACCGTTGCGTTCATGGTGCTGTCACCGGAGGTTATCATGCAGGAAAATCGGCGGCGCGCTTTGCCAGGGGAATGCAACATGTACCGACGACAGCGGATTCCAATATAAAGGAAATTGCGGAAAAATTTGTTGAACCGCTGTATCGCAAAAATGGCCCAACCGTGCGTCAGGTTGAAAATTCCATTCGCAAAATCATGGCAGAGCACGTTGGTCCGATGCGCACTGAAAAAGGCCTTCAGGAAGGTTTGCGCAAACTTGGGAAGCTGGACCCCCATCTCGACCGGATTTGCGTTAATGATCGTCATGAACTGATGCAGAGTCATGAAGTAAAATCCCTACTCAATATCGGCAAAGTTATGGCCACTGCGGCACTTTACCGCAAGGAAAGTCGTAATCGTCCCTATCATCACCGGCTTGATTATCCTGACACAGATGATGAAAAGTGGTGTGGGCTGGTCGTCGTCAGGAAACATCAGGACAACATCAACTGTGATTTCGAACCGATCAGATACAAATATGGTTGAGGAGATTAAGCATGCCAATGATATTCAACTATGAGCTTTGCGACGGTTGCAGGACATGCGAATCCATCTGTCCGGGTGATGTGATTTACATACGCCCGCGTACCGAACTCAAGCCCAATAACCTGGGCAGAATTCCGAAAAAGGAGCCTTATCTGAAATACCCGGAAGAATGCTGGCATTGTGGCGCCTGTCGACAGGACTGCGAACAACAGGCCATCAGTGTCCAGTTTCCTCCTGACATGCTTTGTATTTAAAATAATAGCGTAAACCTGCAGCTATTGCCCCGAGCATGCTGGAATTAGTATTCACAGTGATCCTGCCGATTGGCCTCGTCCTGGTAATGGCCGGTATGGGTTTATCCTTAACACCGAATGACCTGAAACGCGTCTTCGTGTTCCCGCGTGCCGGCCTGATTGGTCTTGGCGGCCAACTACTGATGGTACCTGCAATCGCCTTTGTGTTGATCGCGATATATCAGCCGCCTCCTGCGATCGCGATTGGCGCTGTCCTCATGGCCGCATGCCCGGGCGGAATTACCTCCAATGGCTACACCTTCGCCAGTCGTGGAGATGCGGCGTTGTCCGTGACACTGACTGCGATCAGCAGCGCGGTCACGGTGTTTACGATGCCCCTGTTGATCTACATCGCTCTGCAAATGTTCAGCGTAAACGGAGAAAAGGTGGCGATGTCGATTTCGCAGGTAATGGGCACCCTGTTCCTGCTGGCCGTATTGCCGGTCGGCTCCGGCATGCTTGTACGATACAGGTGGCCGGAGTTCACGCTGCGATTGATCGAGCCCATGCGTAACGTGACACTGGGCATGCTGATCCTGATCATAGTCATATCGGTGGTAACCGGATGGTCCACCATCCGGGAAAATTTCGCCGATACCGCACTTGTTGCCTTTTCATTGAACATTATCGCGATGGGACTCGGGCACACCATAGCCCGTCTTGCGAGGCTGCCGGAGGATCAGGTTATCGCTATTACCTTCGAGATCGGTATTCAGAACCTGTCACTGGCCCTGACCGTTGCAATGGTACTGCTTGAACGTCCGGACATTGCGGCGTTTGCACTGGTCTATGCCATGTCGGCGAAATTGACATCGATAAGTTACGTGACCTGGTCCCGCATGCGGGTGGCCAGGTAGTCTGCA
>JBGMQT010000125.1:0-3529 GCA_048060695.1 Acidiferrobacterales bacterium
GCTTTTCCTGATCTGAATGCCGAAGGTACGGGGCCGGTTGTAGACCCGTTTGTTCCTGTTGAAATCAGTGCCAAACCAGTCGGAAGCGTAGTTTGCCCCATTATAGAGTGTGGCAATGGCTTTCTGATCGAACAGGTTCCGCAACACAAACGTGACCGTCCAGTCGTTCTTCAGGCGCGCCCCGACTTGCAAATTACTGACATTCCATGCATCGATGATGCCTTCGGGGTTATTATCCATAATGCTCTGCAACGTGTTCCAGGTTTCGGACTGGTAACTGTAATCGTAGCGCAGAAACACCTCTTCGGTTCCCAGTGCGCCTGGAAAAGTCCAGTTCAATGCGGCAAAGGCTTTCCACTCAGGCGAGGTAGGCAGGGTCATGCCTTTTTCAATCATGTCGCCGTCGGGGAAGGTAAAATCAGTTGTCCACTCCGGGTCTGACCACAACAGGCTGTAGGTGAAGGAAAAATTATCCGTGAACAATGCGGTGCCATTGAGTTCGAGACCCATGATTTCCGCATCTGCGGCGTTGAAAGTCCCGCGTAACCACCAGGGTCCGATGCCTGAACTTGAGCTTTGCTGGTAATCATCCCATTGCATCAGGAAAAAGGTCGCGTTGACCAATAATCGGTCATCCAGCCACTGGCTTTTGAGGCCGATCTCATAGTTGTCCAGCGTGTCCGGGCCATATTCCAACGGCACCTGGCCGGTATTGGCAGCCCTCTGGCTGTTGGTTCCGCCCAGCCGGAAGCCCTGGCTGTACAGGAAATACACCATTTTCGTGTCATCGATTTGATACTGCGTGCTGAACTTCAAAAGGGTGTCGCTGGGTTTTCCTTCGGAAACGTATATTCCATTGGTATCCAGACTGCCAAGGGGCGCCAGCCCTTCCGGAAATTGATTCTGCTTGAAATCATAACGATCATATTCGAACCAACGGGCGCCGCCTGTAACCGTCCATTTGTCGGTGAGATCAAAAGAGATTTCACTGAATATTGAAGTTTGCTTGACCTGCCGATCCAGCCGGTTTGAATAACCGACTGTGGTGGCCGGCAGGGGATAGGCAACGTCATAACCATAATAACTATAGTAATAAGCCAGGTACTGAGCGTATTCCCACCCTATGGTTTCCATCAATTGCGGATTATCCGCACCGTAATACCAGTCATCCTGCAGGTCTTCATAGTAGGCACCGATCATCCACTGGAAGCGACTTTCGGACTGTGAGGCCAGGCGGATTTCCTGGGAAAAACGGCTTTGGTTCTGGTCGTTGAAAATGGTGCCGAAGGTGTATTGAGTATTGTAAAGTGCGTAACCGTAGTAGTAGCCGTAGTAGCTGTCCTTCCACTGCTCGTAGTACATGTTGTCCCACTCGTAGACGATTTTCCGATCAAAGAAGCTGGTGTTGGAGGTCAGGGCCGCAAAGCCAAGGTCACCCTGGATGGTCAGGCCGTAACTGGTCCATTCATCATCCCGGAATTCATCAAAAAAGCGGGCCACTTTGAAATCACCCAGTGAAGGGTCTGATTCCCAGGCGCCATCGTTTTTGCTGCTTTCTGAAATGATGGCCAGCGTGGCTGACCATTTGTCAGTGATGTTCCAGAGTGCAGAGATTCGCCCACCCGTCAGTTCATAGTCGTTGAAATCGTCTTCAACGACCGCCGCGTTGGTATTGTCGAACTGTGGGCCGCCTGGTACCGGATCAACGAAGGTCTTGGCCAGCACGTTATCAATGTAGCCGCCCTCTTTAACGTAATACCCCACGGCGCGTATTGCGAATGAATCACCCATCGGTATATTGATCCAGCCATTGGCCTCGTAGCTTTGTTCGCCGCCCCTGGTCGTTGACAGGGCACCGAAGAACTGGCCGCTATAGCCGTCCATATTGGGTTTATTGGTAATGATGCGTAATGTGCCGGACTGGGAGGCCGATCCAAACAAAGTACCCTGTGGTCCCGGTAGCGATTCAACCCGCTCGATATCGATCATCCGCGGGAAGGGCTGCTGGGAAATCGCAGCCATCGGCGTTTCATCCAGGTAGACCGCCACCTGGGAGTCGGTGTAAAACTCCTGGGATCCGGACGAAACACCACGATAGACCAGGTCATTGCGTCCTGGCTGGCTGTTAATCAGGCCCAGGCTGGGTAACGCCCGCACCAGGTCTTCCAGGTTTTGCAGGTTGTTTCGCTCGATATCCATGGTGGTAAATGCCGTGATACTCTGCGGCACTTCCTGCAGGCTCAACTCGCGGTGGGTGGCGGTTACGATGACTTCTTCGAGGGCTGATTCCTCGGCATCCTGTGCCAGGGCGGGTTGGGAGGGGTACAAAACAGCTGTGATCGCAGCGACCAGGGGGGATAGCTTATTGGTTGGTTTTATGCCCATCTTTACGACTCCAGGTCGATTGTTTTGTATCTGAGATAACTACCCAGTGGTGTGACGGGATTATAGTAGCACCAAACCTGGCAGAAGTTAAAAAGCTATAATGCCAACATTATCCGGTACCAGAATTCCACGCTGTCGATAAACGCAGATTGTTTAATCCTTTCGTCTATTCCGTGATCACGATTGCCCTCGGATGAGCTGGCAATCCCGGAAAATCCATAGGTCGGAATCCCGTTGCTTCGTGTATACAGGCCGTCGGTCGCACCTGCTCCCATTGCCGGTGCAATCTTGATACCCGGGAACATGTCTCCGGCAATTCGAGTGACCAGGCCCAGCACCTCCGGTACCAGCGGGGAGGGCGGGCTTGCAACAGGCTCATAGGTTCGGCGCATGCTGATTGTGTCGTCCGCAATTACCTGCTTGAGTTTGAACTCCACCTCTTCGGCATTCTCCTGTGGCAGGATGCGGCAATTGATCACAGCTATGGCGAAGGTAGGCAGCGCATTCTCGGCATGACCGCCGGATAACTGAGTCGCTACGCAAGTGGTTCGCATCTGGGCATTCATCGAGGGATCGCTTTGCAGCAAAGCCAGGTCTTGAGGACCAGCTTCATCGCTTGCCAGCCTTCGCATGGCTGATTTCATGTTAGTGGCGACAGATTCGCCCGGGCGGGCGAAATTAGCACGCGTTACATCGTTCAGGTTGACGGGAAACTGAAATTCAGAAATTTTATTGAGTGCTTTTGCCAGGGAATAGATGGCGTTTTCAGGCTGTGGCAGAGAACTGTGACCGCCGGGATTATCAGCCCTTAGCTCCAGGGTCATATAAACTTTCTCTGCGGCCTGAATACTGAAAGTTGTAGCTTTTCCATTGATTGCCAGCACATCGCCGGCATCAGTATTCAATGCGAACTCCGCTTCAAGCAGTGGTTCGTGATGCTCGAGAAGCCATCTGATGCTCTGCATGTTGGACTCTTCATCCAGCGTCAATACGACCACAAGATCACGTTCAGGGACGATACCCTCCTGTTTCATTCGAATCAGATTTGCCACCAGTGTGGCAGCGCCCGCTTTGTTGTCCGAAGTGCCGCGACCATAAAGATTTCCGTCGCGGGCAACGAGTCGAAAAGGATCAGAAGTCCAGG
>JBGMQT010000126.1:0-3491 GCA_048060695.1 Acidiferrobacterales bacterium
CACCACCAGTCTTGCGGTCCGTGGCATGCTGAAGCTCCTTGTTCATTGTTGTTAACTCGCCACCCATCTATTATTCCAGAAAGATTGAGTCGGCCCCGGTTTTTCGTTCATTTTTCGCGAGCTTGACAGCCTTCAATGGCGGGCGTAGCCTGCCCCGGTCCGGAAATCGGACAGCTTTGGTCTTTCCTGTCGCTAACGGACTCCGGCAAGATAGAGTACAGCCGTGCAGTACTGGCGACCGCGTAGACGATCGAACTTTATCCCACTCGCAATTCCCGCTACTGTTTGGACTGTTCACGTTAAACCGGACATCGCAACAATATGACTACAATCCACGAATGAGAGTTTAAATTATGGGCGCTGGAGAAATTTCCTACACGTTGGCAGTCGTGGCCGGCCTGTTATCTTTCATATCTCCATGTGTGTTACCGCTGATGCCGGTATATCTCAGTTATCTCACGGGCGTCTCGGTTGCCGCTGGCGACGTAAGTATATCGCGCTCCCGGATGTTTGCGCATGCACTGGCATTTGTTCTCGGCTTCTCTTTCATATTTATACTGATCGGGGCCTCAATGGGCCTGGTCTTTGGCACCTACCTGCGTACTGATTTTGCCGACATCCTGACAAAGATTGGTGGCGCGGTCCTCATTGTTATGGGGATACACATGTCCCGCATTATCAAAAAGGGAGAGGCCTGGCTGTCAACAATGCCGCGCTTGCATCGGGTGCTTGTGGCTGTCGACAATAGACTGGATGCCATCATTCTCCCGGAGCGTCGTGTCCAGACCAAGCACAGTAGTGCCCCTGGTTATATTCGCTCGGGTGTGGTGGGCTTGAGCTTTGCGGCGGGCTGGACGCCCTGCATTGGTCCCCTGTTGGGCGCTATTCTTACCCTCGCTGCCGGGTCGACCTATGGCACCGACCCGGGCACGGCAATCTTGAAGTCAGCCAGTCTGCTGTCTGCTTACTCCCTGGGGCTGGCGATTCCATTCCTGATCACAGCCCTGTTATTGGGCCGTGCCAATAAATTCTTGCAGAAACTCAACCGTCGCGGACATATTATCGAGACCATTAGTGCCGTTTTCTTGCTGGTGATCGGCATTTTGCTCATGTATGGCTCAATCAGCGACCTGAACCAGTACTTTTCCGTCACCCCGGAATGGCTGATCGAGCTGGAATCAAAGTTAATCAAGGTGGATTAGGGGACGGGACTCGCTGTTGTATTACGATAACTCCGTAAAACTGTTTCGAGGTTGTGGGACAGCGGTAGATAAATTCGGGGCAAGCGCAAGCCGGTTTCTGGAGCCCGTTATTTATTGCTGGCCAGCGGGGGTTGTAGAAGTTTTTCGATCAATTCGATAGCGGGTTGGTTGGACCAGTTCCGGTACCCTATCCCCCAGCCGACTACCCTGCCTGACCGGTCAATCAACCAGGTTGTTGGAGTCCCGGTTACACCATAGCGGTAACCCACCTCGCCGGTGGGGTCCAGCAAGCCGGTACTGACGGCAAACGTGTAACCGGCTTTTCTCACAAAGGGCACGACGGCACTCGCACCTTTTCTGTCCTGAAACACCACCACGATAACAAAGTCTTTGCTGCGGTATTTGTCATGCAACTTTTGCAAATGTGGCATTTCTTTCCTGCACCAGTAGCACCAGGTTGCCATAAAATTCAGCATTACGACCTTGTTGCGATAGTCACTCAACCTTACTGTCTCGCCTATGAGGTTTTTCAGCTCAAAATCGGGCGCTTCCACTCCGTCTGTGACCAAGGTCATTCCGGCCGCGCTCATCAGCTCCTTCAGTTCCGCAGCCCGAACAGTTTTGGTCGCCATGCCGGCAGCGGCGATAATGATCACCACCATGGATACCACTATTCGCGTTGTGGCTCGATTTTTCATGTGCATCATTTCCTGGATCGCTCAAAGAACTCCGCAGACCCCTTCACTAAAACCCCGAAACCGCCATGCTGATACGAGCAGCCATGCGACACCCCGATGTTGGCCCACTGCGTCGACCACGAGTCAAACTGCATCGGTCCAACGTCAATACTAGAACCTGTGAGCAGGTTACAGGTCAATCATTGCCCCTAAAAAACGGCGAAAAAACAGGGGCAGGCCGATTCTTCTCGACAACCCGTCCGTTTGTTGATGGAAAATAATTGTGTTGCCAATGCGGAAAGGTAAAACCCGTGTCAAAGCTAAATATAGCCCAAATGTATATATTAGGAAGTGAAGTTCCTCGGCAGCGTTGCCGTGAATGTTGATCCATCTTCTGGTTGGCTTTTTACGGCTAAATTGCCGCCCACCATGTGACAGATCGAGCGGCTGATAGCGAGCCCCAGTCCAGTGCCACCATACTTGCTACGTACGGATGCATCGGTTTGGGAAAATTTCTCGAACAAATGTTCGATTTGTTCTTCGCTCATACCAATACCGGTGTCGCTGACTTGAAAGACAACCTGGTCACTATCCTGTGACGGACAAGACACGACAAATCTTATTTCACCATCAGTAGTAAATTTGGCCGCATTATCAATAAGATTCAACAGTACTTGCCGGATCTGTGTTTGATCGGCATTCATCTCTCCCGCACTATCAGTGCAATCCAGTATCAGCTTGTTGTTATTTTTTGTTACCAGCGGTTCTGCTGTCGCGGCAATTTCCTCGAACAGTAATTTGACCGGAAAGGTTTCGAGATAGAGTTCCAGTTTACCGGCCTCGATCCTGGAAAGATCAAGAACATTGCCAATAATCTTCAACAAATGCCGGCTTGACGTGCGGATACGTTTGGCATCGTCAATACAACTCACACATGTGGTGTCTTCAATATCTTCTTCCAGCAGTTCGCTAAATCCGATGATCGCGTTGAGTGGTGTGCGCATTTCGTGACTCATGTTGGCAAAGAAATTGGATCTGTCCTTCGCCGATGTGAGCGCCTGGTCAAGGGCTTCTGTCAGATCTGCGGTGCGCGCGAGATAGGAGGCAAGCGTATCGGTGGTTACACGCAATCTGGAACTTACCAGGCGCGCCAGCATTTGCAAAAGTTTGATTGACAGCATCGGCTGTTCTTTTTCCAGTTTGTCCAGCTCGGTTTTACCGATGAGTATCACCAGCGAATCCTCGACTGCTTGTGCCGTTGCCGAAAAGGGCATGTCGTCGACGATCGACATTTCACCAATAAGACGACCGCTGCCAAAGGTGGTAATAACACGCGGTTTATCACTTGCCGAATTTTTCAGTATTTGTACAGACCCGGAAATAATAAGACACAACATCGGATTATTGTCGCCTTCTTCAATGATGTTGGCACCTTTCGGGGCGCGATAGGCGAGGGCAAAATTGGACAAAATGTCGATTTCTTTGCTGGTAAATTCAGAGAAGAATTCGGTGTTACCGATCATGGCAAACAGAGGCGGATCGGTATCGCCCAGCGATACCGCAATCAAACCGTTTGCTGGTGCGCCAGCTCTGTTTTTGTTAGGCACTTTTA
>JBGMQT010000127.1:0-3478 GCA_048060695.1 Acidiferrobacterales bacterium
CATGACAATACCGCTGAATTCTTCGAATAGCGCAACCGCTTCAGCGTCTCCACTGTTTACCAGGGACTGAGACGATTGGACAAAGTTTTCCAGCCAGGCCGGGGTTCGTTTATCCGTGACGCCGGCCAGGTCGGGGCCGACAAGTCGCCCGCCACCGATGGTGTGGCAAGCGGCACATTTTGCTTGAAAAAGTTGTTCCCCGGTTGCTTGCGCAAATCCGGTAGCGGGTAGCAGCATTGCGGCGATGGTTAGAAGTAACCCGTAAACGGGGAGGTATTTTTTGCCGCAAAAACTGCTAATCATATTTGCCAACCTTCCTGGTAGATAGTGGAGTCGCTGCAAACCGTTCCACTGGATGGACATGCATGGGTCAGCTACTGACAGTGGAATGGTTGCGATGGTCATCCCCGCTAACTATGCACAAAACAGTGGTGATTATGCATTTCATTAGCTATTGAGCAATTGACTTACATCAATAAAAATTGATTTGGAGTGTGCCAGGCAAAAAATGCCAGCAAAAAAAAGGCCCGGCTCACTATTGGCATGCCGGCCCCGGGCGGGTGTTAAATCAGAGGGCGTCTAGCGTGACAGATTGGCCAGGTCTTCCCTCGCAAGCTGATGGACAAATGCCACGGTGGGTTCTTCAGGTGTCGGCGTGACACTACACTAGTAGTTCGGTAGATTCCGGGTTTAGCCCTGGTCCTTGTGTGCCGATATCAGCGTCACCAAATTGCTTATGTGTTCCATCACAATACGGCGCGTTGCCCGTGTGTTTACAAGCGCATAACCAGGCGTCACCGTCTTCTTCTGCCGTAAATACCTGGGGCCTGAATGATGTTCCCGTATGAGAGCCATCGCAGAAAGGTTGTTTTTTGGAACGACCACAAACACAGAAATAATATTCCTTGTTCCGGTTGAGAGTAACTTTCTCAGGTTTATTATTGGCGATGGTGGGGTTGCTCATGTATACACGCTCCTTGATGTCATCATTCAAATTACCGCTCAACTAATCTAATGCCACAATTCGGACAGTGCATTGGCTGTTTCAGGCCAAGGTACAACCTGCCCAGATGACCGTTACATGAAGGGCAGCGCCATAGCTTTATATTTACAAAAAATGCTGCTATCGAAAAAACTACCAGCAGACTGCCAGCGACTACATTTGACGCCAGGCCTGCGTAAAAAAGAATAACGGTCGCGCCGGCAATTATCCCCACCAAGACCGCTATTTTGCTTATGTTTGCCCGGCGGGCTGCGAATTCCTCTATCACTTTCCTGTCGTTGCTGTTTTGCCTGGATTGCCGTGTCATCTCAACGCTCCCTTTCATTTCAGGAAATTGATTTTTAGTCAGAATAATCCTGAGGTTTTAGCGGCCATTATAAAGTCGTTTTTATGTAAACCATTAATTTTATGCGTCCACCACGTAACAGTAACCGACCCATATTCGACCAGAATCTGTGGGTGGTGGTTTGCACTTTCAGCCCGCGATGCGACCGCGTTTGTGAAGGCCATGGATTTCGTGTAATCGTTCGTAACAAAGATACGCTGCAATTTCTGCACGTTCTTCTCGACCAGCAATTCCCAACCCTCAATATCCGGTAACAGAGATGTTATTTCCGTTCGGGAAAGCCGGTGTGCGTCAATGCTGCATGCTTCACATTCTAGTTCAGACAATCGATGCATAATATAGAATTCCCGGTTTTAAAAAACCAGCATACACTTCACATTCATGGGTGTCTTCCGGCCCTCCGCATGCGAAAGTTTACACCGATGGGCCAATTCACTCTGAGTCCGGATATTTTGACTTCGTTGAAGAACACGACTAGTCTGTATCGGTTGATTTCCACAGACTTTATCCTGCCAAGAGAGAGAGTATAGCCCATGCCTGACCAATGGATGATTCGTACCAACAGTTATGGCAACTGCAATTGTGCGACCAATTGCGGCTGCCAGTTCAACCTGCCTTCTACTCACGGCTTTTGCCAGTTTGTTGAGGGCGGGCATATTGAGGAGGGATATTTTAATGATACCTCCTTAAATGGGTTGAACTGGGCCTTTGTCATGATCTGGCCCGGTGAAATAGCGGAAGGTAACGGCAAACAACTGGTGATCATTGACGAACGCGCAGATTCAGATCAACGCGATGCATTGTCAAAAATTGTCCGGGGTGAAGTTGGTGAGCCTGGCTCCAACCACTTTTCAGTATTTGGCAGTACCTGTTCAGAAGTGCTGGATAACCTTTACCTGCCCATTGAGTACGAGATAGATATAGAGGCCCGTACTGCTCATTTGAACATACCTGGTCTTGTTGACACGGTAGGCTCCCCGTTAATTAACGAATTTGATGGCGAGGAATTTCATATTGGGATCGCCAGGACGGCCGGCAGCTTTGAGTTTACCTTTGCGGAACTCGGTCAGGGGACAGCGAATGTAACGGGGTCTATGGCGATGGATCTGGACAGCACCTATGCACAATTCTGCACACTTCACTACGATCAGGATGGTCTAGTCAAAGCCGCGTGAGCAGACGGTTGCCGATGCCACTAAAACAGTGGGATCAATACTTGATCGCAACGTCACTGGTAACATTGGTGGCGTTGGCGTGGGCTTACCTGCTCGTTTTAGACATCAACATGCGAGGCATGCCCAATATGGTGTCGGGAATACATCCCTGGACGCCAGCCGACTTTGTCATGATGTTTATGATGTGGTCAGTCATGATGTTCGCCATGATGATTCCATCAGCCATGCGATCGGTGCTTGTCTTCGCCCGCATTCACACCACCGGGGAACATCAAGACCCGGTAGTTACTCCAGCCCTTGTATTCGCTTTTGGCTATATCGTGATCTGGATATTGTTTAGCAGTCTGGCTACTACCCTGCAATGGGTGTTGGAAATGGCTGCGCTGCTGTCGCCGATGATGGTGGTGGCCAGTGGTAGCCTCGGCGCCGCGTTGCTGATTGCTGCTGGTATCTATCAACTCACGCCCCTAAAAAATTCCTGCCTCAAACACTGCCAATCACCCGCCATGTTCATGGCGGCCCACTATAAAAAGGGCATGCGGGGCGCTTTCCAGCTCGGCTTGACACATGGCGTGTATTGCCTGGGTTGTTGTTGGTTGTTGATGGGCTTGTTATTTGTTGGCGGTGTGATGAACCTGATCTGGATACTTGCGATCAGTCTGTTTGTTCTGGCCGAGAAGCTGTTGCCACCAAAGATCCGCAGTACGTCAATAACGAGCCTGGTCATGATTGCTGTGGGCTCTGTTTACCTGGTTGCATCCACGTTGGGATAAAAACGGAAACACCCGCATCTTTCCAGGGGACTGCGCTAGCCTTTTTGTCGCTATGTGACACATTTCCCTTCATTTTCCTGATCTTCATTTCTTTCAGCCTATTCAACACGTTGAGAAATATATAAAAAAACTTATGGCATTAAAATTGCATTTAGATTGGTAGCCATTGGGACAACAGGAT
>JBGMQT010000128.1:0-3454 GCA_048060695.1 Acidiferrobacterales bacterium
ACCTACGACCTACGACCTACGACCTACGACCTACGACCTACGACATACGACATACGACATACGACATACGACATACGACACAATCGAAAAATAAAATTTTTCGATCTACGTCCCCGGTGGTTTCAAGTCAGAAAGCTTCCACCTCGGTTTTACCGCAACTGCCAAACCCTCTGACTCACCTGCTGATAAACGAAGGCAACCGACATAGGCGATCATCGCACCATTATCTGTACAGAACTCCGGTCGCGGAAAGTACACACTTATGTTCTCCTGAGCTGCCATTTCATTCAGCTTCAGACGCAGAGATTTATTGGCACCAACACCACCAGCGATAACCAGTTGATTGTAGCCGCTTTGTTCCAGTGCCCGTTTCGACTTTATCACCAGCGTGTCGGTGGCTGCATCCTGAAAGGCCAGCGCAATGTCGGCACGGGTCTGATCGGTTAATTGCTGATTGCCATCTTCGTGCTCGCGCGCTGTGGTCATCGTGAACGTCTTTAAACCACTGAAACTAAAATCCAGTCCGGGACGATCAGTCATGGGACGGGGAAATTTGAAACGCCCTTCTCTTCCGCGCTCAGCCTCTTTTGCAACAGAGGGTCCTCCAGGATAGGAAAGGCCCAGCAACTTGGCGGTTTTATCAAAGGCTTCGCCGACCGCATCGTCCAGTGATTCACCGAGGATTTTATATTCTCCCGGCGCCGATACATCTGCCAGCAAGGTATGGCCGCCCGAAACCAGCAGGGCAAGAAACGGGTAGTCGGGGCGATTCTCTTCCAGCATGGGAGCCAGCAAATGACCTTCCATATGATGTACACCCAGGGCAGGAACACCCAGACCCAGCGCCAAAGCCTGCCCCAAAGAGGCACCGACCAGTAATGCACCCGCCAGCCCAGGCCCTCGAGTATAGGCCACGCCTTCTACATCTTTAAGCCCGAGGCCAGCCTCTTGCAGCAGCTCTCTTATCAATGGCACTAACTTGCGAATATGGTCGCGTGCAGCCAGTTCCGGCACCACCCCGCCATACTCGGCATGCATGGCAATCTGCGAATATAATCGATCAGCCAGCAGCCCTTGTCTGCTGTCGTACAGGGCAACAGCAGTCTCGTCACAGGAGGTTTCTATGCCCAGTACCAGCATTCGTTCGTTATGGCTGTCGCGAGTGTTAGTAAAAAAAACTATTGCCCGAAGTCACCGGGTAGTTGTGAGTAGCTGCATTGCATCTGCAAAGAGCTGGCAGTATTGCTGATGGATGCCAGACAGGCATGTTCCCGACCGGCAGGAATCCAGGCCGCGATCTGAATCAGATACTGATCCTGGCCATCATTATTTAAACGGTCAGCATTCAAACGAACGATGTTAGCCTCAAACTCAATAAACACCTCCGTCAGCCGCGCAACCAGGCCCGGGTGGTCTCCGCCTTGAATAGTAATGCGATGAGTAACCCCGGTATTTGCAGCGGGCTCAGCCGAAAATTCAAAATCATCCACCCGAACTTCTGCATTTGCAAGCTCAGGCAATGATCCCAAAGCTTCTTCCAGTGCGCCCTTAGAAATCTCCGGCTCAGCTTCACAAACCGCAGTAAATTTCGCCCCGCTACCCAACACGGCAAAGTTAGTACTGCCAAGATTAATACCCATGTCGAACAAACACCCGCTGATCGCTGAGACCAGACCGGTCTTATCCGATGAAAGAACACTGACGATGTAGGTGTTTTGCATTGTTTGCTCCAGCACAAAAAATAGCGATAATTGATTCTACATTATAAAGAAGTTTCAAGTTTCAAGTTTCAAGGGAAAGGGATTCGGGACGGAGGATTAAGGATTCGAAAGTACTGCTTGTTCTTATTGTGGGAGGCGCGCCCTCGCGGCGAATGTTTAATTGAGAAAGGTGGTTGTATTTTTCGCCGCGAGGGCGCGCCTCCCACATAAACCCTGAAACATTGAAACTTGAAACTTGGAGCTTGGAACTTTCTATATATACAAAAACAAAAAACCCAGTTATAATGTGCCGCTCACCAAATTTATTGTTGATTTTAAAGGAATTATTGCATGCCCAGTGTACGTATCCGCGAAGGCGAACCATTTGATATCGTTCTCCGTAAATTTCGCCGTTCTTGCGAGAAAGCCGGCATTTTTACCGAAGTGCGCCGTCGCGAGGCTTATGAAAAGCCAACCACCGTCCGTAAACGCAAGATGGCTGCTGCGAAAAAGCGTGAAATGAAGCGTATTTCTCGCGACAGTCAGCGTCTTACCCGCAACTTCTAGCACTCCCGGTACAACGAGCTTCCGCTATGGCCTCCGTCAAGGAACGCATAGCCAGCGATGCCGTCGAGGCAATGCGTGCCAAAGATACGGTACGCAAAGATACCCTGCGCATGTTACGTGCGGCAATACAACGCCGCGAAGTTGATGAACGTATCGAGCTGGACGAAGCTCAGGTACTCTCCGTCATCGATAAACAGGTCAAGCAGGCACGCGATTCTATCTCCCAGTTCATCGAAGGCGGTCGTCAGGATCTGGCCGACAAAGAACAAAAAGAACTAGAAGTGCTGATCGAATATTTACCAGCACAATTATCCCCAGAAGAAATTAACCAGCACATCAAATCCGTGATCGATCAAACCGGTGCCAGCAGCATGAAAGACATGGGCAAGGTCATGGGTGCGTTAAAACCACTCTTGCAGGGCAAGGCCGACATGGCTGCCGTCAGCAAAAGCATCAAAGACCAGCTACAAGCGTAGGTGGTAATTCCCCGGGAGCCTTATGGGCGGACGCATACCACCAGAGTTTATTGACGAGCTACTGGCTCGTGCAGACATTGTCGAAATCATCGACAGTCGCGTTCCCCTGAAAAAAGCCGGTCGTGAATACAAGGGTTGCTGCCCGTTTCATGACGAAAAAACCCCCTCCTTTACTGTCAGCCCCGGCAAGCAGTTCTACCATTGCTTCGGTTGCGGGGCTCACGGCACAGCCATCGGCTTTCTAATGGACTACGACAATCTGGGCTTCCGCGAAACTATCGAAGAGATGGCCTCACGCTACAGCATGATCATCCCTGAATCCGCAAGCCGTGATGATCCGGAAAAACGTCGTCAGCAGGCCGACCTTTACACTGTTCTGGATTTGGCCAACAAACATTTTCAGAGCCGTTTGCGAGAATCGGACGCAGCAAAGAACTACCTTATCGAACGTGGTCTGTCAGGCGAGATTGCCGCACGTTATGAAATGGGTTTTGCCAAAGAAAGCTGGGATGACCTGCTCAACACACTGACTGCAAAAAACATCTCCAGAAAAGACCTCGAGACGGCCGGGCTGGTTTCTTCCAATGACCAGGGACGTGTTTACGATAAATTTCGCGACCGCATTATCTTCCCGATCCATGACCAGCGTGGTCGAGTAATCGCTTTTGGCGGGCGAATACTCGGTGATGGCGAGCCCAAATACCTGAACTC
>JBGMQT010000129.1:0-3410 GCA_048060695.1 Acidiferrobacterales bacterium
CACCAATCTTACCTGCCGTGTGCGACCTGAGGCGCAAACACTCTTTGCGCCGAGGAAGTACCCAGTGAAACTCCGAAGGAGGTTCTAGGGTAAAGGCAGTGCTCTACCACTGAGCTAATCGCCCTAAATGTCATCAAACCGACCTGCTGTGTGCGACCAGAATGAGCATGGCATAGCCATGCGAGTTCAGGAAGTGCCCAATGCGACCAGAACAAACAAAGTGCGTTCAGAAAGTACTTGATGAAGCTCGCTAGAAGATTCTAAGTAAAACTCCGAAGGAGGTTCTAGGGTAAAGGCAGTGCTCTACCACTGAGCTAATCGCCCGAAATCGGCGTGGCAGTCTATCATCAACGACAGGATATTGCCCCAAAACACCTTGACCATAGGCTACAAAGCTCTTAAAGTTATCTAGTTAGAGGCCAAAGTTAATGTTTAACTAGAAAGCAGGCCAGCAAGCAGCAGATTGGGTGTCGGGTTGGAAGAAATCTCAGAATCAGCACCATCGGGGCAACGGAGAATGAAAAAAATGAGAAAACTGGCTGGATTCCTTATTTTAATCAATATGCTGGGAGCCTCCTACAGTACTTTTGCGGCAAATCCCGGAGAAGGCAAGTGGGTCGCGGAAGAAGTGTTTCGCTCCGCCAATATCGGGGGCATGACGGGTCTGATCCACATGAATTCGGCCTACACCGTTCGCGACGGCGAAATGCAAGTCAATGTAGGGCTCACTGCCGAATCGGTGGGCGGTATCGATTATCTACAGGCACCATTTGCGATTACCTACGGCTTGGCGGACAACAAGGAATTTGGGCTGGTCACGCGGTACATTACAGACTCAGTCGGTAATGCCGGTACTGGTGGTGCCGAAATGAAGCTTAAATGGCGCTTCCGCAAACAGACAGAGTATTTACCCGCATCGTCACTTGCATTTGGATTGATCTTTCCAGCCGGGCCCGCGGCCCTGAATGAGGTTACATCCTGGGGCGCGCGAATCAACCTGTTGTTTGCATCGGAAGCCGGATTCACCGAAACCGGTTACATCGGTATGTACCTCGACCTCGGTGCAACCGCGATTGATCCAGGCGCAGCCACAGCGCAGAATTACTTCGATAACAGCGTTGGATTGCTGTTTCCCATTAGTGATGACAATCGTTTACAGCTGATACTCGAATATAATTCTATCACGGGTAGGACATTCGCCTATCTTGGCAGTACCAACTACACCGCCATCACATGGGGCATCCGGTATGCCTCCCAGAGTTTCAAGATGACATTGGGTGCCGAGAATCGTGACAACAATTCTACCAAAGTGGTTGGAACTCTGGGGTTCGAATTCTAGCAGTTAGTCGGCGTTTCGGCTGATGTTACGCAAGCTTCACTTCCGGCGGACATGGTTCGCTTTTGGTATCGTGCTGTTAACCCTGATCGTGACTGGTTCACTGGTTCCGATCCCCAACACCGATCTGGCTGCCAATGACAAGTTGGTTCATGTCTCAATGTACTTTCTGTTAATGGTCTGGTTTGCCCTGGTGGTGGAAGCACGATTTCACCTGCGAATCGCTATTTTCTTCGCCTTTCTCGGTTTATCACTCGAGTTTGCGCAGCACGCAACGGGTTACCGCAGCTTCGAATGGGGCGACGTATTGGCCAACTTCACAGGCATCGTGGCGGGATGGATTCTCGGGCATACTATATTCAGTAGCACGCTTTTTTTACTGGACAGATGGTTGGCCCGCTTCGCACACCGGGATAGCTGATTTCACCGACCGAATTCAGTACCATACGCGACCTCAAAATCAGGCAGCACTCTTTTATGTCCGTCCGTACCCGTTTTGCTCCCAGCCCGACCGGTTATCTCCATGTTGGGGGTGCTCGAACGGCGTTATTTTCGTGGCTGTATGCGCGCAAGCATGGTGGTGCTTTTGTGTTACGTATCGAGGACACCGACCGTGAGCGCTCAACGCAGGAATCGATCAATGCCATTCTAGCGGGAATGACCTGGCTGGGGCTGGACTATGACGAAGGCCCGTTCTACCAGACACAGCGTTTCGACCGCTACAAGGAGGTAATAGAGCAGTTGCTCGATAGCGGCGATGCCTATCATTGTTACTGCACCCGGGAAGAGCTGGATGTGATGCGTGCGGAACAAAAGGCGCGAGGCGACAAGCCGCGCTATGACGGCCGCTGTCGAAATCGAACTGGTGAACCGCCGAAGGACATTCCGCCGGTGGTGCGCTTCAAAAACCCAAAAGAAGGCACCGTGGTAATTGACGATCTGGTCAAGGGCCGTATTGTTTTTAATAACAGCGAGCTCGATGATCTGATTGTCGCCCGTTCAGATGGCACGCCGACCTACAACCTGACGGTGGTGGTGGACGATCTGGACATGCGGATCTCGCACGTCATTCGCGGCGATGATCACGTCAACAATACACCGAGACAGGCGAACATTCTGAAGGCGCTGGGCGCCGAATTGCCGCAATATGCCCATCTGCCGATGATTTTGGGTTCGGACGGCAGTCGGCTATCCAAGCGCCACGGCGCTGTGAGTGTGATGCAGTATCGGGAAGAGGGGTATTTGCCGGATGCGTTAATCAATCATCTCGTGCGCCTGGGCTGGTCTCACGGTGATCAGGAAATATTCAGTCTCGAGGAGATGATTGAGCTTTTTGATTTGCCGGCGGTCAATAATTCAGCTGCCAGTTTCAATAGCGACAAACTGGTGTGGTTTAACCAACAATACCTGCAAAATAGCTCGTTGGAACACATTGCCCATCACCTGAGTTACCATTTCAGCAAACACGGTGTAGACCCGGCTGCGAAACCGAACGTACTGGGTGTGATCGAGACCCAGAGGCAGCGCAACAAGAATCTGGCAGAGATGGCGGAACGCAGCGTATTTTTTTACAAGGATTTCGACCACTACGAGCCAAAAGCAGCCAAGAAACACCTGAAACCCGAGTTTGCCGAACCGCTGCACCGGTTTCGGGACAAGCTGGAAAAGCTGGGATCCTGGGAGCAGGAAGCCATTCATACGGCCCTGGTCGAGACGGCCGAGGCCGCCGATCTCAAACTCGGAAAACTGGCACAACCGGTGCGAATCGCCGTGTCGGGCGGTTCGGTTTCGCCTCCCATCGATGCCACATTGTGGCTACTGGGCAGGGAAAAAACGCTGGCGCGGCTTGACGCCATGCTGGTCTATTTGCAGGCACTTTCGGCTTGACCTCAGGGGACTGTGCCCGCAAAATACGCCGCCTTTGGGGCCATAGCTCAGTTGGGAGAGCGCTACAATGGCATTGTAGAGGTCGTCGGTTCGATCCCGTCTGGCTCCACCATATGTAGAAGGATTGGTTCGCCAATCCTTTTATTACGACTACGTCCCCATCGTCTAGTCGGCCTAGGACATCGCC
>JBGMQT010000130.1:0-3356 GCA_048060695.1 Acidiferrobacterales bacterium
AAAGCGTTGCTCAATTTCAGCAGAAATAGCCTTTAAAGCGCTATCAATCCCGGCAAGGGCCTGGTCCCGATCCGTCATGGGCAGGTATGCCAGATCAATATCAACAGACAAACGAGGCAAATCGCGTACAAACAGATTAATCGCTGTTCCACCCTTCAGGGCAAAACAGGTCTGATGCCCGACGATAGGCAGAAGCTGAACCAGCAGGCTAATCTGCTTAAAAAAAGGATTGCCCGGATCCATCCACCATCTCCCTTGGTATTGTTATCTGGTACTTGTTATCAAATGCCCCGCCTTTCTGGATAACCCGTTTGCCACTGCCTAAATTCACCGCTTTAACATCCAGATGATCAAACCAGGCAAAACGGTGACGCTCTGCAAACCAGAGGAAGAGACGTTTAGCCTTAACATGGTGGCACGTCTTCAGCAGCTTCAGCAGTAATTGAGGGCGTAAAGAAGTGGCGGATTCAAACAGCTTGTCCAGCACCTCAAAATCAGAAGCTTGCTTAACCTCTGCGGTCATTTCCAGCAGCGCCAGTTCAGGTGTCGCATAGCGCAGCGGCCAATCCCAATGCCCGAATGGCTTTGTCGTCAGCGATTCTGGAACAGGCTCATCAAAAAGCCGTGTCTTATGCAGAGTGAACCGATACGGCGCTTCCAGCTTGCTTACCCAGCCCGGCAGCTTTTCAGTGCCATAGAGATGTACCAGCTTTACTCCCTGCATGGAGAGGTAGTGGGCAAACCCCTGAAGCTCCAGCGAAGAACGGCCACCCACATGGGCCGCATAGCCCAGTTCCTGTAGGGAATAGACCACATGCTCCCATTTCAGAGGTGGGCCGGGCCGCCGGTAGGCTCCTCGGGCAACTGGCACCAGGGCACCAGAACGCAGGTAATAGTCCACCAAAGGGCGCTTAAAGCCTCTATCTGCAAGCCAGGCACGGTCTACAACCAGTCCGTCCGGTAGCTGGCTTTCCAGAGTGTCTCCCTTATTTGGCTGGTTCACAGGTTTTTATAACCCATATAATTGCATAGTTATACTATGCATTATTTCGTAACAATAAACCTATTGCAAGTTTATATTACCCTATATTTGCATAGTTATGCTATGCAAACTGCATTTAGCATAAACCGTGCTGTTAGTGAGCGGCGGGCACGGGTGCGTTACCCATGTACAGGAACTGCTGTCGTCCGTTTAAAATGTTGCCAAGCCAGCACTACCGGCCAATAAATCGGCCAAATACTCCATATTTTACAGATTTTTTATCATATATATCATAGATATCAATTGGTTAATGCAATAATGATACAGTCACCTATCCGGCCATAGGGCTTCAAGAATGAAGACGACAAGCCACAGGTCTCCCCTCTACTGGGAAATCCCTCAGCATGCTGAACCCTGGTATTTCCCGCAGCTCACTCCCGGCATCTGAAATACTATGACGCTTCAAAGCAGGTAACAGCCTCAGTAATCGATCGACGTTACGTGGTGTTAGCACGCCAGGGGCGCAGGTGCGTCGTTTGTCGATCGGACCCATTGTCATGGTTCTGCTGTTCCGGGAAGTTTTTGTGCAGCGAGGTCAAACGTATAAACCCCGCTGAGTGTCTCGCCTTTTTCCTTGGCGTAAAACTTCGCTTTATTCACGATCAACGCGTCAGAGAAACCGGCCTCTTTCTTTTTGCCACCAACCTTGACCGGCTTTGCCTGGCGATAGTCATTCAAGGCCTGCCACACGGTCTGTCCATCCTCGAAGCAAACATTGGGCTCTTCAAACAGCGAACTAAGCACGCCAACTATCGTTGTCTTGTCCAGCCTGTATTTTTTCCCTTTAAGTGTCCACAGCGTTTCAGTCAACACCACATCCGTTATCAACACGGGTGAAGAACCATTAATCAGTTTATCGGCCTTTGCCGCTTGCGCCTTGTCGTCCCACAACAGGTAACGAAGCAGCACATTGGTATCGATAGCGATCACGCCGTTTCCTGACCAAGGGCACTCTGTAGAGATTCTTCATCGGTGACCGAGGTATCACCCTTAACGTGCCTGAGGCTCGCCCTGGCCGCACCCGGTGTCTTTTTAACGATAGTGATATGACCGTCGGCAACAAAGCACTGGACCTCGTCTCCCGGCTCTATATCTGCCTGCTGGCATTGCTCGACAGGCAACGTGATTTGTCTTTTTGAACTGACTTTTGGCATATGTTCGTCCTCTTTACTATTCAGTAATAAGTAAAGAATAACATCGTCTTTACTTTTATTCAAAATGTAAAGAACTGGTGGGGTTGGCTAGTGGTGGCAGCTATCGGCTTCGCACGGGTGTCACACTGGAATATTAAATTTGTACGTCATCCTGCCGTACACTATAGTTAATGTAACTTGATTGAAATGAGGGCGAGACAATGGCCGCTGGAGCACGCGAACGGATCGAAATGCGAGTCGATACAGAAACCAAGGCGCTGGCTGAGCGCGCCTCAGCGGCGATGGGTTGTGCTTCGCTGACCGAATTTATGGTACGCCTGATCCGCGAACACGCCCCGGAGATCTTGCAGCATGAGACTTCTATCCAGCTCACTAACGCGCAGTTTGATGCCTTTATCACTACTTGCAATGATACAGAGCGCAAGCCGAGTGCACGCATTCTGGAAGCGGCAAAACGACTGGGCAAAGAAGGCTTCTAATTGGCGCGCTCGCAAGCGTTCACTCTGGTCGATCCTGCTCGGCATGACGTAAAAGCTTTTGACTGCGGAAAGCCCGCAATGAATCAGTTTCTGGCTCGCTTCGCAGCAAAACACATGGGGTTGGGCCTTAGCTCGACGTGGGTGCTGGCGGCCGAAAGTGATTATTCAAAAGCCCCGGTTGTCGCGTACTACACGTTGACAACACGGACCGTGTCACGCGAAGAAATCCCATTCGATAAGAGCCTGCCCCGCTATCCAGTCCCTGTCGTGGTGCTCGCCAGGCTTGCCGCCGACCATCGCTATCAGGGCCAGGGGATCGGTGAGAAAACATTGATTACGACGCTTCGTAAAAGTGTTGAGTTAACCAATAGTGGTCTTCCTGCACTGGGTGCAATCCTTGATGTACTGGATGAAGACGCACTCAGCTTTTATCAGCGGTACGAGATTTTCGAACCGTTCACCAATGACCCGCTGCGACTTTTTGCACCTATGACGGTGCTGCAACAGATTTAGGTTCGAAATGGATTTCCAGATGACGCATTCGCTGCGGAGAGTGTTTCCAGTCCCTTCTCATCGACGATATTCAACAGCTTCAATGAAGGGCCATTTGGCTTTTTCTGTCCTTGTTCCCATTTCTGAATGGTCGAAGGACTGGTATTCAGGTAAGCCGCAAACACCGAC
>JBGMQT010000131.1:0-1158 GCA_048060695.1 Acidiferrobacterales bacterium
ATTCCGGTCAAAAACATACCGGAATGACGGAAAAAGCCTTAAGTCAGTGCCATTCGGGCCAGATCGCAGAATTCTCCAACAACGGATCAACTGTAATCTGGCCCAAATGGTGCTTACTTAAAACAAAAAACACTGTCTTTCCGGGCGCAACGAAGTGAAGACCCGGAATCCAGAGTATTAATATGCATATTCTTGATTCCCGCCTTCGCGGGAACGACTGCCTCTAATACCTTTGAGGTTTAAGTCAGTGCCATGCTGATCTGGCCCCGTTTGTTTGGGTCGCGGTGCCAGCTACTTCATTTCCATTACTTCTGCGACTTCAAGTGTGCCGATATCAAGGAATGGGCATGCCTTGGCCATATCAAGCGCCGCATCCATGCTATCGGCTTTCACGATAGAATAACCTGTCAGAGCATCCGAACCAGCCTCGTCTGATACACCATCGGAGCTCACGATCTTGGACGTTCCAAGAGGAGTGCCGGGGTTGACCACAGCATCACCAAGTCCACCGACCCAGGCCTGCCATTTCGCCATATGTTTGGCTCCCTCTTCAGGACTCTCGGGTTTTTTCCCACCATGGTAGGCTAAAATGTAGTTAGACATGTTATTTCCTCCTGTTTCTCACAATCGCTTGCAAGGAACTCAAATATTAGAAAGTGACGAAGACTGCTCCGTATCGCTGAGAATGTAGTAGACAAGTGCGACTTGTTTTACTTTGCTTGTATTATTGATAATTGCTATGCAAAGAAATTATGACCTGCACCCCGTATCTCGTCCAGCGTCAGGGTGTGGCTGAATAGTATTGCTCGTTTTGTTGGCTGTCGGTGTAACGCTGCAAACACTCTGAATAAGCAGGTCCGGATCGCCATTGCTGTCGATGGTGAGAGAAAGCGTCAATCAGACCATAGCAATTGTGCAGTTATTAATAGAGGGGAATTCCGGCAGAAATGCTTTATTGCCCGAATGATGAAAGTGTCGTTCGTTAGTGGAGAAAATCGTGGAGCCTGGTGACGAGTTGGAATATGCAGGATTCTGGATACGTGTCTGGGCAGCCCTGGTCGACACGGTCCTGGTTCTTTTAATCATTCTTCCGCTACTCATCGCAATTTATGGAATTGAATACCTGGAATCTTCAACATTGGTCCAGGGATATTGGGA
>JBGMQT010000131.1:1258-3235 GCA_048060695.1 Acidiferrobacterales bacterium
CGACCGAAGCGAACGAAAAAAACCAAAAAGGGATGGCGCATCGCGGGATTCTTTTCAAGTTTCCTGGTTGTTGCAGTATTAGCCATTCTGATGATTATCGGGGCGGCAGAGATGTTGGGGTACCTTCCGCCCACCGGAGTCGTAACCGGGAAGCAGCTCAGTCAATACAACAGGCGTATCCTGGTGGAGAATAAATACATTTCTGGTGATGAAGAAATTATTTATTTCTATTCTGCGTCACTGTTTCGAATCAAGGAAGACGGTAACCTGTTAACCCGACGGCGTGTCATATCGTACTGGGAGGGTGATGCCGAGACAGGTTACGATTCGATTGATCTGGATGAAATTGTCAATGTCTCGGTAGACTACTCGAAGCGCTGGGACGAAGATTCCAAAATTACGGTAACGTCAGGCAACAACAGGCTAATTCTCTTTGTCCCCGGCGATGACGGCATGGATACAAGGTTTGTCGAAAAACTGAATGATCTGGTTAAGAAAAAACAGTTACGAAACCGGCTGATTTCGGGTGCAAATACCGCTTAATATGTGGGAAGAGTTTATTTTCGCACACGATGACCTTTCACCTCCCCGAACCAGACAAGGTATGCCCGAGACGAGGGAATGCGCTAACGGTAGCGATTGGTAAGCTGACAATGCGATTGCTGGGATGGAAATTTGCCGGCAACCTTCCGGCTGAACCCAGGTTTGTTATTGCCTGGGCACCCCATACTTCTTACATGGATTGGCCTGTGTGTATCTCCGGTATGCTTGCCTTGCGTCTCAAGTCGTCCTGGATGGTTGCGCACGGATTCTTCTGGTGGCCGTTAAGTTTGCTAATGAAACGGCTTGGCGGCATTCCCGTTGTCCGACATAGCTCCCACAATATCGTGGCGCAGATGGTCGATTATTTTACTACCCGGGACCAATTCGTTCTTGCCATCGCACCGGAAGGCACACGCAAGAAAGTAGGGAAGTGGAAAACAGGTTTTCTTCATATCGCCAAGGGAGCGAGCGTCCCCATCATGCTCATGTCGCTGGACTATGCCACCAAAACGCTCGCGCTAGGACCCACTCTAAATCCCACTGATGATATTGAATCAGATATGAAAAAAATTCAGGCGCATTTCAGGAAATTCAAGGCGCGGTATCCGGCACAGGCTCAATAATGGGTTAACGTTGCACCGGTTCAAACAGAAACTAAAAGGGAAACCGAAAAGGAAGAGAAATACCAACATTCAAGATCGGTTTCTATTGTTCAATAATATATTACGAAGTCTACGAGTTCACCTGCTCAAGCCTTTTGTTGGTGGGCGGGCGCTCGTTAACGCTGGAGTTGCCGCAGATATGTGGAGAGAGTGTTCGCCTCCCCTGACAGAAAGGTGCTTTGGGCTGCTGGGTCTGCTCGGCGTTCTCACTTTCACATCATCGATTGTGGTTGTGCATCTGACGAGCACAGATATCGACTGGATGCGCGACTATGTCAGCAGCCTGGCAAACGAACCACTCGGCCGGGTTTTCATCGCCAGTGCCTTCGTGCATGGCTGGGGCAACCTTGCCTTGACGCTGGGCTTGCGCCAGGCGCTCCACCCGGGGCGGTTGCGGACCTGGGCAGTTCTGCTCTTCGGTCTGGCTGCCAGTGGATTCTTGGTTGCAGCGCTGTTCCCCATTGATCCCCCCGACCAGATCCCGACTACGACAGGACGCGTACACCGCGTTGCCGCTATTGCCATTTTTATGCTCGAACTCGCAGCATTGTTCGTTTTTTCGATGGCCTTTAAACACCAGCGTCGGTGGCAGCGACAACAAGCCGTCTCGCTGGTGTTGTCGGTTAGCGCGGCAGTGGCACTGATGGCGTTTGTTATCGCCATTCAGGTAGACGTGGCACCAGGTTTGGCGGAGCGAGCGGCGATGGGGATTTTACTGGTCTGGGAGTTTTGGGCCTGTTTCCAATTGATTCGGCCGTCGACACCGCGTTAA
>JBGMQT010000132.1:0-3209 GCA_048060695.1 Acidiferrobacterales bacterium
CAAACTTGTTATCGATACTGCCACGAGCGTAAAAATAGGTATCGTCCCTGGTCAACTCAAAGGGCGGGCGTTCCCAGTCCTTCTCAAGGGCCTCTACCACGTCCATATGCCCTAACAATAGAATAGGCGCCTTGCCCGAGGAACCATCGCCGCGGTATTTTGCGATCAGGGAAGCAGTCTCACCGAGTGGCACCACTTCCACGTCTTCTGCAGGGAAACCCGCGGCGAGGAGTTCAGCGGCGAGATAATTCGCAACCTCCGGTACATTGCCAAGATTCTTGGAGGTTTCCACGCCGATAATACGGGTGAAAATTTCGAGAGTTTTTTGGGCGTGCTCAGAGGAGGTGTCCTGTTCGGCAAGCGCCCCGGAAGAAAACAGCATGGCAGCCAACAGCATTAGAATTTTTTTCATGGCGATCTCTCTTCAGATTTTGTCTCAGTCTAAATGGATAACCCCAATACTCCAAATATTGAATATCGAAGTCCGGTTTTTGCCGGTCAAATAATTGCACCCCTGACAATCCTGTGCGACGATCAAAACCAGGCAGTCCTTCAACGAATTGACCGAAAAACCAATGAGCAATGACGAGATTTATGATTTAACCGTGATAATGGAGCAGTTCGTCGACGAAGACCTGGAACAGATCGACATCATGGCAGAATTACTGACCATAGCGGAAGAGGCCAATCTCAACAGTGGCTACGACCAGTTCAGGATCGGCGGTGGCATCTATACCCTGGACAAACTCAGGGCAATCCTGGAACTGGAGAAAAAAGATGTGATGTGAATAACACGCGGCACTGCATAGCAAAAGGTTGGTCGGAACGAATTTTTTAATTGTCAGGTTTCCCGTCTTGCCGGGGTAGATTCACCTTCGTACACTGGCAGCGCACCCCTGCTTTCATCGTAATCGGTTGGTACGACAAAGGTACTCCATACGCTTCTCGGATATTCGTAAACCTGTACCTTGTCACCTTGATTTCCACCCAGCATAAAGAGTTGGTCACCTGTTGCATTTTGTCCAACCACAAATGAGACATGTCCTCCTCCTGACTTGACGCCCAGGGCACCATATATCGGTGGACTGATTTGTTTTCCAAAATTTTCCCAACTCCTTGCGCGGAAAGCCCTCTCTACCGGCTGAATACCATTCTCCTTCATCACCCATGCCGCAAAGCTTCCACACCAGGCACCTGAGTGTCCCGAGTCGTCCCTACCCCAAAAACTGGCGGCCTTGAAATACTCAATGATCCGCGGATTGGACCGCCCGCCAGATTCTTCCGTAACACCATTCTCCCCCCAGGCCGTTACCATCCAGGCGGGCTCTGTGTGCGTTGCGGACTCAGCAATGTTGGGGGCGGTACATAGAAGTTCAGGCTGTGCGTCGAGTCGAACCGGAAGACCGCATATCGTCTGCCTGCCTCCTCCGCCAAACGTGGGGCGTGTGAAGTCACCTTCCGGGTTAATTATAATTTGTTGACCGACATAGACGTTGTTATTAGCGTTCAGGTTCGGATTTGCGCGCAATATCGACATTACTGTGATCCTGTGCTGTGCAGCTATACTTGCCAGTGTGTCTCCGCGCGTCACAGTGTGAATCATGGCCACTACTCCCGAAAAACCAACCTGTCTTGAAAACCGAGGCTATGCATAAAGCATATACTACTTCCACCCACCGCTTGTTTCAATTTTTCACAGAACTATGGGGCCTGACTAAACCTGATATCCACCATCAGGTCGTTGGCAAGATCTTCAAGCTCATGTACGCTGCCTTTGTGCTTCGGATCCAGTTGCCGCCGTGGTTCGTCAGCACGGTGGAAACGGTCTGGATGATCCCGGGCCGGTCATCCGCTATAACGATTAAGAAGATCGGTGTGTTCATAATAAATATCGCGACCAGCGGAGCTGGTTGCTCCTACAAGTTATCTGTAATGGCTGTGAAGAAAGCGCTTTGTAACGCCCAGTCGGGTTTATTACTGGCCACTGCCCGGGCACTGTGCATGGCAATCACGACGTTTTCCTTCGGGTTGATGTAAATGGCCTGGCCGAAAATGCCGGAGGCCCGGTAAGTGCCATCCTGGTAAAGCCACCAGAAATAGCCATAGCCGGGATTACCCCTGGACGGTGCCGTTGATTCTGCCATCCAGTTTTCAGGTAAAACCTGCGTACCATCTGCCAGACGGCCATTGCTCAGCGCAAACAGACCCAGCCGGCCATAGTCACGCAACGTGGCATTGATGCAGCAGCCACCGGTTTCGCCACCGCCAGCTTCGGACAGCATCCAGTTCGCATCAGATTCCATTCCAAACGGCTTCCAGATCTTTTCCGACAAATAGGTCGACAGATTATTACCGATTGCCGAACGCAACAAAGTACCCACCAGGTTGGTCTCAGCGGTGTTGTAATTGAACACTTCGCCCGGTGCGGCTACACGCGGTTTATTGCGCAAATACTCATACAGGTTGAGCGTTTCCCAGCTAGCGCTGTTTACGTCGGATTTTGGATCGGCATAGTCTTCATTCCACTCAACACCCGATGACATCTGCAACACATCGCGTATGCTTGACTGGTCATAGGCGGAATTTTTCAGCCGCGGCAGGTAGTCGGTTACCTTCTCATCGACGCTTTTTATGTAGCCGTCCCGGATGGCTGCCCCGACCAGCATTGAGGTAACGGATTTGGCAACGGAAAATGATACCCACAGGCTGTCTTCGGTGTTGCCCAGCCCATAGCGCTCGTAGACGATTTTGCCATCCCTGATAACCAGCAGACCGGCGACATTCTGTTTCAAAAAGTACTCATCCACGGTCATTGTCCGACCTTCTGACTGGATTTTTACCTTGCCCAGGCGGACCAGTTGTTCCGGTAACTCAAGCGTCTTCCCGCCAGCGGAAATGACCCGCGTCGGAAACACCCGGTTGATGTTGCGGTAGCCGGCGACCTGTTGCTCCGGTGTCCAGAACAGGAACTTTTCCGGAGGGCCGAGGTTTTTGGCATCGTCCACCGGGTCCAGTACCGGTGCTTGTGCGTATAGAAAGCCTGGTCCGCTCAGCAGAAACAGGCAGAATGTCATTGCCGCTATTTTTTGATATGACTTCACCATATTTTCCTTATTGTTCGTGGTTTGGTAGTGGGTTATAAAGCTGATCAGCTTACTTGTTTCCATCGGTTCTCAGGTAGGCGACAATACCCAGCGCCGCCGCACGTG
>JBGMQT010000133.1:0-3197 GCA_048060695.1 Acidiferrobacterales bacterium
CTCAAACACTATCAATCCACTCTGCCAGGCGTTTCTCACCCCAATAGTTGGCCAGGCCGGGAATCATGCCGCTAATGAAACCGACATGGCCGCCGTGTTCCGGTAGCTCCAGCCAGACATTTTCCGGTAACTCGTCTGCCCGAGGTGGTGTGTGCGAATGCATGAAAGGATCATCGACAGCGTGCAGTATCAGGGTAGGCACGTGAATTTTCGGAATGAACTGGCGACTGCTGGCGCGGGTATAGTAGTCATCGGCCCCCTTGAATCCGTTCAATGGTGCGGTGACCTGATCGTCGAACTGCCAGAAAGTATTGAGCGCATCGATATCGATATCCAGAGGAGACGGGGCGCTGGCGAATTTTTCTTTATAACTCCGGCGCATGGTGTTAACCAGGTGCCGTTGGTAGAGTCGTGAAAAACCCTGATTCATGCGCTGGGCAGATTGTTCCAGACGAAAGGGCACAGACATGGCTGCCGCACGCTGCAATGATGCATCCGCACCTTGTTCGCCCAGCCATTTAAGCAGCACGTTACCGCCGAGCGAAAAACCGACCGCCGCATAGACCTCGATATCCATTTGATCTCTCAGAAACTCCAGGATGAGTTGTGGATCGCTGCTCTTGCCACTGTGATACCACTCTGGCAGGCGATTAGGCTCGTGGCTGCAGCCACGAAAATGCATCAAACAGGCACGATAACCGCGCCGGTTGAGTTCGCGCATGAGACCAACGGTATAGTCTGAGCTGATGCTGCCTTCAAGACCATGCAGTAACAGCACTGTTCTGCCCTCTTCAGGGCCAGACCAGGCCAGATCGATGAAGTCACCATCCGGCAGTTCTACGCGCTGCCACTCGATTGTCAGCTTCGGTTTTAGACGAAAGAAATTGGACCAGAGTGTCTGGGCATGCGCTCCGCGCAACCACCAGGCTGGCCTGAAACGGCTCTGGATAACGGGCATCAGTGCCTCCCCACTGAAGGTATCCGGCGAGCCAGAATGAAAACCGCCAGCAGTGCACTGGCTATAGCCAGCGAGAAAAAACACAGCGGTACATCCGAAGCGCTACGTGGGCAAGTGGGTCGCCCCAGCAATTCCAGTGACGTACCCGAGAGTGCAAACAGAAAAACCGGCAACCAGCCTGACAGAAATATCCAGCCAGAGCGTAATGGATCGAGCACGACCGAAAGTACGATGGCAATATAACCGAAGAAAACCGGGTAGCAGGCCGGTACGGGACCCAGCATCGGACAAGCGTCGAGCCCTCTCAACTGGTCGGCTACCACCGGAAATAGTCTATAGAGTGCCAACACACAGACCAGCAGGATACTCAGCCGAGCCAGCCTTGAGACCCAAAGCTTCACAGCTTCAGCATCTCGTTCCGGAAGGAACCCTCCCGTTCAATAACCCGGCCACTCATAAACCTGACGCTCACTTTCACCGCTTTGCCGCCGCCCAGGCCGGCAATGAGTATGCGAGAAGAATCCGAGCACAGACCTTCCCCGGATACATAAGGCAGGTACAGAACTTTGCCGTCATCCCGTGTGACAGTGACTATGGCACCGACGGATTCCACCGAGTCGGGTAAGCTGATTTTCAGATAGCTGCCACCCCCGCCTTTGCTCAGAAAGGCCTTTGATGGACCGGCAAGATTGGCATGTACGATATCCGGGTAGCCATCACCGTTGAAGTCTGCCGTCAGTGGCGCAATCGAGAAGAATGGGTTGCTGACACCCGCCTGCTTACCCACCTCGGCAAACTCACCGTTGGGGTTTTGTACCAGCAGTCGACCGGGCAGTCGAAGTTTCTGTAGTTTATGCAATGGGAATGAGACAAAATTCTGAGACACGACTAAATCAGGTCGGCCATCCAGATTGAGATCTTCGAAAACGTTGCCCCAGCCGAACTCATAATTGGCCAGTTTAGCCTCGTCAGCTTTATCCACGAATTTGAAATCGCCCTGGTTCTGGAACAACAGCCACTTCCAGTTATGTTGCTGATCTTCGCGCAGATCGCCTTTCACCAGGAAATGCGGCGGTGTCGTGCCCACGTTGGAGAAGAAAAAGTCGACCAGCCCATTATTGTCGTAATCGGCGACAGCAATACCCATTGGGTAGGAGTAGAAGTTTGAATTCGGGTTTTCGATCAGCTCGAATTTCTGCCCGGTATTTTTCCAGGTACGCACCTGGCCAGTATCATGGATAACCACCAGATCAATCTTGCTGTCCTGATCAACATCGATGAATACCGACTGGAAGGTGTTGTGTTTGTAAGTGAGACCCCATTCTGCCGTTTTATTTTCGAATGTGTTGTCACCACGGTTGATATAGAGTTCGCTGCTACCACCATAACCCTCTCTGAAAACATTCAGGCCTTCAACCAGATCATTGCGGATATAGCCCGAAACGTACATATCAAAATGACCGTCACCATTCAGATCTGCAACGGCGACGGAAAGAGGAACGGTATCGTCACGCATTTCCAGGTCGAGCTTGCGATTGGTAAAACGTCCACCCTTGTTCTCGTGTATCCACACACCACTTTCACGAGCCACGATCAAATCCTGAGTTCCGTCATCGTTGATGTCCAGAACAATCGCACCATAGCTGGCGTCATCAACAGCTTTGTCAAAGGCAAGTGCATCATCAAGAGGCTGGAAAGCTTTGTCATCGAAGCGGAACATACCATCATTCTGACCGTGGCCGCCGCCGAGAAACAGTTCTTCGCGCCCGTCACCATCCACGTCTAGAATTGCACTTGCCATGAACGGCAGCGAGACTTCTCCATCGTTGGTATTAGTGAAAGGTATGAACACCTCTCGAAACTCCGGAACAACCGTCCCCATCAAATCAACATCGTAATCAATTTGACGGTCGTTAATAGCTCGACCAGCCATGAGTGTCACTATTACCGCCACGAGGACAGTCACTCCGATAACAATATACTTAACCACTTTAAACATGGGTCACCTGCCTATGATTTTTGCTTTCAATATATACCGAGAGTGCGAAAATAATAAAGAAAGATACGTTAAGTGCAATCGGCATCAGGTACTTGCCAATATCTGGCAGCAACCAGAAAACCAGGAAGTTGGCAATGATCAGAACAATCGGATTGAACACAGCCATCCAGCGTGGGTAGGCGGTTCGCCCTGTGAGTATGAGGCTAATGAAGATCAGCGAGAACACCAGGGCGGTGATCC
>JBGMQT010000134.1:0-3175 GCA_048060695.1 Acidiferrobacterales bacterium
GGGAGAAGGAGAAGAACCGGAAAGGATTTGTTAAGTCCAGAGGGCTTCAAATTATCCCCTCTCCCTCCGGGAGAGGGCTAGGGTGAGGGGATATTATCAACAACTCCACATTCAAAAGACCTGAATCAGTCCTGATTGTCGTCCATACTCGTGACGGCAAGGTATTGCTGATGCGCCGCACCGACCACCCTGGGTTCTGGCAATCTGTTACCGGTAGCCTCGAGCGGCATGAGAGTCGCCCGATCGATGCCGCCGTACGCGAACTGGCGGAAGAAACCGGGCTTACCAATGTTTCCCGCCTGCGTGAAACCGGCATCCGGAACAGATATGAAATCTTTCCCGAGTGGCGCCATCGTTTTGCACCCGGCACCACACACAATACCGAGCACCTCTTTTTTCTGAAGCTGGAAGCAGAAGAAGCGATTACACTTAACGGCAGCGAACATTCGGAGTACTGTTGGTTGACGATTGATGACGCTGTTGCACGCGCAGGTTCAAGGACCAATCGCGATGCCATCGAGTTATTGAAACAGGATAGGGAGATTCGTGAATAATCAAAAAGAAGTCGTCGTAATTTTACCGGGCCTGTGGCTGCCATACTGGGCTATGTACCTGCTGCGCCGACGCATAAAAGACGCGGGTTACGAGGCCCATGTATTTCGCTACCACACTGTAATTCATTCGCTGGAACAAAACGCCACGCGATTAAATACCTTTCTGAAGGACATCGATGCCGATGTCATTCATCTGGTTAGTCAGTCGCTGGGCGGTATTGTCATACGTGCCATGTTTCACTACTTCCCGGAACAGAAACCGGGTCGCATTGTGACTTTCGTGCCCCCGCACCTGGGCACCTATACCGGCTGGTTCTATTCCCGCTTCGCGCTCGGCCGCTGGTTACTCGGCAAGGGCATCATGCAGATCGTGCGTGGCGGCATCCAGTCCTGGACGACGCCACTGCGGGAAATTGGCGTCATCGCGGGAGACAAACGCCTCGGTCTGGGTCTATTGGCACCCGGACTGCCCAAACCCAACGATGGTGTCGTTGCTGTTACCGAAACCATGCTACCCGGTATTGCCGACCATATTGTCGTGTTGACAGGGCATACGCCATCGGTGTGGTCGAAGGCAGTGGCTGTTAAAGTAGTTACTTTTCTGCAAGCAGGGTACTTCTAGGAGACAACGTGCACTTCCTTCTTCAATGTTTCCGCTCATTTGCCCATACTACTGTACATGTAATTCGAGACCGAACCTTGCAGGTAGCTGAATGAATAACAAGCTGGTATTGCTCGCAATGATCGTAACAAACTCAGTATATGCTGACGTCGCTCCTGAGCAGCGGCACGAAGTCGATTATCTGATCAACTTTGTGAAAAACACATCGTGTGAAATAAACCGGAATGGTCAATACCACGATGGAGAAAAAGCACTTGCGCATATTCTAAAGAAGTATGACTATTTCCGGGACAAAATAGGAACCACTGAACAATTTATAGAATATTCTGCTACGAAGAGCACAATGAGTGGCAAGAGCTATATCGTTAAGTGTGGCAACCAGCGACCACAGGAGACCAGGAACTGGCTTCTGGGTGAGTTAGAAAAATATCGTCAAAACAGTAACTCCCGATAAACAAAAAATCCTGTAATGAAAAATATAGCGATATTGTTTCTTCTTCTGTTCTCTTATCCATCGAATGGAGACAATATCTCTGGATCCAATGAGGATTGGGCTGGGTGGGCATCTGGAGATAAAAGGCCTTTTGAAAATGCAGAGTTCAGGAAAGCGGAAAAAGGTTTTGGCTCAATGCTGGTTCTGGAAAATGATCCAGATTTTTTCAAAAAATGGAACGTTGCGTCTGCAACTTTCAGGTATAAAATGCTGAGAAAAGTAAATAAGGGCGAGTATTTTGTAGTAGCAATTATTTTTGTAAATCCGGGAGTGGATGGTGCTGGAAACACGAATATTACATATGATGTAAAAATAACGAAACCAGATGGGACAATTTATACAAGAATCCCGAATCTTGTTGTTTGGAACAGGAAGCCTCCTAAGAGAAATACGTTGGGTTTGTCCGAGGGGTTTTTAAAAATAAAAATGGCTCCGGAAGATTTAGCAGGAAATTACGAAGTAGAAGCCATAGTAAATGATAAATTGAAAAATGTTAAATTGGAATTGTCTTCCAGGTATAAGGTTGAAGAAAGGTGATCGCCTTGACAAGACTTCGATTAACCATCCGTACGTCTGTTGGTTTACGTCGTAAAGGAATATTGTCTGTGAAAAAATTTGCGAAAACAGATGAAGAAATCAATAAACGCTTCGGTGTAATATTTGAGTTTCGCACAAATCTGGATAGTAACGACTTACTTCAAACCGCGCGTGTTATGGAAACGGCATGAATGCTGAGATAGTTCTTCCTTTCTGGATCGTCTTGCTGCTGGTCGTATTGTCGCTGGCACTGGTGCTGGATCGTGTGTTGCTGCCCGGCGTACGCTGGGTTATGCGTCGGCGCATCAATCGCGTTATCGAAGAGATCAACACCCGGCTGGACATCGAGATTCGCCCTTTCCAGTTAACGCGACGCCAGGCGCTGATCGAGCAACTCGTATTCGATGACAAGGTCAACGAGGCAGTGCAAGCCTATGCGCTGGAGCAGGACATGCCGCATACCGTCGCGCAGGCACGGGCACGGCGCTACGCACGCGAGATCGTTCCATCATTTAATGCCTATGTGTATTTCCGTTTTGGGTACTGGTTGGCGAAACGTATCGCGCGCCTGATTTACCGCGTGCGTGTGGGGTTCTATGATGGCGATGGCCTGAGCAAGGTCGACAACACGGCGACGGTGGTATTTGTAATAAACCATCGCAGTAATATGGATTATATTCTGGTGTCCTTGCTCGCCGCGGAAAAGACTGCATTGTCCTACGCTGTCGGGGAATGGGCGAGGATCTGGCCGTTGCAGACCCTGATCAAGACCATGGGTGCCTTCTTTGTACGTCGCAATTCCGGCAATCCGCTTTACCGCCGTGTGCTCGAACGTTACGTGCACATGGCGACCCGTGCCGGTGTCTGCCAGGCGGTCTTTCTGGAGGGCGGTTTAAGTAAGGACGGCAAGTTGCGTCAACCTCGCCTGGGGTTTCTGGACTACATACTGCGGGGTTACCACCCGGACGA
>JBGMQT010000135.1:0-3078 GCA_048060695.1 Acidiferrobacterales bacterium
GTGACGGTGTATTTCGATTTCATCCCATTGATGATCACTTGCTGCGCAGAAGCTCGAAAATCGACCAGCCATTCCCGTTCTACCTCCGCCCGAATAGCGGCGAGCGCCGGCACCACGCCGGCGATGATTTGTTCAATCCGAACCAGGTGCAAACCAAAAGGGGAATCGATAGGCCCCGTCCACCCACCGGTCTGAAGCGCGAACAGGGCGGTTGTAAACGAGTTGCCAAATTGTGCGCTGATGACTGCTTCGGGAACATCCTCGAACTGGTACTTGATCAGATACGAATCGCTCAACTGACTCGGATCGGCAACCCCTTCCTGTAATATTGCCAGTGTCGAGTCGGCCGCTTCGTGCGATTCCTCTTTCAGGTAAACC
Organism: Acidiferrobacterales bacterium; assembly: GCA_048060695.1. Taxonomy (GTDB): domain Bacteria; phylum Pseudomonadota; class Gammaproteobacteria; order Acidiferrobacterales; family JAJDNE01; genus JAZFSZ01. The sequence continues at coordinate 379 of JBGMQT010000135.1, forward strand.
TGCACAAAAGAAATCCGGGCATCAGGACGAAACCGCTCAGATTGTTGGTCCAGGAACTGCTGCAGATCCGCGTCCGTGGGTTTGACCAGCGTGAAATCGTCCAACAGAAATTCAATCTTCTGTCGCATTCGTCTGCGCACGATTGAATCGTCCTGGTCAAGCCCCATGGTGAGAGCCTCGCGGTAGAGTACTTCTTCGAGAATGTAGCTATCGACGAGCCCGCGTAACTCCAGATCGGTGGGTGCCCGCTGACGCGTCTTCACAAACAGGGTGACGAGACGCTCAATCTGGCCGGACGTAACGACAATCTGATCGTCACGTCCGGCTTGGGGATCGGCGACATAACTGAATAGCAGGAACAGCGCGGCACCGCCGAGCAAGAAATGCAGCAGGGGTTCGCGCATCACCGCTCGCAAAGATTTGAACACGGTGGTGTTTACCTCCGGCCCCTGGCCATTATATCGCCAGCAAAAGCGCCGATTATGGTGTGTACCAGATCGGCGAAGTGTAGGCTCGCTCTTGTGTCGATACCGGCGCACCGTCCGGAATTGGAACACCGAAACGTAATGCCTCAAATGTAGACCAGCGCGGTGTCGGAATCTCGATTACGCGCGCGTAATAAAATGCTCTTTGCCCAGGATCAAAATCGGGATCAGTCCAGACCGTGGCAAGCTCGGAGGCACCGATCGTATTGGTGAAGTTGGCGTTTGCCGCGTCGACGGTATTACCTACCGGTGGCAATTTACCATCACTCCCCGGCGCACGACCACCGGACCAGACTACGTCGTAGACTTTTTCGTGGGTTTTGCCACGGCTATCCGTCCAGCCTTTGACAATCTGAATGCGGTCAAGATTGCCGCCAATCGGGTCGCGTAAGGCGTAAACCATGAAATTCGGTGACTTGTCTGCGGGTCGAGCGCGCAGATCGCCGCCCATTGGTACACCTTTCTGGTAACCGGCGAATGCCGGTGAGCGGCTTGCTACATCGGTATCGGTATACTCCCAGCCGCCGAAGAACCTGACCATCATGCGGCTGCCGGTCGTTGCATAAGTCTCTTTGCGTGACATCGCGTCGAAGATTGATTCGCGGGTGTTCTCCCTTGCATATACGGCGGCGAGGCCGGATGCGACCATACCCCAGCCCATAATCGTACCTGCTTCACTTTCCAGAAACGGATGCATCATGCGTTCTGGGTTGGGCTCTGCGCCGCTATGTTTACCGAAATAGTTGTCTTCCTGCGCAGTGGCCAAACCCGTGTGGCTGTCCGTCGATCCGATCATGCCAAATTTGTAGGGATTCGTACCGAGGCGTGCTTCTATCACCAGTCCATTTTTCAAGGCTTCCCGAGCGTACTCACCCGCAAGCATGTCATCTGTCTTGGCCGTAGGGGGGATATCAAGATTGCCGATATCCCAGGTTTCATAATCGGCGAATTCATCGTTCGGAGACAGGAACGGATGTGCTTCGCCATCGCCTTTGATTTGCGTCACTTCGTACAAGGGCTCCCATTTGGAACGTTCGGTCACATACGTCTTGTCCAGTCGTTTGCCGTCGTACTGCTCTCGCACCGGGAACATGATGCCATTGGCCAGGTTGCCGTTGTGCGCGATTGCAAGCACGTCACCGCCGGTTTTTTCTTCATAGGAGCTGAGCCACTTCCACAGATCACGCGGGTTCGGGCTGCCATACGGCGGATAGGTCGTATACGGAACCATCTGCGATCCTTTGTCGGCGCCGTCGCGGTAGATCACAACCCGGTGCATGTTGTTGCCCGTTACCAGTGAGGTCCATTCGTAACCAATGAAGGCGGTGAAGTGACCGGGATTGTTATATTCCTCTGCGGCATGAATCGTGCGCTGCCAGACCGATTTAAAAGCGGCTTCATCTGGCCAGTACGTCAGGGATTCAGGAAACTTGCCGTTCGCAAACAGACCGATCATTTCAAAAGCAACAGCGGGACCCTCACCTGCACGAATTCGGTCATACCAGTCACGACCTTGCGGGTCCGACAAAATATCCTGTTTGCCAGCCTTAAGGTCAGGAAAAAACCCCATGTTGTCCGAGTGATCTGCAACCACCAGCCAGTCAAGCGGCCGCGACAGTTTTACCGGAATGCCGGTTGATGAAATGACTTCGTCGCCGCGCGCAAATTGCAGTGCGTCTTCGGGAAGCAAGGTGGCACCAAATGCTCCCGCATCAAATGAGTTGGCGGTATGTAAATGCGAATCACCCCAGAGTGGAATGGTCGGGAAATCTCGCCCGGCATAAGGGGAGTAACTTTTACCGGTGTAGGCTTCAGAAAGCACCTCTTCGGGATTCTGCGGTGGCGGAATTTGTGCAATCGCAGGCAATGATGCTGCAAGGAACCCAAGCGCCAATAACGAAATGCTGATCGACCGGTATAAATAACCCATGATGTCCTCCATCTCTAGTCTCCGAGCGGGGCAGTATAAATAAGAAGCATTCTATTTACACTAGTTTTTTATCAATCAGAAAAAATGGGGTCAGAGTCAAGTGCCAGAGTAAACACGGGTGCGTCCTCCAACGCCAACGGAATTCACTCTGGCACTTGACTCTGACCCCATCCTCTGTGACCCCATCCTCTGACCCCATCCTTCTGCGGTTAGTCAACGGCCGTTCTACATTTCCATTTTGGCAAGGGCCTCACGTTGCACTGCAATACGCCGTTCACGCTCCGC
>JBGMQT010000136.1:0-3000 GCA_048060695.1 Acidiferrobacterales bacterium
ATGTCATCCAGAGAGTGGCTGCCGGTACGGCCTGTTCCGGTGTGTTAGCCTGAGTAATTTACGCCAATGTATTGACGAAATAATCAGAAGTAGGTATCGGCCGTGGGCTGTATGGCTTGAGAGGATGCAGGGCTGTCAGCGCAGCAAAAGAGGGGTTTATATCCTGCGTTTATTTTAATGGCTGTCACTAGTGTCCCAACGTCACCAAAATCATCGTACGTAACCAACTGACGCATCGAGAAAAATGTCCGAAAATGGGTGTCACCGATTTGAACTCTCCGAAAACCTCTAGAATGCCGGAATTTGAGCGGCTTTCAGAGGTGAATTATGCACATAGGAAAGATTGTCTTCTCCCAGGTGATAGAACATCTTCCCATGCACACATTTCGTCGCTGCGTACAGTGATACGATGGAAACCACAAGATCAAATCGTTCAGTTGCCTCGATCAATTCCTCTGCATGGCTTTTGCTCAGTTGACCTACAGAGAAAGTCTTCGGGATATCGAAGCCTGTCTTCGCGCCCAACGAGAGAAGCTCTACCACATGGGGATTCGTGGTGGCGTCTCACGCAATACCCTCGCCAATGCCAACAAGGTGCAAATGCGACCAGACCATCGTACTGACTGGCGTCAAGGCAAAGGACAATTATCCTCAGCCGCTACGGCGGATCAAATACCACGACAGCAACACCGGCAAAACCTTCAACTTCCTGACCAACAACTTCACTATCCCGGCACAGACAGTAGCCGATCTCTATCGTTACCGGTGGCAGGTAGAACTCTTCTTCAAGTGGATCAAACAGCACCTGAGAATCAAAGCTTTTTTCGGCACCTCAGAGAATGCAGTGAAGAGTCAGATCTGGATTGCCATCTCGGTCTACGTGCTCGTCGCCATCATCAAAAAGCAGCTCAAGCTCGAAACAGAGCTCTACACGATTCGACAGATAATGAGGAGTGTGTTATGGATAACCAATTGAATCTGTTCGGTTTAACGTTGGGACAGTAGTGATTCGCCATTTTTATTTGGTGTTATATGATTGCTCTGGAAGGCTGTGCCTTTTTCACACTCGCGGCAATCGACTGCCCACAGGAGACCTGTTCCCGATTCGATCTTTAAACAGGCGGAAATTCGCGATCGTCCAGATCATCGAGCCCAGAAGATTCCTGGTGTTGGGAGATTCAAATTATTGTAAGTGCCGAACCCATGGCGACCTCCTTATGTCGGCCGTCTTTACACAATTCATGTCGGATAATTTAACAAATGCACAGGTAAATCACCACATCAGAGACTCATGATTCATATTGTATTGATTTACGGTAAATAATTCGTTTGGCCTATTTTTTGCCCTGTTATGTTGACCGGGCCGTTGTGGATTGCCGACCGACCGGCACAACTCAGTCGCTCGCAGCCTTCAAGCAAGAAACGACAATTCGTCATTACTCGTATCACGAGGAACATTTTTTCTATGTTGAGTGGTCTCTTGCAGGCTACTATTCAGTTCCCGAAGTTCCAGTCCCTGCCGCCGCCTGGCTGTTCGGTTCTGGCTAATAATGTAATTACAAGGAGAAGTGCTCATGAAATTTAATAAGCAATCAATTGGCACCGCGGTAGCACTGGCACTGGGAACAGCGGGTGTCATCAATACGGCTTCAGCGGTGACTTTTACTTTTTCCAACAACGCCACAGCGACCAACCCGGGCAACACACTGGCCGGGTTCGCGGCCAACACCGAGTTTCATGTTGCGACAGCGTACGGTACCGGGTTGAACGGCGGTGACAAGGATGTGATGTTTGGTGGGGAACAATGGATCTTTAATGGTAACTCCAGTGGTTCGCTGATGACCGGGGTTACAAACACTTCGACCAACGTTGGGGCCAGCAACGCGGATGCCACCCTGACTACGGGAGTTGCAGGATTTCCGGTTGCTTCAACCGCGGGTACGGTAGCCACCATTCAGAAAAATGCCAGTTTTGTTCAAACCAGCACTCTTTTCAGCATGGCCGCACCCTTAACCGGAAATATCATTGGTCAGACTTTTGGGGCTGCCTTCATCGATGATGGAACCACTACCGGCTTTACCACGGCGGGTAGTTTCACTATCACTATGCCCGTCGTTTACAACCAATGGGCGGAGGGTACATACATTTTTGGCGGCGACCCGAATCCCAACCCGGTGCACGGTGACAAGTGTCAAGCAAACGGCCCTTGTGACGGTCCCGGTGTGGTATTCAGCGGCACAACGGATGGCGCAGGGAATTTCACGCTGTCGGCATCCTATAAACCGACTCTGGATGAAGGATCAGTTGCTGGCGCATATTCAGGCCAGTTTATCGAGTGGTCTCTGGCAGGCAGCTATTCGACAGTCGTTCCGGTACCCGCCGCCGCCTGGTTATTCGGTTCTGGACTGATGGGTCTGGTAGGGGTGGCACGGCGTCGCGGCAAAAATACCTAAGTGGATTCACTACTGGTCCCAACGTCACCAAAATCATCGTACGTAACCAACTGACGCATCGAGAAAAATGTCCGAAAATGGGTGTCACCGATTTGAACTCTCCGAAAACCTCTAGAATGCCGGAATTTGAGCGGCTTTCAGAGGTGAATTATGCACATAGGAAAGATTGTCTTCTCCCAGGTGATAGAACATCTTCCCATGCACACATTTCGTCGCTGCGTACAGTGATACGATGGAAACCACAAGATCAAGAAGAGTCAGATCTGGATTGCCATCTCGGTCTACGTGCTTGTAGCCATCATCAAAAAGCAGCTCAAGCTCGAAACAGAGCTCTACACGATTCTACAGATTTTGAGCCTTACCCTTTTCGAAAAAACCCGCTGGATCAACTGCTTATGCTGTCGGACTATAAAAGCGAGGGGTGCGATATGGATAACCAGTTGAATTTATTCAATTTAACGTTGGGACAGTAGTGAATGGCTGTATAAAAAGGAAAATAAACAATGAAGTGCAGACAGGTGGTGCAGAGAAAGCGGATTCATACCGG
>JBGMQT010000137.1:0-2944 GCA_048060695.1 Acidiferrobacterales bacterium
CGTAAAGACGTCATCGAACACGTTGCGCGCCGGATCAGTCAGGTACAGGATCGACATTTCAGGTAGTCGGTAAATTCCTGACAGACGTAATCCGGTAAGGGTTTGCCTTGCTCTGCGCAGTGCGCCTCAAAGACCGGGTAGTATTCCTTGATGAGTGTGTAAAGAAGTGTGCGTTCCGGGCAATGGCGCGTGTAGGGCGGTGTGCCATTGCCCGGACTGGCTTCCTTGCCAGCGTTTTGTAACATGTTCGCATCCTTGCGAGTGGGTGTTGAGTGTCAGGCTATCAGGTGACGTGGTGGGCGGCCAGCCTGAGTGGCCCCTATTAGAAATTCTGCATATAAGTATCTCGCGCTGTGGGCGGACCTTCTTCAGCACCAAAGCCGAAGGTATGGGTATCGGCCTGTCTATCAGCCGCTCGATCGTCGAGTCTCACCAGGGTCGCATCAGCGCGCGTGCTCTGGACAATGAGGGCGCTGAATTTGCTTTTGAACTGCCTGCGACGGCGGAGAGCCCCCGTACGTCCTGACTCTCATCGCCGAGTGCCTTTATCAAGGCAGAAATGGTATCTGGCCGATTCAATTCTCCCAGACGAAATGCCGCCCACATTCTTCTACTGGCCGAGTCCTCATTGGCAAGCACATCAGACAGTTGTATAGCGGGATCCACCATTGACAGTTGTGCAATTTTCCACTGCGCTTCATCAACAGCATTTTGAATCGAAAGTTTCTGCTCATTCCCCAGGGAAGCAAGATAAGGTAATGCGATCGGACTCCCCAATTCACCCAGGGCCATTACCATCCACAAACGCAGTTGCGGGTTGCTCGCAACATTTATAATAGGCTCCACACCACGCTCGTCTCCCATCCGGGCAATGGCATTTGCCGCAGCAATCGGGGTGTTACCTGCTTCCAGCACTTCTATCAAGGCTGGAACGGCGTTTTGATCACCGATCATGCCGAGCGATTGAACGGCACACAAACGAAGATCGCGATTGCGTGGATCAAGTACCGCTTCCGTCAATGCACTCAGGGCGCGAGGATCCTTGAGATATCCCAATGCGCTGGCCATAACACACACGCGAATCGTGCCTCTGGGATCACGCATTGCACGGATCACAGCTTCAACTGCGCGTGGCTCACGACGCACGGCAAGTTCTTTTGCCGCTTCCCATCGGGATTCCGGAAAGGATGACTTCAGGTTCGAGAGTAGTACACCCGTCGACGTGTTATCCGGAACCACTTTCCGCGAGCCACTGGCAAAATGAAACGCTGTGGCACTTCCAATTTCTGCTTCCAGCAAGCGTTGCTGAATTTCGACATGTAAATCGGGGGTTGCTCCCTGTCGCCATAAAACGAACAACCCAAGAGCAACAAACAATGCTATAAGCCCGCTACTTTTCATGGCTTTTCGTCTTTATCCTGCCGGATATCAGTCCCCGCTATTTTCTTTCATTCTATTAAGTATAGGGCATGGTAGCGGGCGCATTACCCGGTTGTTCCTGTTCCAAACGTATTGATTACAACCACTTCAAGCAGTGCGGCTGACCGGACCAGGAATACTACAGGGCCGACATCCACCAGCGCGAATCATCATAAAATTATCGCTTATCTTTATGTTTTATAAATATTTTTTTATTTTCTGGCGGCCTGTTTACGATAATCGGCGCTGGATTCCGCCGCAGAGACAATCCACCGTTAACCAAATATTTAGTTTCGCCTGTCTGGTGCCGCTACCCTCCTGAATTTGTGTGATTTGCTGGCAGTGGCCTATGAAGAGATTAGCAACACTGCTGCAAATTTATTTTAGTAGTAATTAATTGTTCGTTTCCTGGGAGTTTCGGTATGGGTATGAGAGGAACATTCATGCTTCTGGTGCTGGCGCTATTCTCGCCAGTATTGCTACAACCGGTTCTGGCCGCACAACAGCCAACACTGCATTGGGTAGGCTGCGGCATTTCCAAAAAGGCTTATCTTGTATCGCTTGCGAAAGCCTATGAGAAGAAAACCGGCGTTGTGATTGATGTCCAGGGTGGTGGAGCGACGCGCGGAATTCGCGATATCGCAAATATGTCTGCTGATATAGGCGGAAGTTGCCGGCGCAAAATACGCGGCATTGCCGAGGAAAGTGGCGTGGTACAGGTACCGGTGGCCTGGGATGCGCTGGTCGTTATCGTGAACAAGGACAATCCCGTAAGCAATATATCCCTGGAAGACCTGCGCAAGGTTTATCTCGGCCAGATCACTAACTGGAACGAACTGGGCGGACCCGATTTACCGCTACAGCTTTTTGCACGTAAGGGCAAGATCTCGGGGGTTGGGCGTACTGCACGCAAATTGTTGTTCGATGGCTACGATCAGGAGTTTGTCACCGAGTTTTTGTTTGATTCATCAGGTCCCCTGGAAAAGCAGGTGATCGTCGATGCTGGTGCAATAGCTATTTCAGGTATCAGCAGCGCTCGCAAGCGCGATGTTAAAATTCTCGACCTGGAAGGTAATTCACCCAGTTACGAAAATATTCAGACTGGGCAATATATGCTCTACCGGACCCTGTATCTGGTCTACAACGAAAACAACGAACAGGCAGATATGATCAAAGACTTCATCAAGTATGCCGGCAGCATAGAAGGCAGAGACGTGATCCGTGCCAACGGTACCGTACCCTATCTGGAAGGCTTGAACCTGCTGCGCGTCAAGCTGAACGAATCAAGAAAAGCGCGTAACGGCGGCATTCACTGACACGGCGGTCAGGCGGAGAAATTCGTCCGCCACCCACCCCAAGTTATTACGATGGTATTAACGGCACGCTGGCATTCGGCATTGTCGTAAACGGCAATGGCCGCCGGACTCACCGGCAAGTGGAAACGAATTCCGGTCAATTGCCACTCCGATACGTGTATAGGTAAAATAAAAGCCCTGTCCCCTCAAGTCAAGCTCCCAAACAGAGC
>JBGMQT010000138.1:0-2931 GCA_048060695.1 Acidiferrobacterales bacterium
GCTGGACGACCAGTTGCTTTTTGTCGTGCTTGTATTCGAAAATAGCTTTGCCATCGCAGACCCAGTGCTCACCGACTTCGTTTTTCTGCAGGACATGCTGGCCCGCTTGTTGGGGGTCTGTTTGTACCCAACGGTGAATGCTGTTAATTCTAAAACTTCCCTTGTCAGGTTTGGCGTATGTCAGCTGGCCCTGGCTCTTGATCAAAGGAGTTTCTCCGCCCGGACCAAATACCGGATCGTACTCCCATCGCTGGAAGGCGCAGCTGTAGGTAGTGATTCGATTGCTTTGGTCTTCCCACATCATCAGTACCTGGTTCACCCACTGCTGATCTACCGCACTCAATTGGAACGGTGCGCCATTGACTGTCGCCCGGTTCACAGGGGGGCCAGGAGGTTGGGCAGATCCTCCTCGCTGTCGGGTTGGATTCCCCAAGCGCTGTGCCACTTGCAAGTTGGGGTGTGTCGTGGTGTGGTTGGGGGCTGTACTCGGCAGGGGAGCAGGCAGTTCGGCGGCCTGGTTGGGCGCAGTTTCTTGGGCCTGTCCCAGGGAATTCAGCTGAGACCACAAGCCAGTGGTCACGACGCAGAGGATTATGGTAGAGATCACATATTGCGGGACCTTCGACATGGGTTTTGGTTCTCACCAGAAGTGGCAGTGGGTAGGGAACTTATTCTTTTTCTGTAACTGTTTAGCCGAATGGCAGCGGCATCGATTTGTAGCCGGATTCGCAAGAATTCGGACCATTTGGCGTGAAATTGGGCAATCTCCGAATTCTTGCGAATCCGGCTACCACTTGGCTAAAGTGTTACTTTTTTCTTTAGCATGTAGCAGCGCAGCCGAGTTGAGTCGGATCATAGCAAGCACGCGTATTGTCACCTAGACCGTTTTGCGTCACCTCGGACTGCTAGCTTTGCCTGAAATCGGAGACCGTTCATCGAATCAATCGGTCTGAATGTACGACTTTTCTTTATAGAAATATCCTACCGGTACAAATAGAACTGCGGTGATCAAGATGGTGTACGTCCAAAAATCAAAGTAGGCGGCTCCTTCCAGGGTGTCTTGACCGCCCACGGTGATGCTGCTGTCAATGGTGGTCTCTGGTATGATCCCCCGCGCACGCTTCACCTCTTCTTCGCCTGTTGTCCCGAGGGACGCAATGATCCTTTTCTCCAACCAGTCATACGGTTGTTTCTGAAGACCGGCAGTATGTGTCCCTGTATCGGCTCGACTGACTTTTGCTTTTAGAATGACATCCCACTGAGTGCCTCCTTGTCGATCGGCTCCAGGTGAAGTGATTCGAAATACGTTTTTTGAGAGTAGTTGATAAGCCAGTGATTGTCCTTGAGAGTCGGTCATCAAGGAGAGTAATTGCTGCCCTTGTTCATCGGAGGGTAAGATGCCTTGGCTGGGATCCTCGAGCGAGTTCCTAAAAGCGACTTCAATGGTTTCTGCGGCGGCTTTCAGGATCTTGTTCTCGACGGTCTCAACGTCTTCCAGTTGGTGCCTACCGCTGAACTGCATGACAATGTCGTCTGGGCTATCAAACCGGCCGTCTGCACCACAGACGCGCACGGTCTTAGCATCCTTCTGATTGGCCCTGCTGGAAATTTTGATATGCCAGGAGCCAATTTTTCTCTCGGTGCCGATCTCGGAGTTTTTCACCTCCGCGGCAATTTGGCTGATTCCAGGGACTTGGATGTAGTGGTTCACACTGGCGGCGAATAGATTTCCCAGTGAAATAAAGAAGAGCCAAAGGGCCATCACCACCGCTTTCATGCTCTTGGGTGCCTGGGTATAAGAAAATTCGATTCCGGTAATCGAAATCATGATTTCCGCGCTGGTAAGCAACAGGTAAGCCCAAAGTTGCCACGCGATTGAGGGAGTTTGACCCTGGTCGATCAGCCTCTGTGCGGATGCGATCAATGCATAACCCCCGGCAGCAAAAAAGAAACCAATAGAAATTTTGCGAATTGGTGTTAGGGTAAAAACGGAATTGACCGCCGGATAAACCAAAAATTGAAACAGCGGAATCAAAATCAACACCAATATGGGATTGACCACTTGAATTTGTGATTCAAGCCAGTTGAACCCGAGAAAATGACGATCCATGTTTTCTGCTTGGAGTACCCATGAGGAACCGGTCTGATCAAACAGACTCCAGAACACGGTTACAAAGGCATAAACAATGGTTAACTTCAGCAGCGCCGAGATACCCTCGGGACTGAAAGTCTCCTTGAAAAAACGCATACCGCCGGGAGGCACATGTACGAACACATGCCGACCTTTCCAAAACATGAGGGTTGCCAGCCCCATCAGCACACCGGGGACGCCGAAGGCCACATGCGGGCCATACCATTTGAGTAAGACGGGCGTCATCATCGTAGAGAAGGTGGAACCAAAATTGATCGCAAAATAAAACCACTGATAGACTCGTGACATCAAATTGCTGTTATTTACACCAAACTGGTCTCCCACATGTGCAGTAACGCATGGTTTAATTCCACCGCTTCCTACAGAGATTAGTAACAATCCTAGGATTAACCAACTCGTTGGCGTTAACCCGGGGTTCCCCATCAGTGCCAAAGCCAGGTGACCCAGGCAGTAGACGATGGACAACCACAAGATGGTGCGGTATTTGCCGATGAAAATATCAGAAAGAAACGACCCCAGCACGGGAAAAAAATAGACGGCCGCCACGAAGTTATGAAAATACTCATTCGCTTCCGCGTCGCTCATCTCCACTCCCACTTCGCCATCCACCATGTAATGCAGATAGCGCGTCATGAAGACGACCAAGATGGTACGCATTCCATAAAAGCTAAAACGTTCAGCAGTTTCATTGCCGATAATGTAGGGAATGCCACGTGGCATTCGGGTGGAGTCCGAGGGAGTGGTTAAGTAGGGCTTTGAAGGAGTAGAACGAAGGCTGC
>JBGMQT010000139.1:0-2929 GCA_048060695.1 Acidiferrobacterales bacterium
GAGTCTGACCCCATTGATTTGTAAGGTACAAAACCTGCTTAATGAGCGCCCGCGGAAAGTGCTAGACTGGAAATCACCGTGCGAAGCTATGCGAGAATTGTTGCGCTAGAAACTGGAAACCAAGTTTTTGCTTGGACCCCTTTTTGCTGCCTTTTTGCTCTGCCCGGCCGCACTGCTCTGGTACCAGCGAAATCCGTCTCCTTTTGATTTCATATTGATTCCATATTAAAAACAAAGCCTTGAGAATCATACGAGATATCTCCATTGTATTAGTCGGTGCGATAGGATAAAAAGTCTTATAGAAGAACAGCAAACTGGCCGTGTCACTCGGACCGTTGGAGAATTTGCTTTATAGAATTAAAGAAAAGAGAAGATCGCACATGAATAATAAGTCTCGTTTCAGATCTCCTGGTCAAGTCTTTACACTGTTGTTGCTCCTGGTATTGAGTGGATGTGGCGGCGGTGGCGGTGGCGGAGGCAGCTCTCAGGCGATCCCCAATACCGGCACACCTGACCAGGCTGCTTCAGTTCTGGTGTCAGGCCAAATTCAGGCACCAAACGGGCAAATAGCGTTTCAACAAAGACGCGGTATCAGTGAAGATTTGCTTGATCTCTTTTTCCCCCGGGCTTTTGCACAGTTAACCGGCGGCCTGACTGTCCCCAATGGCACACGAGTGGAACTTGTCAGGCTGGATGCAACCGGACAAGCCCTCGATATACTGGCGACGACAACAACCATTGGCAGTGCCTACTCTTTCGATCTGACACAGCTTGGTCTTGCATTTTCCAGTGATCTCGTGGTTCGAGTAGTGAACGCTGCAACAGGTGCCAGGATGCAGGCCTTCGTAACCGGCAAGACAGTGGATATCAACCCTGTCAGCGAAGCGGCTGTTCGCCTGGTAATTGATCAGTTGCTCGCCCGGCCTGGCGTCAAATTAAGCGACCTTTCTGTGAGGCAACTCGCTGATATAACCGCAAGCATCGATCTTTTGACAACAATTCGTCAGTCACCGTTTAATAATGATATTGAGAGCACCGTCAACGCGGTGCTGAACGATACACTCAACGATGGCAACCTGATGGGCTTTGTTACCAGCCTGTTTCAAACCAGTGGCGCGCCGGTAGGTCCGGGCGATATCGGCAATTTTTTTCCTCTGGACCAAGGAATCAGCTGGACATACCAGGGTACGGACTCGATAAACGGGGCACCAACTGTCTCATTCTCGAATACCGTAACTGTATCTGGCACGCGCACTATCAACGGCACTACAGCAACCATCCTCGTCGAAAGTAACCCGTCAAATATAAATCAGCCGGCTAGTACCCCGCTGGTGAAAAACAGCCTCGGAGTTTTCGACTGGGAATTCGTCGAGATGGGTGGAGCTGCCAACCCTGCACAGATTGTTCGATTTCCGGTCCAGTCAGGTGACACCTACAAGCAATTTACTGCATCGAATTTCGATTTCGGATTCGATATCGACAGCGATGGTATTAGTGACCTGGTGGATATTGACAGTGATGTCAGCATACTGGGTGTTGAAGATATAACCGTTCCGGCAGGGGACTTCGCCGGAGCGATAAAGATCGAAATTTCCACAAGACTGGATATCAGACTCTCATCAGACAGTTCAATCATTCCGGCGAGTACCCTTACCACCGTGTGGTACGCACAAGATACCGGGCTGGTAAAACAAGTAACGCAGGTCGATATCGGCGTTCCTGGCAGTGCAATTTTATTTACCAGCTACACAACCGAAGAACTGTTCCAGGTGACAGGACTACAGGGTAGTGGTAGCGCGGGTGGCGAAACAGGCAATGCTGCCGTGACAGTACTTGACTTGTCTGCCAACGATATCCTTTATGATCCGGTTAGCCAGCGCATCTACGCGAGTTCCGCCGGTTCACAGGGCAACTCAATCGCAATTATCAATCCCGTTACCACGCAGATCGAATCCACGGTATTCATTGGGAGCGAACCCGGCCCGCTGGCAATATCGAGCGACGGGACTACCTTGTATGTCGGTCTTGGCAGTGCAGCGGCAGTTCGATCCTACGATATACCTGGTGGAACACCGGGAGCCCTTTTCACCCTGGGCCAGGATTCATTCTTTGGGCCTATGTATGCCGAAGATATTGAGGTGATGCCTGGAAATGCATCAACGATCGCCGTGTCGCTGGCGTTTCGGGGCTCTAGCCCCAGATATGCGGGGGTCGCCGTTTTTGATAGCGGTGTAAAACGACAACTGGTGACGCCCGGCCATACAGGTAGCAATGTAATCGAGTTTTCTGAATCATCAGAAATCCTGTACGGATATAACAATGAAACAACGGATTTCGGTTTGCGTACAATGGATATAACACCAGGCGGTATTTCGGTAACGAATGTATCCAAAGGTCTGATCTCGGGCTTTGGTACTGATATCCGTTACGACAGCGGACGCGTCTATTCGTCAGGTGGAAGCATTATCCAGGTTGTCGACGCTGCAACGGGAACACTGGCGGGACAGCTTACGCTCAATGGAGCCGGTTCCTCATCTTCGGTTGCCCCTGATTCCAGCCTGAATCGCGTGTTCGTCCTGAAGCACAACGGCTCTATAGCAACGATTCAATCATTTGATGCAAGTTCATTTCTTCCGGTCGGACAAGTGAATGTAGGCAATATTGCATCATTTGTATCTACACTAGATCTCATACGATGGGGTTCGAAAGGCTTTGCCTTCCGCACCAATGACAACACACAAACCAACCAGAATAAACTTTATATTATTAATCCAGATTCTCTGCCATAAGCACGCGCTGGCCCAGTGAACAAAAAAGGGGTCGGTGACAAATGATTCCGATTCTCATCTTACCACCCCCCCTCTCTTTCTCTTCCCAGATGGCCGCCCCCTTTTCTCACTACCACCAGCACATCACGCCAATTCCCTAC
>JBGMQT010000140.1:0-2894 GCA_048060695.1 Acidiferrobacterales bacterium
CCCGAATTGCTGTGAACACCACCACTATCGCACCCTGGACCTGTACCGAAAATATCTGCCGGTGCACACCCGAGGTCGGTTCTCGACAGGTAGCCACTCCAGTTTCCTGGGTCGCCGCACGCTCCGGGTGCTGCCATGTTGCGAAAGGCACCAGCACAGCCGCCAAACCCTCCGGTTTCACCTACTATCCACCCAGGTAACGTACCAGGCGGGCTTCCAGCTGGAATCAAGTCTGGGAAAGCAAGGTTGCTCATGATATCTGAGTAAGACTCATTCAGCGCGCCGGATTCATCCAGATAAATAAGTGCGGATGAATATGCAGTTACGCCGTGGGTAAATTCGTGGGGCACAACATCATTCTGGCCCATACCGAGACAGAAAAATGCATTATCGGAAATGTATGGTTCAAAGAAGGCGTTTGGGCAACCAAGCCCCAGTACCAAGTTTGTGATTGCGGTAAAATCACTACCTCTGCCGTTAAGCCCTGTCCAGCCATGAGCAGCAAAAAAAGCTGCGCTGGTTCCAACATCCGCTATCGTAAACGGAATATCGGTATTGCCTGCAGCTGGCACCCCAACGGGTGCTCCGTCGACATTAACAGTTACATAGTTTGGCCGATCCGAAAAATTTTCAGTCAGGCCACCACCTTCTACGACTACATTAGCATTTGAACGTATATTGTAGGCATAGAGCAGCTCGCTGTTGATCGCGTCGATGAAGATTACGTAATTGTCCAGTTGAACTTTGAAGGCCAGGCGAGAGTCCGTTGGCTTGCCGGTATGTAACTGCCCAGGGAAAATAAGCAATTCTGTGCCGCGCCAATTTGCCTTGTCTGCTTGTTCTATGAATGCTTCCCTTCGATCTTCGGCAATAAAATTTGCCTGTTTACGCAACTGTTGCTTTGCTTCTTCCAGCGCGCTACCAGCATTGATTTTTGCAGAGAGAGGCATCGATGCCTCGGGTAAAATGTGTCCCTGTGCCGACATAATGACATTGCCATCTTCCACTTCAAACACTAACTCACCACCGAACACTCGATAACCGGCGATGGTCTGTTGCATTTTTACGTATGTTACTTTTTCCAGCTCCGCCAGTGTTTTAGCGCCTTTGAGCCTGAACTGGCAGCGCGTGTCACCCGAGCGGAACACGCTGGGGTACTGTTCCAGAAACCGGTACACAATTTCAGCGGGATCATCAAGAACACCAGCACTGTTAACCGCTATTCCGCCTTTCGAACGGAACGTTATAAAATCTGGAAGTTCTGTACGCTCGTCCAGATGGACATCACCAATCCCACCCGTGTTGTAGTTGTCCACACCGGTATCCCAGGGACCAACTACTTCACCACTTGTTAATACTACTCCAGCCATAACGCCATCATTGTCGTTAGCTCCGCCGGCTCCTGTTGACCACACGACTAATTCGCCACCGACAAGCCTGGTTTCTCCCTGACTCATAACAGGCATGATTACAGGCGTTATCTTTTGGGTACCCACAACCTTCACTTTACGTTGTCCCATCATTTTGCTAATACCATCTTTCAGGGAGACCTTAGCCTTGTCTTTTTGTAACGTACTCCGCGATATCGATGCGAGGCTGTTTTCTACCTTAACCAGCAGACCTTTCTCTCCATAGTGCAGTGTTAGATGACTACCCAACACAGCGGTACCGCCAATAACTCGGTCAAACCTGATACTGCCGAAATCTTTCAGGTTGGAGTAACATTGACGTTCCGGGGTTACGATCAGCTCACCAACATTAATGTTGGGATCAATCAGATCCAGGTAATTGGCAACAAAGGATTCGGCGTGCGTCTTGAGGTCGGCAACGCTTGTTGCATCCTTATCATACACAAAGCCTATACTCTTGATGGCATTCGTGCGCCTGTTCAATGTGAGTTCAACTGAGGTATTGAAAGCCCGCTTTAGCTTTTCTAACTTTTCAGCACGGGCTTTTCCTAGCAGGGTTTCAGCGTCCCCGTCATTTATCACAACCAACCCGACTCCTCCGCCTTCATCAGGGGTCGTGGAAGGTGAATCCGACGTGTTACATGCCACTATGAAAGGAAATAAAAATATGAAACAGAAGGTGGCTTTATTCATCATTACGTCTCTCCTTACAAAAAAACTGACCTTAAACTTATTGAAAAAAATCGTATGTCCCTTGCGAGTGCATAGGTCGGAGTAACGCCCTTTTCCATAAAATCATGGTTTATCTTCCAACCTGTTTTTCCAGTTGCTCGCCCAAATCAGTATTGGAATCCCTGGCCCGAATGAAGCCTGTACTCCGGGCTATCGTGACCAGGAAACCGTGCTGAGAATCCGTGAGAATTCACACGATTGGAGAACTTGAAGGAATTAAAATCTGCAGAAGCTGCACAGTTTGAAAAACGCATCACGTGTCCCGTATTCAAGTAAGTGCCAACGGCACGTAAGAATATTCGCTGTTTGCCAGCGACCCATCTTGAAAAGCTTATTTACACTTCTGCTTTTAAGAAGTGCGACACGTTATATGGAAACTTAATACTAATTTAGTATGCTACATCGAACGTTTCTCTTATTATTGATTTAGAATACACTATTTTCCGTCACCACACATTGATCTGGAACAAATCCTTATCTGAAAGGGGTATAAGGAGAACCTGGGCGCTTTTCATGGTATTCCACGATGGTATCGGCATCGATCAGGTCTAGATTAACTTTCATGGCTATCATCATGCCCCATGTCTGCATTTGAGTACCTCAATCAGTGATCCCAATTCCTGCTTGCGACTGCGCAACAGCACCAGCAAGTGATAAATGAGATCGGCTGACTCATTCAATAGTTCCTCATCATCACCTGCAACGGCGGCCAATGCTGTTTCTACGCCCTCTTCGCCGACTTTCTGGGCGATG
>JBGMQT010000141.1:0-2849 GCA_048060695.1 Acidiferrobacterales bacterium
CTGATTTCTTGGACACCCGCAGTATTTTTTTTGTCAAAGTGCCGTAAATCATACTGTGCATCATAAGGGACACCTATCTGCTATAGGAAGTCGCAAGCATCTGTATCAATCGATACTCAGACAGCCGCAATGTAGTAACCAAAGACCTGCTTACGGTGGCGGCAATTCGCTGCGGTTACTTAATTGAAAAACCAGCGTACACCGATTGTGATGGTGTCTCTGTCACCTGCGAACTCCAGGCTCACGCCTGCAGAGACCTGCTCAGTGAAATAGTAGTCGCCCGCGAGCTCCAGAAAGGTGTCGCTGTCTTTAAGGTTAATGTGATTAACCGACCCGCGTATCTCGAACTGAGGTGCCAGTAGGCCGCGGGTGCCTGCCGAAAACGCAAATCCTGTCTCGTCCGCATTAATACCACCGTTGTCTATTTCAGACCGAACGAGACGGAGTGTACTTACCAGGTCGAAGTCTTCTGTATAATGCCAAACGTAACCGCCGCCAAGTTCCAGGAGGGTTGAATCAACATTGTTGTTAAAGTCTAGCGACGTCAGACCACCAACAATGAGCCAGTTACCATCCATCTCATAGGAACCATTAAATCGAATGCCGTCACCACCTCTGAAATCAACATCGACGAAACGCAGCTCAGCATAGGTATAACTCAATTTGGCCGATTTTTGTTCCACCGGTTCTTGCTCCAGCGGTTTTTCCTCGACCGTTTGTGCGATAGCTATACTCTGCAGGAGCAGCCCCGCCACTAGAATTAAACTCTTCATCTAACTCTCCTCAATGTTGCCCGCTATATGGCCGGAAAAATGGCTTTGCGACGGAACGGCGCGGATGTTAACCGCCACTTTGCACACATGTCTAGCCACATTCCGGGATGCCGTGGCGGTTTCGCAACAGGCGGTATAGGGGGTTGTTTTGGTGTCAGTTTTTGTGCGCAACGGAGTGTCTCTGTTTGGCGTCACCCATCGACGACTGGGCGACATTTGCGCAAGAATTTTTTCAAACCGAAGTTGATTGGTGTCATTTCCCCCGACGTAAAAGCGGGCACCCAGCGGTTGGGATAAGCTACACCGAGCATTTAATTTGCTCTCAGAGATAGATAATGAGATGAACTGATGACGAGATCGGTAAGAGCTGCGCTTCTGTCCGGCCTAATATTTCCAGGCGTCGGACACATGGTCTTGAAACAATATCTTCGCTGCTCAGTGTTGATGCTGCCCGCCCTGATAGCCCTGTCAGTGATTGTTAAAAAAGCAATAATGCAAGCGCTGACCGTGCTCGATAAAATGAACAGTGGTGATATTCCACTCGAAGCAGCAGCCATTACAGAACTGGTTTCCAAATCCACTGCTGCTGTGGAAGGTTCAACATTGAATATTGCCGCGCTTGTTTTTGGCGCATGTTGGCTTATCGGCATCATCGATTCCTATCGACTCGGAATAGTTAAAGAAAAATAGTTGCTTAGCAGTGCTACGAAATCGTCCAAAAGTTATTGGGGAGTTAGCAACCTGGGTTAGGGAAAGCCGAGCAGTTATAATCTCCTGACAGACAAGGAGTCTACGAATGGCAGATTTTGATCACGACTTCATTGATTATTGGGCAGTATTTACCGACGTGGCCGGCATTGTCCATGCAAATGAGTATTATTCTGAGTGGACCGCACGGCAATTCAAGCGCGTGATGGCGCAGAAACTGCACTCAGCGGGAATTCACGATGTAAAGCTTTGGATTGAACATGGCCACTATGACCGAATGGTTTATCCGAATGCCCGCCACAACATGAATAAGTGGGAATTACCGCCTGGTCAAGATAGCTGACTACCATCAGCACAGACCAGGAACCTAAGTTTATCGCGAATCAGTCTACGGCTTTTTGTCGAGAACGGCCGTATCGTAGGGATTGAATCCAGCCGTTTCATCGGCATGCTGAGATGGCTGATCGTGAATCTCGGGGTGCGGCTCAAAGGCAATCTGCCCATCGGCATATATATCAGGCATCAATACATTCTTTGCCCGTTCCTCGCTTACTACAGTCCCCTCTTCGCTATATGACGTTTCGATTTCGTAGTTGTCATTGGGCGTGACATCGTCCATGCGGCTCGCTAAGTTTCCCGGCTGTTCCACCGCAGCAGAATCCCCTGGCCAGGAAATCTTCGTTTCAAACCAGCTCATTATTCGTTTCATTTCCGAGTTCCACTAGCGCTATTTCTTGGTATTGGCTGTGATTTTACCTGTTTGCACCGACCGATTATGCGAAACAGTATGCGATTTGAAGCCCTCTGGCGTAGGGGTTTCTACCTATAGAGAGCCGTGCAATCTGAACTACGCTTTTGCTATGTAGTTCGTATGTCCGAATGGGGGACCAGACTATGTCCGATTCATACTGGAAGAGCGCTGTTGCCTATGCCGGTGACATTGCGGTAGCCGCTCTCGGATACACGCTGGCGCAGACCACCATCGATGCTGACAGGGCCAGACTACCCATCACGGCCTATTTCGATTGCCTGCAGAAATTTGAAATGATGGATTGGCCTGCCTCAGCAGATGGGACGCTCGGTCTCAACGTGCGGTCATCGGGAAGCGCAGTTTGTAAGGATCTGGCGCAGCATGTACCAGGCGCCGATTGATTCGTTCGCTGCACGTGCTCATCGAAATCTACATAGAAGCCCTGCTGGTGGATGAGGGTCTGGCCGACCTGGTTCGGCAGGCTTGGGATGCGGAATTGATCGATGACTTCGCCGCTGCCCAGGCGTGGTGGACGATTGCTGCTTCGATATAAACTAGCCACTCTGCGTGGGGCCGTAGCTCAGCTGGGAGAGCGTCGCGTTCGCAATGCGAAGGTC
>JBGMQT010000142.1:0-2793 GCA_048060695.1 Acidiferrobacterales bacterium
TGATCATGACCGCAGGCCCGCGCCATCACCTGCATCAGCTCAGTAGAAGCGCGGAAGAAATTGTTGAGTTGTTCAGCGCCTTTTTCTATCTTCAGGCGCTTGCGCAGATGGGGCTTCTGGGTGGCAATACCTACCGGGCAGTTATTGGTGTGACAAGCGCGCATACCCAGACAACCGATTGCCTGGATCGCAGAGTTGGAAACCGCGATGGCGTCGGCACCCAATGCCATCGCCTTGATAAAATCGGCAGGTAAACGTAATCCACCGGTGATCACCAGCGACACGTCGTTACAGCCCTTGTTGTCCAGATAACGGCGGGCACGTGCCAGTGCCGGGATGGTGGGCACCGAAATGTTGTCGCGGAAGATGAGCGGTGCAGCACCGGTACCGCCGCCGCGGCCATCGAGGATGATGTAGTCGACACCGATTTGCAGTGCCGCCTCTATATCTCGTTCGATGTGCTGGGCAGAAAGCTTCACGCCAATGGGAATGCCTCCGGTTGCTTCGCGCACTTCCGCCGCGAAACGCCTATAGTCATCTACCGTGTCCCAGTCGGGAAAACGCGATGGCGAAATGGCCGCTTCACCTTCCTTGAGGCCGCGCACCTCCGCAATCCTGCCTTTTACTTTATTACCTGGCAGGTGACCACCGGTACCGGTCTTGGCGCCCTGGCCACATTTGAAATGAAAGGCCTGGCACTTTTGTACCTTATCCATGGAGTAGCCGAAACGGGCCGAGGCCAGTTCGTACAGATAGCGGGAATTAGCAGCTTGCTCGTTACTCAACATGCCACCCTCTCCGGAGCAGATGCCGGTACCTGCCATCTCGGCACCCATTGCCAGTGTCACTTTGGCCTCCTCAGACAGGGCGCCAAAGCTCATGTCCGAGACGAACAAAGGACGGTCCAGCACCAGGGGCTTATTGGCCTTTGGACCGATGACGACCCCGGTTCCGACGAGGTGTTCGTCCAGCAAGGGGACTTTGTGCAACTGTGCTGTCAATAACTGAATCTGTTCCCACTTGGGCAGTTCGTCCCGTGGGACGCCCATGGCATTGACCCGACCGTGGTGACCGACCTCTGACAGGCCGTGTTCAGCCAGGTGCTGGATATAGTGGGTGTGCGGCTCTTCCGACCCACCGTGTATATCCTTATACAAACCCTGGTAGGCATCCCGGTCGTAGGGCTGGGGGTTATCCACGGCCCAGACTCTGATCTCATCCTCATCGACCCAGACCTTGTCGCCCTCCACCCATGAATTGAATTGCTGTAGACGTTCCGAAGGATTGTAGGAGCTCACACCGGATTTGTAGCAGTAGTCCCAGTTATGCACGCCACACACCAGATTTCCACCTTCTATATGGCCATCCGCCATCAACGCGCCACGGTGCAAACAGCGTCCATAGAGCACAGAAACCTTTTCTTCTTCTAAACGTATAACAACAAGATCGACATCAGCGACCAGGGCATAAGTGGGCTTCAATGTTTCCAGTTCAGAGAAGGTGGCAATAGCGGTTTTGTGCACGGTGACGCTCCTCGACTTTAACTCTTTGTTGTAAATAGCGGATTCATTCAACTTCATTACTGCACCCTTAAAGTTATTCGCTGATACAGGAAATTAACGGTACTATAGCAAATAATTCTACGCAGCTTGTGAGCTTATCTGATAAATCATTATGACCTGATATTTGTTTGTAGATTTCTGGTGTAACTGGATCAATAGATTTTGCTGGTCGATGTATCAACGCGGATTTAGTGAGTGGAGGATTCCATGCGGAAGTGGTTCCTGGACATGAGCATCGCGAACCGGCTTGGCCTGGGATTCGGGGCACTCGTCTTGCTTATCGTCATATTCGGCCTTTCTGCTCTGTATCAGATGGACCGCCTCAAGCAACAGAGCGACACTCTATACCACCATCCGTTTACCGTAACCCGCTCCATCGATGCGGCCGCGATCGAGGCTCTTAAAATACATCGCGAGATGAAAGACCTCGCTCACGCGATTGATCGCGACAAGATCCGCGCCCATGAGTCCCAGGTCTCCATGCACGATGAGGCCGCCCTGCGCCACCTCGAAATGGTGAAATCCCGGTTTCTGGGTGATCCGCAAATGGTAAAAAAAGTCTATCAATTGTTGATTGATTGGCGACCGATTCGTGATGAAGTCATTCAATTGCGTCTCGCGGGAGACTTGGCTGCCGCCGATGCCATCACTCGTGGAAAGGGGGCGCACCACGTCGCACTCCTCGAAAACGAGTTCAAGGGACTCAGGGTATTTGCAGCGCGTAAGGCCAGCGACTCGCTGGCCAACGCAGAGTCGATCATGCGTAAATCAACAACGATTATCGGCATGATTCTCGCGGCTGCTGTACTTCTTGGTATCGCCATTGCCGTTCCGATCACGCGCAGCATCCGTATCCCGCTCACCCGTCTTGATCGCGCCGCGGCCCAGGTTTCGAAAGGGGATCTGGATCAACAGGTGGTGGTTACTTCACAGGACGAGCTCGGGCGTCTCAGTTCAACTTTCAACTCCATGGTAGTCAGTATTCGAGAACAGACGGAGGAGATTCAACGCAAGAACGAAGAGAATGAACGTCTGTTGCTCAACATACTGCCTGGTCCGATCGCCGATCGCCTGAAGCAGGGTGAAGAGACAATCGCCGATAATTTCCCCGAGGTAACGGTGCTCTTTGCGGACATCGTGGGCTTTACTGCATTAAGTGACAGCGTTTCCCCCAAAGACCTCGTGACAATGCTCAACCATCTCTTTACGGCATTCGACGATTCAGCGCACC
>JBGMQT010000143.1:0-2712 GCA_048060695.1 Acidiferrobacterales bacterium
CATGGCAGGGTAGGTTAGGGACGCTTGCGCCTAAGAACAAGACTGTATAAGTTGCTGATTTCAAGTGATAATTAGCAATTCGCCTAGGACAGCCAGCAGGAAGACCTGGTCTACGATCTGAACTACGAAGGCAGGAGACTCGCCCGCGCTGCTTGTAGGGTGGCTGCTGCCACACTATTGAAGACACCATTGACCTGGATCAAATTCCGGCACTACTTTACGAGCTTTTGATCCTGTAGTCTGACAGGTGGCGAACCGGACCCGGCAAAGTCAAAAGCACCAACGGGTCACGGGCGCAGTCGAATCAATCCGGGAGGGTTCCAATCATGCCCAAAAAGATGCACGACACCCCTATGCTGGACCAGCTGGAGAGTGGTCCATGGCCAAGTTTTGTTACCGGCCTCAAGCGATTAGCCGGCAAAACCGACATGATGGTAGACCTGCTGGGCCAGCTCGAACATTCCTACCAGACACGCAAGGGTTATTGGCGGGGCGGTACTGCCGGGGTGAAGGGTTATGGCGGTGGCGTGATTCCCCGCTTCTCCGACGTCGCCGAAAAATTCCCCGCCTCGGCCGAGTTTCATACGCTGCGCATCATGCCTCCTCCGGGTATGCACTACGACACGGACACACTGCGGAAAATCTGCGACCTGTGGGAGAAACACGGCTCGGGACTCATTGCGCTGCACGGTCAAAGCGGCGACATCATGTTGCAGGGATGTACCACGGAGAACATTCAGCACGCCTTCGATGCGATCAATGAACTGGGATTTGATATGGGTGGCGCGGGACCCTCCGTCCGAACCTCCATGTCCTGCGTCGGTCAGGCTCGCTGCGAACACGCCTGTTTTGATACCGCATCCGCGCATCGACAGGTGATGAACAATTTTACCGACGACCTGCACCGGCCCGCGCTACCCTACAAGTTCAAGTTCAAATTCTCCGGTTGCCCCAACGACTGTATGAATTCCATCCAGCGCTCCGACATGGCCGTGATCGGCATCTGGCGCGACGAGATTCGAATCAAACAGGATGAAGTGAAGAAATTCATCGAGGCAAAAGGCCGCAAGTATATAGTCGACAATATCATCACCCGTTGCCCCACCAACGCCCTGTCGCTGGAGGAGGACGACACACTGACCATCAGCAACCCGGACTGCGTGCACTGCATGCATTGCATCAATGTCATGACCAAAGCGCTCTCTCCGGGCAAGGATCAGGGCGTTACCGTGCTGGTGGGCGGCAAGCGCACCTTGAAGATCGGCGACCTGATGGGCACGGTCATCGTTCCGTTTATGAAAGTGGATACCGAAGAGGACCGCGAAAAGCTCGTCGAGCTTGCTGAAAATATCATTGAATTCTGGGCGGAAAACGGCCTGGAACACGAGCGCTGCGGTGAGATGATCGAGCGTATCGGCCTGACGAACTTCCTGGAAGGTATCGGCCTGGAGGTCGATCCGGCCATGATCATTCACCCGCGCACCAGCTCATACATCAACGTTGAGGGCTGGGACGAAGAAGTAAAGAAGTGGGAGCAGCGTGCAGAGGCTGGAGGAGGTTAACGATGGCGGATCAAACCCGTATGCCGATCGAGAGTGGTGTCCCCGATGTGACACCCTTTTTACACCCTGTGTTAAAGAAAAACTACGGCCAGTGGGCGTGGCATGACCGGCCCCGTCCGGGGGTATTACACCACGTAGCGGAGAGCGGCGACGAAGTATGGACGGTGCGAGCCGGCACGCAAAGACAGATGGATGTCGGCACAATCCGCAATCTGTGCAGTATCGCTGACGAATTTGCCGAGGGTTATGTCCGTTTTACCATCCGCAGCAATATCGAATTCATGGTCAGCACGCAGGACAAGGTCCAGCCCCTGATCGACAAGTTACAAGGAGAAGGATTTCCGGTCGGCGGCACAGGCAACTCGGTTTCCATGATCGCCCACACCCAGGGCTGGTTACATTGCGATATCCCGGCCAGCGATGCGTCCGGTGTGGCCAAAGCCTTAATGGATGAACTCTACGAAGAGTTTATCAACGAAAGGATGCCCAATCGGGTACGTATTTCTACCTCTTGCTGTCAGATCAATTGTGGCGGACAGTCGGACATCGCCATTAATATTCAGCACACGAAGCCGCCCAAAATCAATCATGAACTGGTGTCTGCGGTATGCGAGCGACCCTCCGTGGT
Source organism: Acidiferrobacterales bacterium (assembly GCA_048060695.1). GTDB lineage: Bacteria > Pseudomonadota > Gammaproteobacteria > Acidiferrobacterales > JAJDNE01 > JAZFSZ01. The sequence goes on from JBGMQT010000143.1 coordinate 2,191, forward strand.
GGCGCGCTGCCCGGTAGCGGCCATTCGTCCGGCCATTGTGAACGGCAAGCCTACGCTGGAAGTCGATGAAAGAAAGTGTATTTGTTGCGGCGCCTGCTATCCGCCGTGTCCGCCCATGCAGATCAACCACCCGGAATTCTCCAAGCTTGCGATCTGGGTTGGTGGCAAGAATTCCAATGCCCGCAGCCGGCCCACATTCCAGAAGCTGGTAGCGGCCGGCCTGCCGAATAACCCGCCCCGCTGGCCCGAGGTCGCAGCCGTAGTGAGGACAATCCTCCAGGCCTACAAGGAAGGCGCCAGGGATTGGGAGCGGATGAACGAGTGGATCGATCGTATCGGCTGGGCACGCTTCTTCAAGGTGACGGAGCTTCCCTTCACTCGCTATCACGTCGAAAACTGGCGCGGCAGTCGGGCCAGCCTGAACGCGTCAACCCACATTCGTTTCTAGGGAAGATCAACCCGTCATTCCAGCCCGGATCTCGACGGTGTTGCGGACAGCGAGCAGACCGTGATTGGCGAGAA
>JBGMQT010000144.1:0-2615 GCA_048060695.1 Acidiferrobacterales bacterium
AAGAACTAGGCGTTGCCAATATCATGGAGGGCTCGGTGCAGCGCGCCGGTAACCGTGTGCGTATCAATGTGCAGCTGATTAATGCCGATACCGACAAACATTTGTGGGCTGAAATTTATGATCGCCAACTGACCACCGATAACCTGTTTGATATTCAGTCCGAGATTGCACAAGCCATCGCAAAAGCCCTGCATGCGACCCTTTCCGATAACGAAATCGCTCAGGTTTCAGATGCGCCAACCGGCAACGTAAAAGCCTATGAACTGTACCTTCAAGGTAAACGTTTTGCTCTCGGTGATACAGAAATCGGTTTTGAAACAGCTTTAGAACTCTATCGTGAAGCCCTGAAACTTGATCCACAATTTAAACTGGCATGGATCGGCCTGGCACAGGCATACATTAACAACTACTGGAGTTATGGTGGTAACCCGGTGGATCGGGAAAGAACACGCGAGGCCATCGATAAGGCAAAAGCAATAGACCCGGACTTTCCCGAGCTTTACATGGCAGAGGGGTTTTACCATTACTGGGGGTTACTCGACTACGACACTGCCATCGAGAACATGGACAAAGCCATTGCACTGATGCCGGGCAATGCCGAGGCGCACATGTGGAAAGGCTGGGCCTCCCGACGGGCGGGACTGTGGGAACAGGCCGTTGAATCCATGCAAAAGTCAATCAAGCTGAATCCAAGGGTTGTCATTAATCTGATTGAGTACGGACAAACTTTGTTCTACGTCGGTCGCAATGATGAAGCCCTGACCCTCACCGAACAAGCCTATCAGGTAGACCCGGACAGCTACTGGGCGAAAACCTATCTGGCCTGGATGGTGTTAATGATCAACGGCGATATCGAGCGGGCCAATACACTGGTCATCGGCGCACAACACACCAATGACCTGGCCTTTATGGGACGTTACCTGGAAGTAAAAATGCTTTCCCGGGAGTTTGAAAGTGCAATGAGGGTTGCTGAAAAATGGAATCCAGCCTGGGAAGTGGCCCGTTCGATCATCATTTTGCGAGAACACTATACGGCAGAAATATTGGTGATGATGGGCCGTGAAAAAGAAGCTCAGGAACAAGCCAAAAAAGCCCTTACCCGCCTGGATACCATGACGCTGCAGTACCCGGAAGACTACCGCATCATTGAAGCCAGACTCAGGTCATATGCGGTTTTGGGTAATCAGGAAAAGGTCGCTCAATTGGCAAAACAGTATTTGGCGGCCAAACCGGCAGATGCAGTGGAAGAGATGATAGACAACGAGCGCCTGGCACAAAGTTATGCACTTGCGGGTATGACCGCAGCCTGTGTTGAAGTACTTGAACAATTGCTGACTGTACCGGTTGCTACGACAGTGGCCTTGCTGGAACTGAATCCGTATTACGATGGCATTCGGCAGCAAGCGGAATTCCAGGCACTGCTGGAGCGATACAGATGAGCTGCATCAAAGAACCCGTAGGGTGGACATTCATGTCCACCGGGCCTGAATCCAAATTTCAGGAAATCGGCAGGTTTTTTCTGATCATCGCCTCGTGGTTTGGTAACAACCGACCCGAAAGTGCGTTTTTGTTTGTCGATTGGTGGTTCAGTCGATACCGACGCGGTGGACATGAATGTCCACCCTACGGGGGCTGCGATGAGCTTCTTTGACGAACTCAAACGCCGCAACGTCTTCAAGGTAGCCGCCGCCTACGTCATCGTTGGCTGGCTGATCATGCAGGCTGGTGAGGTCATGAGCCCGGCCCTGAACCTGCCGGGCTGGGTGAATTCCATGCTGGCCTTTTTCCTGATTCTGGGCTTCCCGTTGGCGATGTTTTTTGCCTGGGCGTTTGAGCTGACGCCCGAAGGACTTAAAAAGGAAAAGGATGTCGACCGCTCGCAGTCTGTCACCAGCGCCACCGGCCAGAAACTCAATTTAACTATCATCGCCCTGCTGGTGCTTGGTATGACCTTTTTTGTATGGGAAGCACGGTTCAAAAGTAACACCGTCATTCCCGCGAAAGCGGGAACCTCCCAACCAGCCATCGTTGTAGAGCAGTCAGCTCCCAAACCAGCAGATAATTTCCAGACCATCGCCGTGCTGCCTTTCGTCAATATGAGTTCCGATAAGGAACAGGAGTATTTTTCCGATGGACTTTCCGAGGAATTACTCAACCTGCTGGCCAAGATTCCGGAATTGCGGGTCGCCGCACGTACTTCGTCCTTCTCCTTCAAAGGCAAAGACATCGATATACCCGAAATCGCCGCACGCCTGAAAGTCGCCCACGTGCTGGAAGGCAGCGTACGCAAATCCGGTAACCAGATTCGCATCACCGCCCAATTGATCCAGGCTGATAATGGTTATCACCTGTGGTCGGAAACCTACGATCGTGAACTGGATAATATTTTCCAGATACAGGATGAGATTGCCCTGGCGGTCGTTGACGCTTTGAAGATCACCCTGCTGGGCGAGGCTCCCAAAGTCAGGGCAACCGACCCGGAGGCCTATCAGTTATTTCTGGAAGGACAATTTCTGCGACGCCAGGTCACAGAGGACTCGCTTCCAAGGGCCATTGATCTATTCAAAAAGGCACTTGAGATCGATCCCGGCTATGTACCCGCCTGGGCCGAACTG
>JBGMQT010000145.1:0-2615 GCA_048060695.1 Acidiferrobacterales bacterium
AACCCTTGTCATTGCCGGCCCAGTCGTTGAGGTAGTCCAGTGCGTTCCTGGGAAACGCATCGGCACCCCGTTGTTCGCGCAGCGCGAACAGCGTGTCTTCCAGCGCCTCAACCAGATCGGCCTGCGCAATCACGCGTTCGTTCGGCGCGATAAAGACCCGCTGCAGAAAACTCGCAATCAGTGGCGCATGGGGCGAATTCAACAGCCGCCACGCCGGATGGTTCTGGCGCAATAGGTCGAGGGTATTGAAGTCCAGACTCATGGCTGCAAGATACCATGCAAACCCTGCTCCATTGCAACCGCTCCACCTGTGAGCCAACGGTCGCATGGGTCACTTTCCATACGGATAGCTATGGCCTTTTGCATAGACACCACCCCTGTGCCAAGTGAGCATTCATGTGGACCCTGGGTTAATAAACAACTTGTATTAGTCAGTATTTATTGCTATATTTTCTGACAAGAATTTGAATGGTATCTGTATTAAATGCCTGTTTTATCAGATAGTTTAATGAAACGTGTGCGAGGCCATGGTCGCGGCTCATGGGTTCTTAGTGCGAAGGACTTCCTGGATCTCGGCAATCGAGCGGCCGTAGACCAGTCGCTGTCACGTCTATACAGGGACGGGACGCTACGGCGTGTGGGCCGCGGACTGTATGACTGGCCCCGGTTCAGTCGGGTTCTGGGTCGCCCTGCTCCGGTGGACCTCGATGCCGCTGTGGCGGCCATTGCCCGGAGGGACAACATTAGAGTCATGCCCGATGGCCTCACTGCGGCTCATCGGCTCGGGCTCACTAATGCAGTACCAGCCAAGGTCGTCTACTGGACCGATGGCAGCACCCGCGCCATCCCGGTGGGAAACCGCACGGTCCATCTCAAGCACGTCAGGCCCGGCCTGATCCGCTGGGCCCATCATGCGGCAGCCCCCGTCGTGAGCGCCATGATGTGGCTTGGCCCATCACTGGCTGCGGACAGCAGCATGCTTGACCGGTTAAGCCAACGCCTGCCGCTGGCTGTGATAAATGACCTGGCTGACGGACTGTCCACCCTGCCCGCATGGGCGATGCCAATCGCTAAAACGATTACCGCTTCACATCCATATTAAGGCTATACCACCAAAAAGAATCTATGCATTGGACATATGACTATTATCGATAGCATCTTAATATAGTCTTGACTATTATACGATTCTACAGACAATAGGAGGTTATGAAGCCAAAAATCCGACTATACGACACACTGCTGGCGGAGCATCTGGCAAAGCAACGACAGATGGCATTTATCAGCGGCCCAAGGCAAGTAGGCAAAACCACTACCTGCCGTGTTCATGGTGATACGTATATCGATTGGGACAATATCGATGATCGGGAATCCATACTTGCCGGGCCAGCCAAGCTGATCGATCACTACAGACTCGACCGTTTATCTAAAAAGCTCCCGGTAGTCATCTTCGATGAACTACACAAATACCCCCGCTGGAAGCAATTCTTAAAAGGGTTCTTCGATACCTATGCGGATCAACTCCGCATCATGGTCACGGGTAGTAGCCGCATGGATGTCTACCGCCGTGGCGGTGACAGTCTGATGGGGCGATATTTCTTATACCGGATGCACCCCTTTTCTGTCGCTGAGACGCTGACTCGGGATTTACCGGATGAAAAACGGATTATCCGCTCACCTAAAAAGGTGAGTTCCGCAAATTTCGATGCGCTCTGGAACCATGGTGGCTATCCAGAACCTTTTTTGAAACGTGATATGCGCTTCAGTCGGCGCTGGCAATCCCTGCGCCTCGAACAATTGGTTCGGGAGGACATCCGAGACCTCACCCAAATCCAACAACTCGACCAGCTTGAACTGTTAGTCAAGCTACTGTCTGAACGATCAGCACATCAACTCATCTATGGCAATCTGGCAAGCGATGTACGTGTTTCCATTGACACAACCCGCCGATGGATTGATGTCCTTGTCAGCCTTCATCTTGGCTTTCTGATCAGACCATGGTTCAAAAATGTCTCACGATCACTGCGCAAGGAACCTAAATGGTTTCTGCGCGATTGGGCCTCGATTAAAGATCCGGGAGACAAGGCGGAAACGTTTGTCGCCTGTCACCTGCTCAAAGCCATCGAAGGTTGGAATGATATGGGCCTGGGAAAGTTTGATCTCGGCTACCTGCGTGACAAGGAAAAACGCGAAGTTGATTTCCTAGTCGCGCGTGATGGAAAGCCATGGTTCTTGGTAGAGGTGAAACAACGCGACGAAACAATCAGCTCTTCTCTAAAATATTTTCAGCAACAGCTTTCTGCACCGTTTGCATTTCAGGTCGTCCTTGATGCGAACTACGTGGATGCCGATTGTTTTGCCAGAGCAGGTGACCCAATAGTCGTACCTGCACGAACGTTTCTATCTCAACTTCTCTAATGCTTGATTGGTTTCCGCTTCGACAAGGTTACTCCAATACAGCAGATGCAATCTGGAATTCTTGGCTGCAAGGGATAACGTGGCGCCAGGAGGGCGATACGAACCCCCATAATATTACGTGCAAAATCAGAACATTAAAAAGCCCCGTGCTTTTTGAGAAACACGAAGCTTTTAATTTACTTATAATTCAATGAATTACA
>JBGMQT010000146.1:0-2533 GCA_048060695.1 Acidiferrobacterales bacterium
GCCCTCCTCGAGTCAGAGCGCTGCCTGATGTGCCCAAAACCGGCCTGCGTACCTGCTTGCCCAGTACATATTGATATCCCGGGCTTTATCCAGAAGATTGTTGACAAGAACTATCGCGGGGCCTACGACGTGCTCAGCGAGGCCAATTTGCTGGCGGCGATTTGTGGCCGGGTCTGCCCCCAGGAAGACCAGTGTGAAAAAGTATGTCCGGTCGGAGCATCGCTGGAACCGGTCGCTATCGGACGCCTCGAACGCTGGGTTGGCGATCAGGCCATCGAAAATGGCTGGACCAATAATCCCTACATTGAACCCAACGGTTACCGGATCGGCATCGTCGGGTCAGGGCCCGCCGGCATCGCCTGTGCAGCAGATATGGCCAAAGCCGGTTGTGATGTCACTGTATACGAGGCCTTCCACAAGCCCGGTGGCGTGTTGCGCTACGGCATTCCCGAATTCCGCCTGCCCGATCCCGTCATTGCTGCAGAAATCGACAAACTGACCAGCCTGGGTGTCAAAATAGAATGCAACACCCTGGTCGGGCGGCTATTCACCATTGAACAGATGATCGGGGAACTGGGTTTCGATGCCGTCTTTATCGGTACCGGTGCCGGTACGCCGCGCTTTATGCATATCGAGGGTGAATATCTGAACGGCGTTTTATCCGCCAACGAGCTGCTCACCCGTTGCAACCTGATGCAGGCCGGCGACTTCCCGCACCACGATACCCCCCTGGGCCTGGGCAAACGGGTCGCCATCATCGGTTCGGGCAACACCGCAATGGATGCCATGCGCGTAGCACTGCGCATGGGTGCGGAGAAGGTGTATTGCATCTATCGCCGCACCATCGAAGAAAGCCCTGCGCGCTATGAAGAAATCGAGCATGCCATGGAAGAGGGTGTCGAATTCCACTGGCTGAGCACGCCGCTTGAGATCCTCGACGATGGTCAGGGTAATGTGCGCGGCATGCGCTGCATCCGTATGGAACTGGGTGAACCGGATGAATCCGGCAGACGACGCCCGCTGCCCGTTGAGGGCAGCGATTTTGAATTCGAAGCTGACACGATTGTGTACGCCATTGGCACCAACGCTAACCCGATCATTGGCCAGACCTCTAATATCAAACTCAATCAATGGGGCTTCATAGAAACCGACGATGATATGGCCACGTCATTGGGCGGTGTCTATGCCGGCGGGGATATTGTCACCGGCGGCGCAACCGTGATCCTGGCGATGGGAGCCGGGCGCAAGGCGGCGCAGACAATGAAAAAATATCTCGGCATCCGGAATACCGACGTAGTTTACATGGACGAGCGCTCAACCCCGGAAGATACCTTGTTCGGGATTGTGTGCCAGGAAAGGAATTTCACCAGGGTAAGAACCGTATGAAACCTTCGCTTAAAGATCGCCCCGCCAGGGATGAACCTTCGGAAAACTGTCCCGGCAACATGGCCGGCGGCATCAACGCTGATACCGTGACTGTGCGGCTCAGGCAGAAAAAGGCTGCTTATAAACGCCGACCAGCCATCGTCATCGATGAACATACGGTTGAAATTATCAGTGACTCCGGTGAGGGCGCACAAAAATGTGGGCAGTCTTTCGGCTCAATCGCCGCGCGCATGGGCATTGGTATCTGGACGGTGGAGATAATTCCCGCGGAAATCCAACCACCGGCGAGAAGCATCGAAGGCGCCAGCGGCAACCGCATCCGACTGGCCTCGCGGCGGGTAACCAACGGCGGTGACGAAGCCGACCTGATGGTCGCTTTCAATGACCAGGTCATGCTGCGCAGGTCGCGAGAGCACGAACTGAAACCCGGCTGCACGATATTGCTTGAGAACAAGTGGAAAACCCACGCGGACCCAGCCATCGCAGCCATGTACGCTGATGCAATGGATGAAATGGTCAGGGGAGGCTTCAATGTTCGTGAAATCCCGATGGAAGAGGAATGTCTGCGACTGGTCAGCGATCCAAGGCGCGGTAAAAATATGTTCGTGCTGGGATTGCTTTGCCATATCTACTCCCTGGACCTGCAAATCGCGCGTGAGCAGATCGCCTTCATCTTCAAAAAGAAGTCCACGGCCATCGTCAAGGCCAACATTGAACTGCTTGAAGCCGGTTATGCCTGGGCTGCTGACAACCTGGATATCCGCTACCAGATTCCACCCTCAAAGATGACGGAACCCCAGATTGTTGTCAACGGCAACGTTGCCATCGGTATGGGCGTGTTGGCCTCCGGCATGGAAGTCTGTGCCATGTACCCGATCACGCCCGCCACCTCGGCATCCCACTACCTCAGCGAGGTGTTCAGTAGCGTCGGCGGACTGGTGCACCAGGCTGAAGACGAAATTGCGGCCTGCGCTTTTGCCATTGGTGCATCCTACGCCGGCAAATGTGCGGTTACCATTACCTCGGGCCCCGGCTTTGCGCTGAAACAGGAGACCCTCGGACTGGCGGTCATGGCGGAAATTCCGCTGGTGGTTGTAGATGTGATGCGTGGCGGGCCCAGCACCGGGCTGCCCACCAAGACCGAGCA
>JBGMQT010000147.1:0-2509 GCA_048060695.1 Acidiferrobacterales bacterium
CAGATCAATGAAGTCACCGTCCGGCAGTTCTACGCGCTGCCACTCGATTGTCAGCTTCGGTTTTAGACGAAAGAAATTGGACCAGAGTGTCTGGGCATGCGCTCCGCGCAACCACCAGGCTGGCCTGAAACGGCTCTGGATAACGGGCATCAGTGCCTCCCCACTGAAGGTATCCGGCGAGCCAGAATGAAAACCGCCAGCAGTGCACTGGCTATAGCCAGCGAGAAAAAACACAGGGGTACATTCGAAGCGCTACGCGGGCAAGTGGGTCGTCCCAGCAATTCCAGGGACGTACCCGAGAGTGCAAACAGGCAAACCGGCAACCAGCCTGACAGAAATATCCAGCCAGAGCGTAACGGATCGAGCGCGACCGAAAGTGCGATAGCAATATAACCGAAGAAAACCGGGTAGCAGGCCGGTACGGGGCCCAGCATCGGACAAGCGTCGAGCCCTCTCAACTGGTCGGCTACCACCGGAAATAGTCTATAGAGTGCCAACACACAGACCAGCAGGATACTCAGCCGAGCCAGCCTTGAGACCCAAAGCTTCACAGCTTCAGCATCTCGTTCCGGAAGGAACCCTCCCGTTCAATAACCCGGCCACTCATAAACCTGACGCTCACTTTCACCGCTTTGCCGCCGCCCAGGCCGGCAATGAGTATGCGAGAAGAATCCGAACACAGCCCTTCCCCGGATACATAAGGCAGGTACAGGATTTTGCCGTCATCCCGTGTGATAGTTACCATGGCGCCGATGGATTCCACCGAGTCGGACAAGCTGATTTTCAGGTAGCTGCTGCCCCCGCCTTTGCTCAGGAAGGCCTTTGATGGGCCGGCAAGGTTGGCATGTACGATATCCGGATAGCCATCACCGTTGAAGTCTGCCGTCAGTGGCGCAATCGAGAAGAATGGGTTGCTGACACCCGCCTGCTTACCCACCTCGGCAAACTCACCGTTGGGGTTTTGTACCAGCAGTCGACCGGGCAGTCGAAGTTTCTGTAGTTTATGCAATGGGAATGAGACAAAATTCTGAGACACGACTAAATCAGGTCGGCCATCCAGATTGAGATCTTCGAAAACGTTGCCCCAGCCGAACTCATAATTGGCCAGTTTAGCCTCGTCAGCTTTATCCACGAATTTGAAATCGCCCTGGTTCTGGAACAACAGCCACTTCCAGTTATGTTGCTGATCTTCGCGCAGATCGCCTTTCACCAGGAAATGCGGCGGTGTCGTGCCCACGTTGGAGAAGAAAAAGTCGACCAGCCCATTATTGTCGTAATCGGCGACAGCAATACCCATTGGGTAGGAGTAGAAGTTTGAATTCGGGTTTTCGATCAGCTCGAATTTCTGTCCGGTATTTTTCCAGGTACGCACCTGACCGGTATCATGGGCAACCACCAGGTCAATCTGGCCATCCTGATCGACATCGATGAATACCGACTGGAAGGTGTTGTGCTTGTAGGTGAGGCCCCATTCCGCCGTTTTATTCTCGAATGTGTTGTCGCCACGGTTGATATAGAGTTCGCTGCTTCCACCATAACCCTCTCTGAAAAGATTTAGACCTTCAACCAGATCATTGCGGATATAACCCGAAACATACATATCAAAATGACCATCACCGTTCAGATCAGCAACGGCGACGGAAAGAGGAACGGTATCGTCACGCATTTCCAGGTCGAGCTTGCGATTGGTAAAACGTCCACCCTTGTTCTCGTGTATCCACACACCACTTTCACGAGCCACAATCAGATCTTGTGTGCCGTCATTATTGACGTCCAGAACAACAGCACCAAAGGTTGCGTCATCAACAGGTTTCTCAAAGGTAAGCGTATCGTCAAAAGGTTGAAATTCCTTTTCCTCGAAGCGGAACAGACCATCATTCTGACCATGGCCGCCGCCGAGAAACAGCTCCTCGCGCCCGTCACCCTCTACATCGATAATGGCACTGGCCAAAAACGGCAGCGAGGCTTCCCCATCATTGGTATTGGTGAAAGGTATGAACACCTCTCGAAACTCCGGAATAATCGTCCCCATCAGATCAACATCATAATCAATTTTACGGTCGTTAATAGCTCGACCAGCCATGAGTGTCACTATTACCGCCACGAGGACAGTCACTCCGATAACAATATACTTAACCACTTTAAACATGGGTCACCTGCCTATGATTTTTGCTTTCAATATATACCGAGAGTGCGAAAATAATAAAGAAAGATACGTTAAGTGCAATCGGCATCAGGTACTTGCCAATATCTGGCAGCAACCAGAAAACCAGGAAGTTGGCAATGATCAGAACAATCGGATTGAACACGGCCATCCAGCGCGGGTAGGCTGTCCGCCCCGTCAATATGAGACTAATGAATATCAGCGAGAACACCAGGGCGGCGATCCGAATCACGGTCAACAAAGTCTCGTAGCGCAAATCATACAGCGTAAGCAGCCCGGCAGCGGCAGGATCCTGACCGATCGCAACCAGGGCCGCAGCACTCGCACGTGATCCAATCCAGACGA
>JBGMQT010000148.1:0-2475 GCA_048060695.1 Acidiferrobacterales bacterium
CTATACCAACAGCAATCTTTCAACCTTTTTACCGTTTTGTATATGACTTTCGATAATTTCGTCGATATCGTCCTGATCCACGTAGGTATACCAGGTCCCTTCCGGGTAAATCACCAGAATCGGACCCTCGTCGCAGCGGTCGAGGCAACCGGCGAGATTAATGCGTACGCTGCCCTTGCCCGACAGGGCCAGTTCCCTGATTTTTTCCTTGGCATAGTCCCGCACCACGCGGGCGTTGTGATTTGCGCAACAGGCGCGGCCATCGTCGCGCACGTTGGTGCAGAAAAATACGTGATGTTTGTAGTATGGTTCGCTCATTCACTCCACCTGTCTCTAGATCTTTATTCGTCAGTCGTCCAGCCGGGGCCATATTTAACCAGAAAACATGGGATTGGAAGAAAACAGCATTCAAGGGGCTATTCCGTTGCCAGAACTGGACCGCTGCGTTGTCTGCGGATTGTGCCTGCCAGTTTGCCCGACTTATCAGGAATTGCAGCTGGAATCGGCCTCACCCCGTGGCCGTCTGGCACTGATTCGGGGCCTGCTGAAACATAAGCTGCCCGAATCAGCCGACCTCGATAAACCGCTTTCGCTGTGCCTGCAGTGTCGGGCCTGCGAGTGGGTTTGCCCGGCAGGGGTGAAATTTGGCTGGTTGATCGACACCGCCAGGCGACATTGGCAAGTCGCACACCCTCGACGACGAACCCTGGCAGAAAAATTAATCTATTGGATGGCCCTGTTGTCTGGCAGGCAAAGACAAAAATTGGCGGGGTTAATCGAGGTAACACGGAAGACGGGGCTATTGAGGTTAGCCAGGTTAACCGGATTGGCGCAGCTTTTGGGGCTCGGTCAAGCGCTGAATTTATTACCCCCGGTTACCCGTCGGTTCAAACTTGCCGAACGCTATACAAGCGGCGTTCCAGATCCAGGCCGTGTGTCTCTCTTTACGGGCTGCATGGGCCACGTGCTTGATCCGGAAACACTAAGCGCGACAATTAGTGTGCTGACCAAACTGGGATACGACGTTTTGGTGCCGCCAACGCAGGTCTGCTGTGGGGCGCTGCATTCGCACGACGGCGATTTCGATACTGCACAATCGCTGGCGCAGCAAAACATTGCTGCTTTCGGCGATTCTGACACGCCTGTTATCTCGGTCGTTAGCGGGTGTGGGTTGGCGCTGTCCGAATACGGTCACTATGATGCTGATTCCATCGCTGGCAAAGAATTCGGGTCGCGGGTGACAGACATCAGCTCGTTCCTCGAATCTATAACGTGGCCTTCCAATGCTACGTTGAAACCACTCGCGGCCAGGGTATTGGTGCAGGACCCCTGCAGCCTGCGCAATAACTCGCGGGCGGTAGCAAATGTTTATGAGCTGCTGCGGCGGATACCGGGCCTTGAGGTTAAAGCGCTCGAAGGAAATGCGAGCTGCTGCGGGGGCGCTGGAATTTACCCTGTTCGGGAACCTGCCATGGCGACGAAATTGCGCGACAAAAAACTTGCTTCGCTGACGAACCAGAATGCCGATTTTCTGGTGTCAGCCAATCTCGGTTGCGCCATCCACATCCGATCCGGACTAAAGGCGGATTCATCCGAAACAGAAATTATTCACCCGGTAACGCTGATTGACCGTCAACTGAAAAAACAAGGGACTGAGGACTGAGAAGAATTATGCTTGTACTTAAGGAACCTCGTTACCCATCTCGTCATTCCGGCATGCTTTTAGCCGGAATCCAGTTTGTACGGTCGCTGGATTCCGGCTAAAAGCATGCCGGAATGACGGCGGAACTGGTATTATTTGCACCATGAATACACGTACATTCTCTCGCATCGATCAATTCATTAATGAGATCGACAAGGGCCTCAAAACATCGTTTGGTCCTGCACCCAGGGCCAAACGTCCAAATCCCGCGAGCGACAAGAAAGAAAATGAATTGTCTGAGCGTGACCGGGAACTCGCCGGCCGACTCATGCGCGTTAACCACGCCGGTGAAATCTGCGCCCAGGGCCTGTATCAGGGTCAGGCGCTGACCGCGCGACTGCCAAAGGTCCGCGAGAAAATGGAACAGGCCGCCGCGGAAGAAAATGACCACATTGCCTGGACGGCTGACAGAATAAAGGAGTTGGGCAGTCATACCAGTTACCTCAATCCCGTCTGGTACATCAGCTCGTTCGCGCTTGGCGCATTGGCGGGGCGTGCCGGTGACAAGTGGAGCCTGGGTTTTGTCGCCGAAACCGAAAAGCAGGTGGTTACTCACTTAACGGGGCATCTGGATAAAATTACACCGGACGATGACAAGAGTCGCGCTATCCTGGAACAAATGCGTGAAGACGAAGGCAAACATGCCACAACCGCGATCACCGCCGGTGCCGCCAGCTTCCCGCAGCCCATTCAGTCGTTAATGAAATTTACTTCGAAGATCTTTACCAATACCACTTACTGGGTGTAAAGATCGCCCTCGGAAGGGTCGCTCT
>JBGMQT010000149.1:0-2459 GCA_048060695.1 Acidiferrobacterales bacterium
GAAGGCTTAATTGTCTACTACGACTACCAACGGGGGAAAAGTTGCGCAATCCCGGTAGCCATTCTGTCCGCCATCAATGCTTTGCAGCCTCAGTAAAATCAAATGTGCCAAGGCCGCCAAGCCTTATAACATCCCCAGATTCTTTTTTAGGGTTTTCACCACGTAAGTGTTCAGGCTTTCACTGACCTTCATGGACTCCAGCGCGAGGCGTTCATGCAATTCCTTACCTGTGCGGAGGTTGAACTTGCCGGAGTAGGTTTTGTCAGCAGTCGGGGGTGGTAGTTCCATGCCTTCTTTGGCGCAGCTTTCCACCCAGTCGTCTATCACTCCGACCAGTTCCGCGAACACCCTGGACTCATCGTCGCCATGCACGCCGCCATAGAACAAACCCGGTGAGCGGCCCGGGAAAGGTGTGCGCCACGCAGGTATCCTGAAAATTAGCCCCTTCTTCCATCACGACGCGCCCGAAATCCCCGCGCAACACGGCATTTGGCCCGATTTAACAACCGTTGGCGATGATCACATCACCGATCAGGACTGCGGTTTCATGGACACAGGCGCCGGGGTCAATAACCGGCACCAGTCCTTCCAGACTGTAAGTGGGCATCTGTCTTCAACCTGAATTTTCGTTTACCAAGGAAAGATGATACAGAACTTTTACTTGCCGCGATCGTTTTGTATCCTTTCTGGATATCCGCACTGCAAGCCTTGTGCGCGCCAGGGGCCTGGCCTTGCTGGGCGATAAATTACCTGCGATGATAGGCATGACCCAGTCATTTGACTCCTGTCAACAAGAAAGATATGTAAGTCATGTTCCAGAGGTCAATAGTGGGTGACCCTTTGAATATCAAGGAGGTGAAATGACTAGAACGAATCTGGATCGTTACACGCAAGCAATAGACTATATCAGACAGAACATCGATCTGGCATTGGCGGATAGACTCAGCCAGAAAGCCAGTGCAAGAAAAGAACTTCTTGGCAAGGCGATCTCGCTTCAAGGGGGAGGCTTCTGGTCTACCGGCACGCCGGGACACCACAAGGCACTCCGGGCCTTATTATTGTGTCAACAGGTTTATCTCAGGCCACCGGAGTATCGCGCGGATAAAGCGAAAGATGGCAGCGAAACAAAAAACTACTTCAAGACAAAGGGCGAGGAACAGGTCAAAGAAGCTATCCGTAGCTACACGCAGGTGAGCAACGTCACACTGGAAGCTTTTGCACAAGCAGCTTTGAAGATCACAGATCCGGCCAAACCTTTTAACGAACTCACCAGGATGCGAAGCGATATGGGGTTCGGTGGCATTACTAACTGCTATGGTGCAGTGAAAATGTGGTTGTTCAATTCAGGATGCTGCTCCCTACCCTGGTTCCTGACGGAAGGAGCGAAGATTAATGCATACACTGTGAACAACATCATTGGAAATGGGATGCCCGTTGATGAGAAGAACATTGATGATATCCAAAGAGGATATATCTTCAATCTCCAGGATTCGAAGAACCTGGACGTCTGCCACTGGGGCGTATCTCTGGGGGATGGATGGGCCGCCGCATCGAATACAACGCCGGGAGAAATAGACCCGGTATCCGGCAAGCCAGTCATGGTTGATTTTCGGAAAGGGAATACTGCCTACGGTGAATTCGCATTGAAAAGTGCATTGGAAGTCTGCAAATTAAAATATGACTCGCACGTAGTGACGATTAAGGCACTCGATCCTACACACGGCTCAAACTATTACTGAACCTCGCAAGTAGAAGAACTGGGTTTGGCTGTCCAAACAAACGGGACCACATCTTCTCACCACAGCGGGTTACCCATGCTGGATTTTACCCCGTACTGCTGCCAATTCCTGTTCTCAGGGCGACAGATACCGCGCCGCTTCCCGTCAGAAACAGCCAGCTCAGTGAAAATATCGATTTCACTCCTTCAGGCAAACAACCCCGTTGCCGGCGGAGCCCTGGATTCCCTAAATGGCTTCTGTTCAGTGTTTTTGCAAAGTTTGAGCGCCCTCATTAAGAGCGACAGTAAGAGAACGGATATCCATATCTAATCCAAATCTTACAAGATGGGTTCAGGTCGCTTAAATACTATATTGCCAGAATTGCTCGGATATGAAACAACCCGTTCCACCAACTATTTGAGGCAGGAAACCTTGAATTCTAACCCTTTCTGAGGTTCCCGCACAAAATTCCAGCCTGCGGCCAAAGTGTTTTTAACTCATAGCGCAGTTGGCCGTTGCGGGTCAGTGACAGATGCAGTTGTACTTTTGATGCCCAGTAGTCTGCCTGCAGCCTCCCGCAACGTGTCGTCATGCTTGGCGAAACAGAACCGCACGACCTGCTGGTCCGGTGCATCCCGGTAAAAGACGGAGATCGGGATGGCAGCCACCTTGTATTCCCGGGTCAAGCGGGCGGCGAATTCGGTATCCGGCTCAGCGCTGATCGCGCTGTAATCGGCGAGT
>JBGMQT010000150.1:0-2434 GCA_048060695.1 Acidiferrobacterales bacterium
AAGTCCCAATCTTCCGGGGTATCTATATCGATTGATTCAAATTTGGAACTCTCGAACAGCATCGGCTGCTTTCCGATACGGGCATTGGTTTTGGCAAAACTATCGCGCGTAAAGATGTAGAGGTTGGAGTTTTCCTCGAACCACGGTTCCAGGTCCTGGGTTCGAACGAGATTATCCGGGTCGTGGTTTACCGGGCTGCAGTCAGCCCGGTAAAACCGGGTTTGAATCTTGTCGACCGTAAAGAGTGAGTCTGCCGTTCCTTCTGATCGCGCTGTCCGGAAGGCAGCCAGTGCGCGGCGGATCGTATCCGCATTCATCAGGGGGTTTGTTGTATGCGTCATCAAGTAGATGTCGGCATCGACATTTTCTACATCATCAGCCAGGACGAGGTTCATGGAGACCATATCCCCGCAGATTTCCGGCTTACGATCTCTGATCATAACTCTGTCATTATCGACCAACCCGTTCTCCGCCAATATGTGCCGCGCATCGGTGTTGATGATTACACGATCGATTTCATCAACTGAAAGCAGCGTATCCAATATCCAGCGAAACAGTGGCTTACCGTTAAATTCCCTGAAATTCTTGCCTTTTACACGTTCACTGTTGGCCTTCATTGGCAATAGCGCGACGACTTTCTGCCTCATTTTTTCTCCTCAATTCATCTGGATAAAAGTACTCTTCTTTCTGGGCATGGGAGAGTTTTCGGTGCTCATGGTTACCAACGTAGCTACCCCAGTATTGCAAAAAGCGGTGCATTACAATCTCAAAAGCTTTGCGAATGAAAACTTTGTCTCTAATAGCGTTTT
This sequence comes from Acidiferrobacterales bacterium, assembly GCA_048060695.1. Lineage (GTDB taxonomy): Bacteria > Pseudomonadota > Gammaproteobacteria > Acidiferrobacterales > JAJDNE01 > JAZFSZ01. The sequence continues at coordinate 810 of JBGMQT010000150.1, forward strand.
TCCAATCCAGCCAGATGCTTGAGAAAATATATCTAAACAGGTCCCGAATATTGATATGAATCTGCGGCATGATTTTTTGCAGGGCAATGGACTCCCGCTCGAAGCGTCGCTTTACATGCTTCCAGGTTTCTTCGTGATAATGATAAACACAGGCTTCAGCAACATAAGCGATTTTATCACCATCATCAACGAGACGCCGCGCCAGCTCCATGTCCTCGAGTCCTGTCAATTCTTCATCAAACCGGTGTCTTGTCCACGCTGATTTCCTGATCACAGCATTTGCGTTATTACAATAGAAACCTTCCTGCGGAATACGGCTCTGCGCAGGATAGTATTTTGCAAAAATACAGCATTCGCTGTAGCGGCTGGCGGGGCCTCCAATTTGTCTGCCGTAACTGTAACTTGCCTCACCCTGCATGAGTGGTTGGCATAATTTCCTCAGCCACTTCTTATCGGTTGGGACACAGTGCCCACTAACCATAACCAGAAACTCGCCCAAAGCGGCTTCACATCCCCTATTCAGAGAACGGCCAAAGGAGAACTCTTCCCTTGTGATATGCAGGATTTTGCATCCATGGGATTCGGCAATCTGCAATGTATTATCTTCAGACCCGGAGTCCACGAGGATGACCTCATAGTCCAGCCCATCCGTCTCCTGGCGTTCGATGGTTGCGAGAAGTTCATCAAGGCGCTTCTCTTCATTAAATGTTCGGACAATAATACTGGCAAGCATAGCTAGAGCACAATTGAGGTCGGTTGCATTTGTAAATCGAAGCTTGGCTTTATCTGTTGATAGATTGCCCGGATCTCATCCGGGCTTACGGAGTTTACCGCGAACATATCCCAGTGAACCGGAATTACGGTTTCTATCCCGATTTCATCCGCTAATAAAAAGGCATCCCTCACGGACATGTTTCCGATAATACCACGGCGCCCTCGATAGAAATTATGTTCGTTTACAGGCAATAAAGCTGTAGTTATTGGTCTCAATGACATTAATGAGTCAATCAATTGCTCTGTAATACTTGTGTCACCCGCAAGATAGATACGTTTACCATCAATCTCCATGACGTACCCAACTGTCAGCAAATTGCCCTTTTCGTCACGCTTGATATCAGGGTGCGCCGCTGGCACAGCTTTGATTCTTGTTGTGTGATCGATTTCAGACCAGTTCTCGCTGGCGGCCTGGCAGCGTTGAGCCGGAATCCCCCATTCCAGGAGTTTGTCTAACACCGGCGTTGGGCCAACGAAACGACAGCCGGGAGAGACGTTGGCAATAGTGGGTAAGGTGTGAGGATCGCAATGATCGATATGGTCGTGTGTGACTAATATCCAGTCTGCATCTATTATTTCCTCTGGCTTAACTGGAATAGGGATGAGTCTCTCCAGGTCGGGCGAGTCCAGTTCCTGGACCGAGTTCGAAAGATACGGATCCATGTAGATTACGCTGCTGCCATTTTCGATACGGCAACCAGATTGGCCAAGCAGTTGTAAAGGAATTTCCGTCATCCTATGCATGCTCCACGGATGATTGACAGCGCTGCCATACCATAAAGTTTACGCGGGTTGCAACCGGGTTTGCAGGGACAGTATTTTCTGCACGCTGTACCCGTTAACAACGGTCA
>JBGMQT010000151.1:0-2425 GCA_048060695.1 Acidiferrobacterales bacterium
GTTCGCCGACCAATGAGCTCATGCGCCACATGCTGTTTGTCCTCCTGTTGACGCAAGTGTTCACTGTTAATCCCGAGTATTTTTTGGCTGCTATTTTCATCTTGCATTCGGTAACGATGGTCGTACCATTCAAATTACCGGTTCTTATCCGGGGACTGGCAAAGACTGCCACGATGGTTACTTTGGTGAATGCGGCACTGGTGGCCGCATGGCTCATACCGGCGGTTACACCCTTCATCGCGGCAGCTTTCATTGCCACCTACTTGTATTCATTTGTTGTTGGAGGGGCGCAATGGCTCAAGGAGCGGGCAAACAAACCGTGCGTTTGAGGTGCACTGATATAACGCGTCAGGTCTGCAAGGGGAGCTCATGATATGCCAAAGCTGCCATTATTACTCGGTCGTCTCTTGTGCCGATTGGGCTTTCATGACTATCGTGTGCTTGAAATCATGTTCCAATTCAGCACTGGCGGCAGTATCGAAAAGGTCGAGTGCCGGCGCTGCGGGGCGACCATTACCCGGCAGGCATAGCCTGCTACGGAGCTGGTAGCCAGGGTACGTCTTTGGCTACTTGCCGGCCTTTGCGATGAAGGTATCCCGGGTGGGAAAGCATCCTTCATGGCGTTTCATTTGCTCAATGATGTGATTGGCAATCATCTCCCGGTTGGCGGGTGTATCAATCGGGCGGATACACCAAAAGAAGGCCGAACCGATCGTGTCTTTGATCCAGGCCTCGAAGTCCTCCCAGCTGCTCTGCAAATGTTGGTCCATCTTCTACTTGCCTCTGGTGTGTCAAGAATGGCTGTCATGGTTGCAGTGTGCGCGTGATCGGGATGCCGTAAGGCCCAACAGGGTTTTAGAGGTTAGACGTAGCCTGCAGATTGTGAAAAAGTTTAACATTGAGATTGAGGCATTTCCGAGGGCAGAATGCAGCATGGCGACTTCAGGTGACTATCGGGGCGGGGCTGGGACGGCACGCGAGTTTAGTGAACTGTAAGTAACTGATAACTCAACTACGGTATTGGATGGGCAAGCACCACAAGCGACTGATCAATGAAGAAAGTAAATTGCTCTAGTCTGGCTACGAACCAGGCGGTCGGGAGTTCGAATCTCTCCGGGCGCGCCATTTTTCAACTTAAAATTAAGCGGTTACAACTTCTTCCATCATCGCTTTTTGCTTCAACAATACCAGTGCAGGACTTTTGCGGGAGTTTTCCCCGCACACCCGGTTGACCGCTTCAATCAGGTTCTCCAGCTCGGCCGTCGAGTAGTGCGTGGTGATCCTCCCCGACTTGTGTCCCAGCAAGTCCTGCCGGTCCTCGTAGCTCACACCGGCCGCCCGTAAGCGATGCCCAAATGTATGTTTGAGGTCGTGGATACGTACCAGCGAAAGACCGGCTGATGCTTAATTTGTTGGTGTAAGGTTGCCCTATGAAACTCCACTTCCTGAATGATCTGCACATCGAGTTCGAAGACTTCGTACCACCGGCAACGGATGCGAATGTTGTGATATTGGCTGGCGACATCGGTGTGGGTATGGAAGGCCTGCGTTGGGCAGAAGCCCGATTCCCGGATATACCCGTGATCTACGTGCCGGGGAACCACGAGTTCTACCATCACGACATCGCGTTGATTGATGAATTAAAGACAAAGGTCCCCGATAACATTCACATGCTAGACGACGATCAGGTCGTCATCGACGGGGTACGATTCCTGGGCAGTATCCTGTGGACGGACTTCGCCCTGTTCGGTGAGGCAGACAAGTTCTTCGCCATGCAGACAGCACGGCAGCAAATGACGGATTTTTCCATCATTCAGAATCACGGCTGCCGATTCACGCCTGAGGATGCCATCCGGCTGCACACAGCAAGCCGGGATTGGCTGGCGGCAATGTTGGCGGAACCCTTCGACGGCAAGACAGTGGTAGTCACCCACCATGCCCCGTCATCCCAATCAGTCCATCCGAGGTATGCGCGTGATCTATTGACCCCGGCCTTCGCCAGTAACCTGGAAAATCTCATGGATGGCGATAGGGCGGCACTGTGGATTCATGGACATATGCATGAGTCGTTTGACTATGAGGTCTACGGCACCCGGGTGGTCTGCAATCCACGCGGCTATGTGCCGGAGGCACTTAATCCGAATTTCAGGCCGGATTGGGTTATTGAGATTTGAGGCAGCTCTAAAGCCAGATTGTGATTACGGACACCAAATTGATTATTATTCGATATAATACGTTGATATAGCATATATTTCGATGTTAATGAGGGTTTTTCGATAAAAAGCATATCAATTTTTCGATATAACTGCTATATTTCGACATATTTTCGACTCATGTGGCAGGTTTTCGATCTATGCGCCTGAAATTGAAAACACCAGCGACCTTTCAGGATGAGATCGTTCCAAAAGGGACACAGCTTGCCGGT
>JBGMQT010000152.1:0-2415 GCA_048060695.1 Acidiferrobacterales bacterium
CTGTTAACTCGCTCTCGTCGAGTTCACCTTCTAATAAGATGCCTCCATTAGGGTGTGTGAGTTTAAAAGCAAGTTCAACACCACGGAACGTGTCCATGGCGCCGTTTTTAACTTTGACCACAAACTCTGGAGCGGCGGAAGAACCCTCTGGTACATTAATCCGTGGCTCAATGGATCCGCATCCAGCGAGTGACATAATGAGTGAGAAAATAATGATCAGTTTGTAGTTCATGACGCTGCCCCCGATTGTTTGAATTATCTGAAGTATAAGGAGAATAAAGGCCCTTTTCGCCAAAGTCCACAGCTCTAAATAGCCGATCACCTCACTTTTCGCTCTGATTGCGGTGAAAGCTTGCTGCATTCTGCCACTCTTGCTTGAAGATCTTCCTTGTTTGACGCAATGCCCCGCCGCTTCCACTTTTGGTAACAGCAACTTGAGTTGAGGTTTGGTTTCCTCAAATTCAATCGAACAAGCCCGCTTGCGGCGGTGCCCGGGATTCCGGTAATAGGCCCGTTCCACCCGAGGCCACTTTCGCTGCAAAGCTGCTCTGGGCAAGTATTGCGTAAGCGTCAGCTATTGGCCGTTCCCGGACTACCGATAGTCCTGCAACGGTATAGCCAATAGCGTTTCAAAAACCAGCCTGAAATCACCTAACCCTTTGTTTTAACCCCCTGGGCGCGGACGGTTTTTGGCGTAATATGAAACACTTCCCTAGAGAACGGTTTCATGACAAAAACAGCCCAATTTTCACCAGAAATGCGACTCTATGACGATGACGGCCTGCACCTCTACCTCACCGCTGACGAGCGCGCCCGGTTTCTGGACGCGGCCCGGGTGGGAAGAGCAGCGCGAACAGCTGATGTATTGCCATGTCCTCCACTACACCGGTTGCCGGCCAGCAGAAGCCTTGGAAGTATCGGCGGCTCGCATTGATACCAAGCAAAACACCATCGTATTCCGCACATTAAAAAAACGGAAACACGACAATAAAGGGCGCATTAAAAAGCCACACTTCCGGCCCGTACCCGTACCGGCGCACCTGATCGAGAAAATTGACCTGGTGTTTGATCTGCGTGAACGCATGCTAAAACGTCGAACGGCCGAACAACCGTTGTGGAGCATGTCAAAACCGACAGCCTGGCGCATGGTGAAGCGGGTCATGGCTCGCGCCAACATCCATGGGCCACAGGCTACGGGGAAAGGGTTGAGGCACGGCTTCGGCATTGCCTGTGTACTGAAAAATAGACCCCTTCACAAAATACGAGACTGGCTTGGGCATACGAACACCGAAACTACAGAGATTTACACCACTGTTGTAGGGGCGGAGGATCGGGAAATGCTTATGGGTGTTTGGGAGGATGACGGGGAAAAAAGGTATGTATGTGTTGTGTATGCGCCTGTTTTATGCTATGCTTCAATCATCGACTTTATAGAGGTAACCGTCATGTCAGCACTTTTAAGGCGTCAGTATTTAGTGACAGAGGATAACGTAGCAAAGTTGGATAATATTTCGTCAGAAGAGGGTGTTTCGGCAACCGAAATCGTTCGTCGGGCTATCGATGCCTATCATGCGAGTGGGGATGATGCTGAATTGGAACGCCTTGTCGATATGATGGCGACCAGTGTGCATGAAGCTGTACAAGAAGTGCGGGCTGTCCGCAAGCTTGTACGCAAGGCTAACCAAGATTATGCAGCACGGAATACAGCTTAATGGGTGCGACCGACAAGTTTTTTGGGGCTGTTAAAGAAGTCATGGTTTTGGCGAATGAAGTAAAACGGCTTGCCAGCGATGTAAAGGACATGGAGCACAATCTACGGGATGTTGATCGGCGAGTTGTGCGACTGGAAACAATGGTGGAAATGAGTCAGAAACGACTACCCGGGAAATAAGCTATAAAAGCGGCCCTCTGCCGGTGTTCTAGCACCGACAGGGGGTCTAACCCTAACGATCTGTACAGGGTCATCATGGCTACAGCGAATAGTAGAGAGCGTACCAGTGAGATTCAACCGAGCGCGGGCGGTATTGTGTGCAGGGTTGATCAGTTTTTACATGACGTTCAGGCGTTGCCGGTGCTTTCCGCCGAATTAAGAAAAGAGGCCCTGGACGGCGAATCTTACGAGACACTGGTGCGGCGCATCACTGCTCTGCATCTGAATATAACTGAGTATACAGAGCGTGCCAGGTTGCTGTCTCTCGCGGGGGTCGATTTCTACTGGAATGAGCTCGGCCTTGCTAATGCAACAAAGGAGGCGTGATATGGATGCGTTGGAAAGACTTATCAGTGTGGCGGAGGGTGATACTGGGGGCTCGCGACGCGCGGCCCAGTTCCTGTTTCGCTCTGGAATGGCGACAATTACCCCATAGATGCGCTCGAAGATACTCGGCACAGAAATTATAACTGTGGGCTGGATTG
>JBGMQT010000153.1:0-2411 GCA_048060695.1 Acidiferrobacterales bacterium
CCATCTTTTCAGCATCGACCTCGCTCATCCAGCAAGGCTCGCAACCGCGGGACAGTGTCAGCATGCGCAGGTTTTCCATATAGGTTGAGTGGATGTGCCATTTACCATGGGGAGTGAGATAGTTCAGTATCAGGGCATCCCCATTTTTCAGGGTTTCCTTCAAATCGCCGTAAACCTCCGGCTTTGGTGCCGGCTTGTAGGTTGGCAGATTCTCCCCATAACCTATGTACATTTCATGATCGAGATAAAAGTGCTGGCGACCAGTCAGTGTCCGCCACGGCACCAGTTTGTCGTAGTTGTAGGTATAGGCACAGTATGCCCTGCCGTCATTCATCAGGCCGGACCACAAAGGAGAGGTATTGTATCGCCTTGGCTGCGCCTGCAGGTCCGCGTAACGGATCTTGACATCCTCACTGCCTTTCGCCAGATCGACCAGATCAAGCCCCGTCTTCTTTTCCATATTTTCATAGGCCCTGACCGTCAACTTTCCGTTGGTCAGGCTTGATAGATGCAGTACCGCATTGGCCGCCATCTCATCTTCTTCAATGGATGGATAGACCTTGCCGTCCAGCTCCCGGGTTGGAAAATGATTGGAGTCAATCATCTCATCGTACTCGGCCTCACACATATAATGGTTGCCGTGCGCACCCAGTCCCTTGGCCCTGATATTGTCCCCGAGGGTGATGTACTTCTCGTAGAGCATCGTATAGTCACGATCGACGATCGCCAGCTTGTGCATGGTCTTACCGGGGATTGCCTCACACTCTCCCTTGTACCAGTCTTTGATCTCCGGCTGGGTAATCTCATCGGCGGTATCATGGGCCAACGGGGCGGAAATGATGTCCTTCTGCGGTTCGGAGAGGTGTGTCTTCGCCAGTTCGCTGGTCGCTTTTGCCAGTGCCTTGAAAATATCCCAATCCGTTTTGGATTCCCAGACAGGGGCAATCGCCGCCGACAGTGGATGGATGAAGGAATGCAGGTCCGTACTATTCAGATCCGCCTTTTCATACCAGGAAGCCGCTGGCAGCACGATATCGGAATAAAGCGCCGAAGAATCCATGCGGAAATTCAGGTCTACCACCAGATCCATTTTTCCGACCGGGGCCACATCATGCCACTTCACTTCTTCAGTGTGATCGTCCGAATCCTTGCCGATAACGTTTGAGTGCGTACCCAGATAATGCTTGAGACAGTATTCATGGCCTTTCATGCTGCCGGTGATGGCATTGCCACGCCAGATATACCAGACCCTGGGGTGGTTTTCCGGGGCTTCCGGATCGGCGATTGAGTATTCGAGTTCCCTGGATTTGAGTTTTTCCAGCACAGCTTTTTTAATGGCGTCGTCATCCTTGGCGCCGGCTTTTATCGCATCTTTACACAGATCAAGTGGGTTGGCATTAAACTGTGGATAATAAGGCATCCAGCCGTTGCGTACCGACTTGAAGATGGTGTCCGCCGTATGCATACGGGTCATTTCGTTATCGGGTACGGTGTTGTATCGGGAATATTGTCCGTCATAACGGTACTGACAGGTGTTGATGTAATGCCACAACGGTGCCTGCTGCAAACGGATCGCATCATGCCAGTCCTTAGCGAACGCAATCGTACTCCAGGAATCCATGGGGGCGAGTTTTTCCTGCCCCACATAGTGGTTAAGCCCACCGCCGTTACGGCCAACACAACCGCTTAACATCAGGGCCATCGCCCCGGCGCGGTACATCAGGTTGGCGTGGTACCAGTGATTAATCCCGGCACCGACGATGATCATGCATTTGCCTTTGGTTATGTTGGCGGTATTGGCCCATTCCCGTGCAAACTGCAGAATCGTTTTGGAATCCACGCCGGTAAATATTTCCTGCCATGCCGGCGTATAGGCCGCATCTTTGTCGGTATAGTCAGCAGGATAATCGCCTTTGAGGCCGCGACCAACCCCGTACTGGGCCATAATTAAGTCATAAACAGTGGTGACAACGACAGTTCCCGACGTTGTTTCAACTTTTTTGACTGGTACGCCCCTAAGTGATTTGCTATCAAGGCCCCACTCAACAAACTCAGTTTGCAAAACTTCGTCATTATTATTCAGGAAAGTAAGTGCAGGATCGTAAGGCTTATTATCCACCGTGTTTTCGAATTTCATGTTCCATTTGCCGGGCTCTTTATCCCAACGATGACCCATCGAGCCCTTGGGAACTACCAGGCGCCCGTCATTTTCGTCACAGCTGACGAATTTCCAGTCACCATTACTGATATCTTTGTATTCCTGTAACTCTTTGGCACGCAGCAACCGACCTGGCTTATAGTGGTCACCATCTTTCTCCAGCTTCACCAGGAATGCGCTATCGGTATATTTTTTGGAGTACTCAAGGAAATAGGGTGTCTGTTTGTCATGGTGGAACTCTTTCAGGATGACA
>JBGMQT010000154.1:0-2339 GCA_048060695.1 Acidiferrobacterales bacterium
AAATGCTCTCATAATTGTCAGCCAACTCTGGCACTTGACTCTGACCCCATTAGTCTAGTCTCAAGCTTTAAAGTCAGCCTGACTGTCCAGTGAGGTGTAACGTACAGTAGTATATCGACACGCACTACACACTGTACGGAGTAAATTGGTACCTGGTCATGAATCGCACCCACATACTCATATTGAAAGTAACCTTTGTATTTCTGCTTATATTCGGAGTAAACCTTCAATGGGCGCACGCGGGTTCGCCCCTTGAGCCAGCGGAACTGCTGAAGCAATATCAACTGGGTGAAATAGTTGTGTCGCCGGATGGCAAGCGCGTGGCCGTCGTTACTACTGAGCCTGCGAAGGGCGCTGAGGAACGCAGCAGCATTTGGCTCTATGAGCGAACATCAGATGTATTCCGGCAGCTGACGACAATCGGCAAAACAATCCGCTCACCACGTTGGGCACCCGATGGTCAAACACTCGGTTTTATATCAGAACGGGAAGATAAAAAGCCGCAGATTTTCCTCCTGCCGATGTCGGGCGGTGAAGGACTGCGCCTATCCAGCACAGACGCCGCTATTGGATCATTCAAATGGTCACCTGATGGAAGCACCATCGCCTATCTGGCCAAAGAAAAAGCCGACGATCCAAAAGAGCAGGATAAAGCCGGTAAGGCCGACGAAAGGGTCGTTAGCGAAGACTTCAAGCCCAATCAGTTGTGGACCATTGGGGTAAATTCACGGGAAGTTCGCGAGGTACTTGCAAAGGACGACTGGACTATTTCTGAATTCGCATGGTTGCCAAATAACCAACAGCTTGTCGTTGCGGCGAACAACTCTCGCAAACCGGAGCTTTTGACCGACGAGCTTTATGTCATCGACCGGACCGGTGGAAAAATGCGTAGTCTGGGCAAGCCGGATGGGCCACTCCAGGGGCTGCAGGTCTCGCCGGACGGTAAGACACTTGCGTATATCGGCGTTTCCGATGGTGGACCGATACCACATGATGTTTACCTGCAGTCGATCGCGGGCGGCACCCCCCGGAACCTGACTTCCACTAGCATTGACCGGTTGGTAACAAAATTCGTGTGGCTCAAGCGCGATTCGCTATTGATTCTCACGGGCGAGGGATTCGGCAGCACGCTATACCGGCTGAATACTGCAGGCAAAATCACCCGCCAACAGAACTTTCCTGATCAACTACTTTGGGATGTTGCGATTAACGGGGACCTGCTGGCATCCATTCGCTCAAGTGCCACATCGCCACCCGAACTGTGGATCAGTAACGATAAAAAAGGGCGCCCGGTCAGCAGCCTGCATGCCAATTTTCCCCAACTGGTATCAGCGGAGATTTACCGTTACGCAAGCAATGACGGCCTGGAAATCGAGGCGGCACTTTTTTTGCCAAACGAGCGCCCCAACGCCCCCCTACCGTTGATCACCCTGGTGCATGGTGGGCCCACGGGAAGGTGGTCGAACCGCATCAACGACTGGGCCCAGTTACTGGTGTCACGGGGATACGCAGTTTTCGCACCCAATATCCGTGGCTCAGTCGGTTATGGGCTGTCATTTGTACGGTCCAATCGGCGGGATTGGGGAGGTGGCGATTTTCGTGACGTTATGGCTGGCATTGACAAACTCATTGATCGTGGCATTGCTGACCCGGATCGCCTTGGGATTGGCGGTTGGTCCTATGGCGGCTACATGAGTGCCTGGGCAGTGACCCAAACCCGACGATTCAAAGCCGCCGTCATCGGCGCACCCATGACCGATCTGGCGGTTGAGTATGGAACAGAGAAAGCAGACATCAATGCCTACGATACCTGGTTTCTCGGCACCCCTTACGAAAACCTCGACGATTTCATTCGTATGTCGCCGCTAACCTATGTCAAAAATGCCCGCACGCCTGCACTGATATTGGTGGGTGAAAAGGACCCGATCGACCCGGTCGCGCAGAACTGGCAGTTTTACCGTGGTCTGAGGCGCTACGATGTGGAAGCAGAGTTGGTTATTTATCCGCGCGAACTGCATCGCATTAAAGAAGAGTTGCACAAACTGGATGTGTTTGAACGAATGACCCTGTGGTTCGACCGTTTTATAAAGTAAAAGTAGCCGCGTCATAAAATTGACAAGCGGCTGCATTGCCGTCAGTGTTCATCTCTCAAAATTAACTTATTACGCGCAAACCCAGAGAACACAATGCCTCCAATCCTGGAGTTTAGGAAGGATTAAAGCCCTTTTCCATGAAACTGACAAGTACAGAAGCAGTTTTTTGCGTCAACTTTTCACGCTTTCCGGTTAGATCACCGCGAAATCTCACAAAAATGGAATTACTGGTGCTGGAATCAAGCC
>JBGMQT010000155.1:0-2304 GCA_048060695.1 Acidiferrobacterales bacterium
ACAATAATATTTGTTGAATAAGGCCACTCATTTACGATAACGGCGTCATGTCCGGTGACGCCTACCGTCTAGGCCACCCCCGACACCTGCCAGCCGAAGGTTATCCTGCCCGGCGACCCGCGTTTCCCGGGCAAGCTGATCGGAGTCAACGACGGTGACGTGGACGAAGACGGGTTGCCGGACTTTGCCGATATGGTCTACCGCAACCCACAGGTGTGATACCGGGGTATACGGGACGGTTTTGATGGGGCAATCTCAAGAATGCGAACTACCAACTCAAACAACTCTGCTGGCAGAATCGAGGCGGCAGCTACAGAACACAGGCAGTCCGGGATCCCGCCTGGCTATCGAAGAGATGCACGGTCTGAGGCACGTTTATGCACATCAGCGCTGCCTACAGTCGCAGTGCCAGTCGCGCGCCATAGATAATTAGATATCAAAATGGGTTATGAAATCCATGCTTTGATGAGGGATGCCGATGATTTCGATTCCATCCCGAGCGATTTTATAGAAGATCAGGTGCATGCCTTCCGGAAAGCAATAATAGCCAGGCTTTATTTCTGCACGCTGTTTCCCCAGCTGCGGATTTTCCGATAACCAGGTAAAGCGAGAGAGTAGTGACCGGATGTATTTATCGGCCTGTTCCGCTCCCCATTCCTGATTGCTGTAAACCCATATTGATTCGAGATCATCCTGCGCCTGTTGGCGGAGCGAACAGCCCACTACCGGGGCGTGTGTTTTTTGTGCATGCGGGCGATAAATTGCTCACCGTCAAAATCCTCGACGACCGGGCTATCTTCGCCTGCTTGTAGCTTCGCGCGTAAAGCCCGAAGTTTTACTTCATCGGCTTCGAGCTTGCGCAGCCCTGCACGAACGATTTCACTAACTGACTGGAAGCGGCCTTGCTGTAGAATTTCAGCAACGAATTGATCAAAGTGGTCGCCAAGTGTGACGGAGGTGTTTCGGGGCATCGGACCATCCTCGTGACTAGTGTATTAAACATTAATACAGAGACTGCCGGATCGCAAGGGGATGGTCTACCTTATTCCGCGTGCACGGTAACAACTGTGTAGGGTGCGTGCTATTTTTTGAAATAAAAAGACATGCAGTTTTCTTTCGTGAATGTCGTTACTTTCTTGTTCGGTCTCTTAACCGATAGCATCGAGTAGCTCATCGAATGGTGGTGGGTTACCCAAAATCATTCCCTGCATTGCCGTGTAATCGGTGGCTAACAATGTTGCCAGCTCTTGTTGCGGCAATAGGTGCAGTGAACCCGGTTGCGCTTCGTCTGGCTTCATCCATGCGCGCCGAAAGAAAGTCAGCGCCTGGTTTTCTACGGCGCGGTCAGCAATGTCGGTGAGTGCCATCATGCCAACATCATAGTAATGTCGTGACAGACGGTGATGGATGGCGCTGTGCCGCCCTTGAACAATAGTCGCGGGTGATCGTCCGGGAGACCATGGTAGAGCGCATCGAGTACACGACAGACCCAGAATAGTGCGGGTGCTGCCATCGGTCCAGTAAACGACCTTGGCTGGTACTGCATTAGTGAGCCCAAGTCGATGAGCCGCAGTGAGGCCATCAGGCATGACCCGAATGTTGTCTCTTCGGGCAATGGCTGCAATAGCGGCATCGAGATCCACCGGAGCGGGGCGCCTCAGAACACGACTGAACCGAGGCCAATCATACAGTCCGCGGCCCACACGCCGAAGCGTCCCGTCCCTGTATAGACGTGACAGCGACTGGTCCACGGCAGCTCGATTACCGAGACCCAGGAAGTCTTTCGCACTAAAGACCCATGAGCCACGACCATGGCTTCGCACGCGTTTCATTATATTATCTGATAAAACAGGCATTTAATGTATCTTAAACTCCATATATTGTCAGAATATGTAGCAATAAATACTGACAAATACAAGTTGTATTATTAACCCGGTATCCACATGAATGCTCACTTGGCACAGGGGTAGTGTCTATGTAAATTTGCATGGTATCTTGCAGCCATGAGTCTGGACTTCAATACCCTCGACCTGCTGCGCCAGAGCCATCCGGCGTGGCGGCTGTTGAATTCGCCCCATGCACCACTGATTGCGAGTTTTCTACAGCAGGTCTTTATCGCTCCGAACGAACGCGTGATCGCGCAGGCCGATCTGGTCGAGGCGCTGGAAGACACGCTGTTCGCGCTGCGTGAACAACGGGGCGCCGATGCATTTCCCAGGAACGCACTGGATTACCTCAACGACTGGGCTGGCAATGACAAGGGTTGGTTGCGCAAGTTCTATCGCCAGGGTTCCGACGAGCCCT
>JBGMQT010000156.1:0-2242 GCA_048060695.1 Acidiferrobacterales bacterium
TTTTTCCTGTTTGACGGTGTGATCGATGCAGGCAAGGAAGGTCAGAAACTGGTCGCCGATACACTCAGGGGGTTTTTCGTAACGGGATAAGCCCTTTCCTTTTTTCATTGGTGGCGTGAAGTCATGGCGATCAACCTTGATGGTGTTTTTCTCGGTGTCAAGTATGGAAACATGATTCGAAGATATTACTGTAGGCTAATCTAAGAGATGTGGGTTCCGGTTTTTTGTTGACTTCATCCCAAGGTGGATTCAAGCAGATAAACAGAGCCCACAGCTATCATGATTAAGCTTGTTATTGACGTACTGCGGATCTTTGGTGGCAACAGTTTCTCAGCCAAAACGAACAGACTGATCGCCAGTATCCAGATCAGGTTCATCACACCGCCAACAAATAACAAGCCCATCAACAGCCAACAACACCCCAGGCAGTACACACCATGTGTCGAGCCGAGTTGGAAAGCACCCCGCATGCCTTTTTTATAGTGGGCCGCCATGAACATGGCGGGCGATTGGCAGTGTCGGAGGCAGGAATTTTTTAAGGGCGTAAGCTGATAGATACCAGCGGCAATCAGAAATGCTGCACCGAGGCTGCCACTGGTTACTACCATCATCGGCGACAGCAACGCAGCCATTTCCAACACCCATTGTAAGGTAGTAGCCAGAATGCTGAACAAGATCCAGATCACAATATAGCCAAAAGCAAAGGCTGGAGTGACCAACAGGTCTCGATGTTCCTCTGTGGGGCTAATGCGCGCGAAAATAAGTACTGAGCGCATGGCAGATGGAACCATCATGGCGAACATCATGACTGCCCACATCAGAAACATCATGACAAAGTCGGCTGGTGTCCAGGGATGTATTCCCGACACCATATTGGGCATGCTTTGCATGTTGCTGTCTAAAACGAGCAGGTACGCCCATGCCAACGCCACCAGCGCCAGGAGCGAGGTTGCAATCAGGTATTGATCCCACTGTTTAAGTGGCATCGGCAACAGTTTGCTCACGCGGCTTTGACTAAACCATCCTGATCATAGTGAAGTGTACAAAATTGTGCGTAGGTACTGTCCAGATCCATGGCCATAGGATCCATTACAGTCGCTGTCCCCTGACCAAGTTCTGCATAGGTAAATTCAAAACTGCCAGCCGTTCTGGTGAGCGCAATATGAAATTCCTCGCCGTTGAAGTCGTTGACTAAAGGCGAGCCTACCGTCTCAGCGAGACCGGGTATTTTCAAATGTGCGGTACGTGCCTTAATATCTATTTCGTACTCAATGGGCAGGTAAAGCGTATCCAGCACTTCTGAACAGGTACTGCCAAATACTGAAAAGTGGTTGGAGCCTGGCTCACCAGCTTCTCCCCGGACAATTTTTGCTAATGCTTCGCGCTGATCTGAATCTGCGCGTTCGTCAATAATCACCAGTTGTTTGCCATTACCTTCCGCTATTTCACCGGGCCAGATTATGATGAATGCCCAGTTCAGTCCATTTAAAGAGGTATCATTGAAATACCCTTCTCCAATATGTCCGCCCTCGACAAACTGGCAAAAGCCATGGGTGGAAGGCAGGTTGAACTGGCATCCGCAATTGGTCGAACAATTACAGTTGCCGTACGTGTTGGTTTGAATCATCCATCGGTCGGACATGGGCTACACTCCTCTGTTGGTAGGTAAACGTTTGCAGAAATCAACCGATAAAGACTAATCATGTTCCTCACCGAAGTCAAAATATTCAGGATCAGGGCGAGCTAACCCATTGGTTTCAAATTTCGCATCCTGTTTCCCGGAAGACAAAATTGAATGTGAAGTGTATGCTGGTTTTTTAAAATTGGTAATGCCATTTTATGCAGCGACTGTCTGAATTAGAATGTGAAGTATGCAGTGTTGACGCGCACCTGCTTTCCCAAACGGAAACAGCATCTCTGTTACAAAGTATTGAGGGGTGGGAATTGGTTGTCGAGATGAATGTACAAAAATTGAAGCGTGTCTTTGTTACGAACAACTACACTCGGTCCAGCAAAGGCGATCGGGCTGATTCAGCAATGTGTGGTTGCGGACCAACTGGACACGGCTGTCAATTCCGTCATCGACGACCTGCTCAAAGGTGGCCCGCTGGCGGTAGCCACCTGCAAACAGCTCGTTTACACCGTGAGCGGCCATGATGAGGAAACCCAGAAATCAATGGATCAGTAGAGTATAGGCGAAACAAACGCTGTATTGCCAGAATCCCACAGATATCAAACAGCG
>JBGMQT010000157.1:0-2160 GCA_048060695.1 Acidiferrobacterales bacterium
AGGAATTAGCCGCCTTCCGGAAAAAGAATGGCGGCAAGCCACCGAATATATTTTATATACTCATCGATGATATCGGTTTTGGTGATCTTGGCAGTGAAACGCTTAATTCAATCCGGGGTTATAAGACACCATCGATCAATAAGATCGCTCGCCAGGGTACACGACTTTCTCGTATGTATACGGAGCCTTCCTGTACCCCGACCCGAGTTGCTTTCATGACCGGCCGGCAGCCTACTCGCAATGGTATGGGGAATACCGCGGTCGACATCTCCGGCTTTGGTCTGGCTGCTAAGGAAGTTACATTGGCAGAGATCCTGTCGAAGGCGGGTTACAACACCGTGCATATCGGTAAATGGCACATGGGCGATATTAAGGAAGCATGGCCTAATTACCAGGGGTTTGACTACGCGGCCTTTCCCATCCATCAGCAGGGGCAGTTGACTATCTACCATGACGATGCGGCCGACGAAGAAGTCAGTATCGGCATCGGCGACAACAACTACGATAACCGCTATACACTGGACAGTTGGTTGCGTACTGATGCATCAAGTATGGTGACGGGCGTAGAAGGTTACCGCAACAAGCCCGTCCGAGAGGTGCATATGAAACCCGGCGAGCGCTGGACTGAAGCCAAATATGCGGCAATGAACCAACGTTACCAGGATCAGACGATGGAGCAATTGCGCAAGCTTGCCAAACAGGACAAGCCTTTTTTCCTACAGTACTGGCCGCTCTATCCTCTGACCGGCCCACGCACGGCCTATAAGAAATACACCACACCCAACGGCGGTAACTACGTTGAAAAAATGAAGCTCGTAGATCAATGGATCGGCGAGCTGATGGCTGAAATGGATAAACTGGGTATTGCTGACAATACACTGGTGATCGTCATGGGCGACAATGGCCACTTTACCAAGTACTCGCCTCAATCCGGATATACACCAATGATCTTCCGTGGCGGTAAGGGCTCCACGACCGAAGGTGGCGTGCGTGTTGATGCATTTGTGCGCTGGCCGAATATGATTGAGGCAGATGCAGTGGCTGGCGATATCGTCCATGTGACAGACCTGTTCACGACCATTGCCCGCCTGGGCGGCGCTACAGGTGATATACCAGGAGACAGAGTCATCGATGGCATCGACCAGACCGCGCTATTGCTGAACGGCGATACCCACGGCCGCCGCGATTACGTGTTTATCTATAACATCAACAAACTCGAAGCCGTGGTGAAGGAACAATACAAACTGGCGATACCTGGTGGCAAAATCGATAACGCGATTCTCGCTAAATTCTACGACCTGTTTCGAGACCCTCAGGAAAAATATCCGGTTTCTACAGAGATTGGTGCCTGGGGTGGTGCTAAGTTTGTGCGCATGGTTCAGCGGCACATGAAACGCAAGGTCGCCTATCCTGATGAAGGGCCTGCTACGGGCATACCTTATGAAGGTATTGAAAACCTGCGACCCGAGACGAAGGCTGCTGTGCAGGAATTTCTGTTCATGATGAAAACGCCAACCCTCTAACGGCAAGGCAAGACTAATAATTATATTTAGATGGGATGTCGATCAAAGTGGGTTGGGTATTAATTAGTGATTGAAAAATCCGCTTCTCTTACGAATTCGCAGAAAGTACAGATAAGTTTTTTGTAGGTTCGAATTCATTCGAACACAGAGTTCAAATGGTTGTTCAAGATCTATTTGCCTTTTTGTGCGAATGAATTCGCACCTACACACCGCCTGATTTTGATATAGAGCGGCATGCTTACTTAATTTTGAGCAGCGTTAATGTAAATCATTGTTTCCTGAGTTAGAATCTCGCATCGAATAGTAATTTAGGATAAACGATGAATTTTATTGAAACACGCGGCAATGATGGTCAGCGTCCTCTCGAAGTTAGTTTTTCTTCGGCAATTCTTGGTCCCATGGCTTCTTTTGGCGGGATTTACGTGCCAAAAACTCTGCCTCATCTGGGCGCTGAGTTTCTGGAATCGCACATCGATACAAGTTACAAAGACCTGGCGCGGGGTGTCCTGGCTGCATTTGAAATAGATATTGATCAGGCAGTAATTGAAGACGCTCTGGATCTTTACGATCATTTTGATGATGTTATGAATCCGGCCCCGCTGATCAGGGTGAAAGACGACCTTTTTGTCAGCGAGCT
>JBGMQT010000158.1:0-2101 GCA_048060695.1 Acidiferrobacterales bacterium
AGAATGTGCACTTCATGTCCCCGACCGTGTGCATGTGTTCAACCATGTTCCGCATCGACCCGCAGCACCTGTTATGGACACTGGAGAATCTGCTCGACGGCAAGCCGGTGAACCAGATCAAAGTGCCGAAAAAGGAAGCCAGGCTGGCCAGGGCGGCGCTGGAGCGGATGTTGGAAGTTTCACCCTGATTGTGGCCGGGGCAGGCCAGTTCTATTCCCATGTCACTGATAAGAAATAAAAAGCACCGTTTCCCGCACTAGGCTGGCAGGTGTCTCGAGCCCCGCAGTCACGCTGCAAATAAATGGCAACCTTGAACGGCCTGGCCGCCTGGCGTATAAAACCCCTCACAATAAACAACTAACACGCAACTATGGATGGCTGCCGGCACAGCGACGTACCGGTGAACAATAACTACGGAGGAAGTCTTGATGGCGATTGTGGGGAGTTGCCTTTTCAGTTTGGGTGGTTGTGTCCGGGCGTTGCTGCGCTCGGTTTTTGAGCGTTTATTTCCTGGGCATGGTTGCACGGGTTGGAAAATAAAGCTGTCCCGTTCAATTTTTGTTCTGTCTTCTATAATTCCAGCATGTGCAAGTGGCGAGTTCGCCAACTTTACCTGCGGACATTGTTCGGGCAAGTTCTTTGGCGCTGAGATAGTCACCTGCTCGGAATTTGACTCGTATCTCAACAGCAATAGCTCCTTCAGCAATACCCACTCACTCATCAATATGAATGTTTCCGATTGTGATCAATGGGGCGGTACTTGTACCACTGCCAATTGGTGCATTAATGTCTACCTGAATACTCAAAGTCAGAGCACTGAGATTTTTTCAAGCCCTGTTAACCGATATGTGCGCTGCGATGACGGGACTGTTTTTGTATCTGAGGATACAAGCAGAACCTGTCCCAATCCACTTGTGAATGACCGCAATCGAGGCAAGCCTGAGTCCTGCCCGGTTGGTAATCCTGTCAATATCGGTATTGGTAACAAGTTTCAGCGGGAGCAGGATGTACTGACGGGTTCACCTGGGGGGCTGGGATTTGTTCGCTATTACAACAGCAACGGTAGTTTATCCCCGATCGCTATAGGCGCAAACTGGATTTTGAATTATGCACAGGCGCTATTTTTTACCACCAACGTGATAACGGCAACCAGGAAAGACGGAAAAACAAACCGCTTTTTCCCGCACGAGGGCGGGTGGAAGCCCAACCTTGATGTCGAAGACACACTTGAAGAAATTAAAGATAATGGAGGTGTTACTACCGGCTGGCGCTACACAACCCCGGATAACACTGCCGAGCTGTACGACACTGACGGCGTGCTGCAATCGATTACCGATCTTCGCGGTAATACGCAAACGTTGACCTACAACGCCACCAGCGGTTTGCTGGAACGGGTCGACACCAACACTGGCGAGTTTCTGATATTCGGCTACGATGCGCAGAACCGGATTGCCTCGATCAGCGATCACAGTACGCTGACGCGAGTCTGGAGTTACCGCTACGATGCGATCGGTAATCTGGAGTTTGTTGATAACCCGGACGGTACAACTAAGCAGTATCATTACGAAGACATCAGCTTTCCCAACGCCCTGACCGGCATTACCGATGAACGCGGCATCCGATACGCGACCTGGGCCTACGACGTACAGGGCAGGGCGGCCCTTTCCACCCATGCGGGCAATGCCCAACGTGTCGATATCACCTACAACGACACTGACGGCACCCGCACTGTTACCAACAGCCTCAGCCAGCCGAGCAGCTATGCCACGTTAGTCTTGTCGGGCGTTTCATTAGTCTCCGATGTGATCGGGCCAGGATGTGCGACCTGTGGTGATGGTGACACCAGCACACAATTCGATGCTGGCAGTAATGTATTGAGTAAAACCGACAACGGTATCACCACCGCCTATGGCAATTACGACAGCAAAGGCCAGTACGGCTACCGGATCGAGGCGCAGGGCACCGCGGAGGAACGCCGTACTGACTACAGCTACGACCCCCGCTTCTTCAACAAGATCACCTCGATCACCGAGCCATCCGTGTTCCCCGGCAACAGCAAGGTCACCAGTTATACTTACGATGATTTTGGCAACCGCCTGAC
>JBGMQT010000159.1:0-2049 GCA_048060695.1 Acidiferrobacterales bacterium
ACGAACTTTAAAGCACCTTTTACACCCGCGACCCGTCCAATAAAAACCATCATATTTCATGGTGGAAACAGTCAGATGTAAGTCGGGATCCAGAGGCATTATGAGCAAAAAAGATTATGATTCCACCAACATCAAGGTACTGAAAGGCCTTGACGCGGTCCGCAAACGGCCGGGCATGTATATCGGCGACACGGATGACGGTACCGGCTTGCACCACATGGTGTTTGAGGTGGTGGACAATTCCGTTGATGAGGCCCTGGCAGGGCACTGTGATGCCATCTCGGTGGTTATCGAAGTGGGTGGGACCGTTTGTGTATCTGACAACGGCCGCGGCATACCGGTTGATATACACGAGGAAGAAGGGCGCTCCGCTGCCGAGGTTATCATGACCGTGCTGCACGCAGGCGGTAAATTTGATGACAACTCGTATAAGGTTTCCGGTGGTTTGCATGGCGTAGGTGTTTCTGTGGTGAATGCGCTGTCTGAATTGCTGGAGTTGACGGTCTATCGTGACGGCCATATTTGGCAGCAGACCTACAAACTGGGTGAACCGGTAGAGCCTTTAAAGAAAATCGGTAAAACCCGTAAGACCGGAACAGAACTACGGTTTTTGCCCAGCCCGGTAATTTTTTCGGACACGGTATTTCATTACGATATTCTTGCTAAGCGATTACGCGAGTTGAGTTTTCTGAATTCTGGTGTTCGTATCGAGTTGTATGATGAAATCAGCAGCAAACAGGACATATTTGAGTACGAAGGTGGCATACAGTCGTTCGTAGAGCACCTTGGACGCAAAAAAACCCAACTGCATCCGACGGTTGTGTACTTTAAGAGCACTGCCAATGATATTCAGGTTGAGGTAGCCATGCAGTGGACTGACGCCTATCAGGAAAACGTTTTCTGTTTTACCAACAATATCCCCCAGCGCGATGGCGGGGCACACCTGGCGGGTTTCAGGGCTGCGTTGACCCGCACCATGAATCACTATATTGAAGAATCGGGAGTGGCAAAGAAAAACAAGGTTTCAATGACGGGAGATGATGCCCGTGAAGGCCTGATCGCCGTTTTGTCGGTCAAGGCGCCAGACCCCAAGTTTTCTTCCCAAACCAAAGACAAGTTGGTTTCTTCAGACATTAAGCCCGTGGTTGAGTCGTTGGTAGCGTCACACTTAAAGGATTTTCTGTTGGAAAATCCGGTCGAGGCCAAAACCATTACGATGAAAGCGGTAGATGCTGCGCGGGCGCGTGAGGCGGCCCGAAAAGCGCGTGACATGACGCGCAGAAAGGGTGTTCTGGATATTGCCGGTCTGCCGGGAAAGCTGGCTGATTGCCAGGAAAAAGATCCTGCATTATCGGAGTTGTTCCTCGTGGAGGGCGATTCTGCTGGTGGGTCTGCCAAGCAGGGCAGAAACAGAAAAACCCAAGCAATTCTGCCACTTAAAGGCAAGATTCTCAATGTCGAGAAAGCTCGCTTTGACAAGATGTTGTCTTCAGCGGAGGTAGGCACTCTGATCACAGCATTGGGTTGCGGTATTGGCCGGGACGAGTTCGATATCGAGAAACTGAGATACCACACCATTATTATCATGACCGATGCTGATGTGGATGGTTCTCACATTCGTACGCTCCTATTGACGTTCTTTTATCGCCAAATGCCCGAACTGATTGAACGCGGCCATATTTATATAGGTCAGCCGCCGCTTTACAAGGTCAAGCAGGGAAAACAGGAGCACTATCTGAAAGACGATGCAGAAATGAACGAATATATGCTGGCGCGGGCAATGGACAATGCCTCGTTGGTGCACGATCCGGATGCCCCTCCTATGAGTGGAGAAGCGCTGGAGGGTTTGATGCGGGATTACATGGCGGTCAGGGCGGCAAACAATCGACTGGCGCTGCGGTATGACCCATTGTTTTTAAGACAACTTGTTGATATTAGGGCTTTTTCTGTTGAGTGGGGAGTAAAGGAAGCAGAGCAATGGTGTGCGACTGTAGCGGCCAATATGAACCAGGAGACCCCCCCCAGTGTCAGCTACGACCTACAGGTTCA
>JBGMQT010000160.1:0-2024 GCA_048060695.1 Acidiferrobacterales bacterium
TATGAATAGATTGGAATTAAAAGAGCACGAACGAAAGACCTGGGCCGCTGTCGCAGAAGGCTGGCGACGACGTGACAAACTGCTCAGGAAAGGATCGGCACCCGTAACCGAACGAATGCTGGATATGGCCGGTATTGATGCCGGGCATTGGATGCTGGATATAGCCTCGGGTACAGGCGAGCCCGCTATTTCGGCCGCACAACGAATTGGTGATAGCGGTAGGGTTATTGGTACCGATCTTGTAGAAGAAATGCTATTCGTTGCGCGCGATAAAGTGCTAGAGGAAAACCTTACTAACATCGAGTTCCGATGTATTGATGGTGAGGAACTCGAGTTTGAGCCGGCCAGCTTTGATGCCGTCACAATACGCTGGGGGCTGATGTTCATGCCTGAACCGGAAACCTGCCTGAATCACGCCTACCGCCTACTGAAAAGAAACGGGCGAATTGTCATTGCTTGCTGGGCCGCGCCAGAACATAACCCATTTGTCAGCATACTCATGGAGACACTGTCCAAATATACAGATATTCCGGATCCCGGGCTGGATGCACCAGGAATGTTTGCCTTTGCAGATCCGAATCGTCTCTGCGGTGTGTTGGAGGCGACAGGATTCACCGATCTTGCGATTGAATATATGGCAATCAATATCATTGAAGTTGATGACGGAGCCGCTTACTGGGCAGCCATGCAGGATATTGCCAGGCCAGTTATGGCACTGGCCAACCAGCTTAATGCGGAAACACGTGCTGCCTTCGTTGAAGAAATCATCGAAATTGCTAACGGATTTCGTGTGGGCGATACGCTATATATGCGCGGGACTACCTGGATTGTCTCGGGTACGCGTTAGCGGCCGACCTGGCCGGCATGGCAATTTTACGTTGATAACGTGCGTCCCTAAATTCTGGAAACACATAAATATCATGAGGTCTGGCAATGAAATATAGTCCAACAAAAACTGATCGTATCGCTCAGGCACTCGCCAACTGGGTTGTTCGACATCGGTGGATGGTTCTACTCACATCGCTTATTTTGGTGGTGCTGTCCGCTATTGGTGCTGGCAATTTATCGCTATCTACAAGTTATCAGGCATTTTTTAGCCCGGATTATCCGGAGTTGGTAGCGTTTGAGGAGTTCCAGAAAACCTACTCTAAAACCGATAATATACTGTTCGTTATCAAGACAACAGAGAAAACAGTATTCACTCCGAGTACAGCCGGGGCGATTGAGAAACTTACCGAGATGGCGTGGAAGATACCCTTTGCAACTCGGGTAGATTCAGTGAGTAACTTCCAAAACAGCTGGTCCAGGGGAGACGATTTAACTGTTGAAGACTTGTACCGTAATGGTCTGTCCTTATCGCAAGACCAGCTAGATTTAAAGCAGAGAACTGCGCTCGACGAGCCGTTACTTAACGGGCTGCTAATTTCAACGGATTCCAGAGCCACTGGTATCAATGTCACGATGAATTTCCCGGAAAAAAACCTTTCCGAGTTGCCGGATGCAATGGCAGTCGCTCATCAGATCGCAGACGAGATTGAGCGAGACTATGAAGGTATTGAAGTGGCTATTACCGGGATCGCTGCACTGAATAATGCGTTTTTTGCCGCGGCCCAATCCGACGCCATGACACTAATGCCGATCATGTACCTGTTACTGATTATGGTCACCTTGATTGTGTTGCGCAGTTTTATTGGCATGCTCGTGACGGTATTAGTGATTATGTTTTCAACAATAGTCGCTGTTGGTCTAGCGGGCTATTTCGGGATTGTTCTGGATCCAATTTCCATGACAGCACCGACTG
The DNA here is from genome assembly GCA_048060695.1 of Acidiferrobacterales bacterium. GTDB lineage: Bacteria > Pseudomonadota > Gammaproteobacteria > Acidiferrobacterales > JAJDNE01 > JAZFSZ01. The sequence goes on from JBGMQT010000160.1 coordinate 1,802, forward strand.
TGATTCTCACATTGGCAGTCGCCGACAGCGTACACATACTCATGACCATGCTGGGTTTGATGCGGGAAGGTAAGGACAAAATTAGTAGTCTGAAGGAAAGTGTGCGTATTAACTTACTCCCGGTAAGTGTAACCAGTATTACCACGATTATCGGTTTCCTGAGTCTGAATTACTCCGCCTCCCCGCCGTTCTGGTACCTGGGTAATATTACCGCAATGGGCAT
>JBGMQT010000161.1:0-1995 GCA_048060695.1 Acidiferrobacterales bacterium
TCACCAGACCAACATCCTGTTGGTATAGCGTATTGCCCTGAATCGCCTGGATACGTGTGTATAAGGCATCCCGATCATCTATTCCTACTTCAGATCCGGCACCGAACAGATCACCCACCGCGTTGACGATGGCTTCCAGACTTTTGTTAGGGATGTTGGAACCCGACTCAAGAAAAGGAGTAATCTGGCTGAGGGTGAGTGTCGTGTCCAAGGTACCCAGCAGGTCATAGACGGCCAGGGCATCGGTCATACGCGACACGCTATGTGCGGAAAAAATATTGGCAGCTTCATCGAATAACGAAATCTGCCCACCCGGCACGGTACCAATACCAGAAATGGTATCCAGCGGCACCGCCAGATTATTAAGATTGTCACCGGGAAAGGCCCCTGAATCGATACTTGTTGCCCCGGTTCTAGTTAGCTGTTCCTGTGCAAGTGCTGAGAAAAACCACTGCGTACTATTGTTAAGCGGAATAAGACCTGTATCAAATCCCGGCGCATTATATGTGTATGTGGCATCGACGGCGGCAGGATCAAACCGGGACATGACAAGCGCCAGGTGGCCACCGAGAGAATGCCCTGCTACATTAAGCGATTTGCCCGACAGAACACCGATTTCAGTTGATCTGAAGGTGTTCGGGGTAACCAAGGCCGAACTGATAAACGCTGGCGTCACTGTGCCTTGGGAACCCGGCACGACTGCTTGTGCATTATAGGTGTATTGGACGATACCCGCCCCAGGTACAGCTGTGAGCCGTTGATAGTAATTGAACAGATCAATGGCCTGGGAAATGGCAATACCATTGGCACCAATATCGGCAATATCCGCACTGGCCAAATCATTGATAGGGTCCCTAAGCACTTCTGTGCCACGAATCGCCAGGGAATATTCGCCGGTACCCTGCCCTGAGGCGTCTAATGTTTCAAAGAGCGTGGCTGAAAAACCGTTCGAGGTATTGGGTTGGTGATCCGCGACACGCCAGCGGGTAACGAAATCTGAAGCCTGGGCCTCAGAAAAACCTTTTCCTGGGCCACCTATGTTCATCAGGGCGGTTTTAACATCTTCTGGATCAAATTTATTTTGCAAATCGGCATAACTTGCTTCTGATAGCAACGAATTCTGATATGTCATATTTGTGTCCATTATTGGCGCTCCTTTTGATGTTTAACCAAGTACTTAAATTCATAAAACATTCTCTCATTTGGTTTCGCACTATCCGCCTCACACGACTGCCCACCCACCCAGATTTTCAGATCATAAAAACTGCGCGGTTCCCGCGAATTTTGTGTGGTAGAGAAATCAACATAGCGCGCCAGCACTTCATCCGTCTTCCTGTCCACGATGCGCTCTTCACGCTCGAGAATATGTAACGGATGCTTTGTGTAAACAATGTCCCAAGCGAAACGCTGATTGAGCACATAGCGCTCCCGGTTTCTTTCGCGGGTTGAATTCAAGTCTTTGGATGGCTGCAAGGTCTCCGCTACACCCGGATTCTTCGCTTTCCATTCTTTGAGTGTCTGGTACTGCGTAAAACCCGCATCGTGTGAGCAATAATTCCTGTACATGATCCGGGTCGGGATCCAGTCCCAAAACACCAGTAAATACATCACCGTCGCCGCTATCGAACCCCAAAGCCAACCGGATTTCCCACGACGCTTCGCTGCCCGCACAGACCTCCAAACGACCATCAAGGAAACCAACAGGTAAAGCCCCAAACCAATAAAGATGGCAATCCCTATAATCACATCCGCTACTCCGAAAACAAAATCAACGAACAAGGTGAAAATTTTAATACTGAAATTTTTCGGTCATACATCGTGTCAAATACATCGCTGGTCAGGGTGCCTTTGCCAGCGCCACCGCAAACGACATCTTCCCGCACCTCACTTACAAGCGGTTGAGCCTTCTCCCCATCAAAGAAAAATCGGTTTTCTCCGTCACCTTTCACTCAAACTCTCCTGCTTATACCGAAGTAGTGGACTGAGAATAAACTC
>JBGMQT010000162.1:0-1955 GCA_048060695.1 Acidiferrobacterales bacterium
GCCAGGCCTGAACCATTGGCGGTGGACGCCATGTTTCATCTATGGCACCACCACCCCTTACAAGAATTGACTGGGGTGCAGCCTTCTCGATAGCACCATGCAACCAGTCGAAGACTGCCGGCAACTCGCCCCAAAATTGCGCGAATGGAGGTAACGCCGGCAATTGATGAGCAAGCATGTTAGCCCACTCAGCCTCGAGTTCTGCTCGCTCAGGGCGATCTTCGAGGGCTGCCATGGTAGGCACATCCATACCCTTAAACGTACACTTCTCCTCAAGGGTACGCAGCACACTGGTACGGTCCGGCCGTTCACTCGTATGCCGAAATAAATGCACAACATCGTAGAGATCCCGCGGGCGCTCCCGTTCTGCCAGCGCCCTCACCTTCTCCGCGAAAACCTCCTCATAGCTGTAACACTGAACCTGGATACCGCCATCTGGCCTGTCAGAATAAGGGTGGTGCACTTCCCGGATAGTCGGTTCCAGAACAAGAATCTCGTCGCAAGTCAGATCCAGCTTGATACGTGGCGAATCACCACTGCGTTGCATCGGCCCCCGATAACCAATTCGCCCTTCCGCAGACATTCCACCCCGATTGTTTTCGTAAACTTCGAATCGAAAGGTATCAGATGGACATTCAATACCCGCCTGATCGTAGACCCATTCAGAAATATCATTGAATATCTGTTCAAGCCGGGCCTCGTCAAGCGTTGACGCATCGGGAAGCGTGAAGTCCAGATCCTCGGAAAATCGATAAGTCTCAAAGTAACATTTCTTCAGGCAGGTGCCACCCTTGAACACCCAGGCATTGCCTAACTCTGAATGGTTGGAAATGCCTGCCAACAGCCAACCCAGCACGTAATCCTTCTCGACGACATTCGGTGCTAGCCCGAATTCTCTGGCGAATTCCATGATTTCCGGCCGGTCAATCAACAGGCTTCTCCTTTGCCCAACCCTCCGGCACCCACAGTCGCCACCGTGTTACCAATTTGTTGGAAGCAAGCGCCGGGTCCAGTTTTGCATTTCCTGTTGTCATTCTCTCCCGACACGCATCAATCGCTTTCTGCTCTTCCGGTACCAGGCGTTCCAGCAGGAAACCCATGCGCTTGAACACGGCACCATTACCCAATTGATCGGCATAGTCGATCAGCAAATCAAGATCGCGGTTGTCCGATTTCAGATAATTGAAAAGAAAATCCGTGGTTGACCGTAGTCCCCCACCAAGCAGTGGATCGTTCAACACATCCAGAATGGTGCGGCTCGGGTCAGACACCGACACCTTCACTTGACCACGCCATACCGGCTTCAGGCCAAACAATGTTTCTTGCCGCACGGTTCGCAACAGGAAACTCGTGCCTTTGATAACCGGTGAGCGGTCCCTCGGCTTCTGGGTGGTCATCACCACGATGGTGCGGAATATTTGCTCCGTCAGTTCCCAGTACTCGGCTGCGCTCCAACCACCGATATAACAGGGGGCATACAACCGGTTAGTAATCAGCCATGGATCTTCCAGCGCGATGTCGGAAGTTCGGGATTCCAGTGGAACAGAGACATAGAGCCCGCGCCGCACACGTGACAGCCAACCCTTGCTTGCCCAACGCGCCAGCTTCTTCGCTGCAGTGATCCGTGACACATCGAGAATCGTGGCTGCCTCGCCCACAGAGACAGCACCTTTCGTGCCACGAATAATCGCAGCCAGTTGTTTTCTATCACCTTTTCCAAGACCTGATACAGCCTGCATGATATATTCTATATGCGTTATTTCACTTAATCAGCGAAGTATTACTTATAATGTATACTAATACAGCAGAAAAAGTATAGTATATATGCGGTCTCATATTCGAGATGCGCTAAATCCAGTCGAGTGTTGTCGTGGTTTTTTCGGGCATGTGCAATCTTGAATAAGCGGCGAAACAGGTCTGATTCGGACGCCTGAATTTGTAATTACCTGAAAAAC
>JBGMQT010000163.1:0-1942 GCA_048060695.1 Acidiferrobacterales bacterium
GTATGGCAACAATCGGTTGCATTGCGGTCTTACAGCCACCTCCAATATAAGCAATGGTGGATTCAACTGATCGATGCAACACTTGCCTGTAGTTTATCTGCGGGTGTTTCATATCCCAAGGTTTTTCTTGGACGCTGATTCAGTTTTCGAGCGACTTTGTTTAACTCGGCCTGTGAATACACAGACAGGTCTGCCCCTTTTGGGAAGTACTGGCGCAGCAGTCGGTTCGTATTTTCATTCGTGCCACGCTGCCATGGGCTTCGTGGATCACAAAAATAGACTTGGGTATCCGTCGCCAGGGTGAATGTTTTATGGTCGGCCAGCTCCATACCCCGATCCCAGGTCAGTGATTGGCGAAGCTGATTCGGGAGCTTGCGGACCTGTTTGCTCAGGGCCGTGACCACGGTGTTGGTATCTTTACCGTTGACTTTAACGAGCATCGTAAAGCGTGAGTGGCGTTCAACCAGTGTCGCAATATATGAATCGGCGAAACCCGCAATGAGGTCACCTTCCCAGTGACCGGGCACCGCTCGGTCTTCGATCTCCGGTGGTCGCTCAGCAATAGAGACGCCATCGACGATCTGACCACGACCGGCGCCTCGCAGGCTACTGCGCCTCGACTGACGGAATGCGCGCTGGGTACGTAAATGCTTCTGAAGCTCTTTTTTCAGTACACCGCGTGTCTGAACGAAAATACTTTTATAGATGGTTTCGTGTGACACACGCAGCGTCTCATCATCAGGATACGCACACTTTAACCAGCCTGATATCTGTTCAGGGGACCAATCCAGCGCTAACTTGTTCGCAACTAGTCGCCTCAGCTTACCATTCTGAGCAAGCCGGCATAACTTGGGGCGGCAGGTTCGCTCCCACGCCTTCTCGTCCGCTTGGATTGCACGATAGTGACGTTGGCCGCCGTTGCGGGCGATCTCACGGCTGATCGTCGATGGCGAGCGCTGTAGTGCTTTGGCAATCTGACGCAGCAAGTACCCAGCCGATAGCCCACGCGAAATCTCTTCGCGCTCCGCCAGCGTGAGCGCATTGGGGGAGCGTTTGCGGAGCGGCGGTGTGAAGCCGCCGTATCGTCTCAAAACACGGAAAACCGATTTCCGATCTGCTGCGAGGGCGCGGCTAATGTCGATGATCGATTCCCCATCGCGCCAACGCTGCCAAAGTTCTGACTTCTGGACATCCGTCATGCCCAGTCTGCCTGGTTGTGCCATACCCTATTCCTCCAAATCCTTAATTAAAACATAGGGTGTTGCACTGACCGGTTGAATCCACCGCCTCTAATATTAACAATCACTAAACGGGGACTATCGACCCAAAGGCGAAGTTCAGCGTTCTGGATTGAATATCTGATGCGACAACGATCATTCACGCGTTCATCCATAAGAGTTTAACAACTTACTTAGAAAATTTGTGGGCCGACCCCCCCCATTCTGGATCTGCTGCGCGCTCAAACTGCTAACCGGATTGCAGAGAAGTTGAGAAACAGATTTAATCGAATTATTTCTGATAATCTGACCACTTTTTTCGGCAAGACTGGAAAAAGATGGGGGAACAATACATTTTTAGTGTGATTGGAATCACCAGTGCCTCGATGTTGGCTACATAGTCACAGGCCCGATTTCTCGGTCGGAGGTGGCATTGCCACTCGGTGCTCCCATGGTACTGCACACCGTGAACTGTGACTGATATTTAGTAATGGTATGGCTATTGTCAAAAGAATACTCGGCGAGTAGCATTAAGCAAATGCGTCCAGCCACAGCATTACTCATCGCTATTATATGCCTCAGCCTGCTGGCCATGCAGATGAGCGGGCTGCACCTGCATGTGGGTGCGGATAACGAGAGCGCTGCACTGCACGGGTCGCATGTTCACGATGCTGATCCCGGCGAGCACGGACATAGCCACGATGCCGAGACTGACATATCGCCCT
>JBGMQT010000164.1:0-1888 GCA_048060695.1 Acidiferrobacterales bacterium
CTTGTCCTGGAACATCTGGGAACCTCTGAATCCGTAGTTATCACACTGAAGGGGCACTAAGCAATCAGCGAAGTGATCGTTCCCGCAAATCCGCTTCATACTCAAGTCTGAGCTGATCCAGTATGAGCTGGGTTATGTCCAGGGACGGGTCCGCAAAGACGACCGGGCTGGAAAGTATCAGGTCGTAACCGTTGTTAGTTGCAATGACCTGCACGGCCTGGTTGATCTGGTCTTCGAGTTTCTGTACTTCTTCTGTTCGGCGGAAAGACAGTTCATCACGCAGGTCTTCTTTTAAACGGTTAACATTGCGGCGCATTTCGCGCAGCTCACGCTCAAGGCGGTTTCTGGCATCTTCAGCAATGTCACCCGACTGCAAACGATTTTCCATTGTTTGCACCTGGCGTTCCTGGAATTCGATCGCATCGTTGCGTGGGCGGAATTCAAGATCCAGCTGATCCCGTCCTGCCAGTACCTGTGGTGCGCTGTCAAGGATCTGCTTCATATCTACGTAGCCCACACGCAACTGCTGGGCAGTCGCCGGTATGGCAACGACCATCGCTAACATCAGCAATAGGGGCAAAAATCGCTTCATAAGCCCAAATTGTACCCTTTTTGAGCCTGTGAATTAAGTTTAGTTATCACATAGAAGGAGTACCAGTGCCTAAAACGTGGTTCCAAACGAGAATTGCAGGCTTTCCGTACGATCACCCTGGAACTCCCTGAGCGGGAAGGCATAGTTCATGATGATCGGGCCGATGGGCGCCTGCCAGGTAATCGAAATACCGGTCGATGCCCGCAGCAGATTTGCATCAAAGGCGTCCAGGTTTTCATAGACGTTGCCGATGTCTACAAAAAGGGCAATACGTGAACCACCACCCTTGGTGAAAGGTGTCGGAATTGCCACTTCAATGCCACCGGACACCTTCAGGTCACCGCCCACTGCACGGCAATTGGGGTCTTTCGGTCCGAGTGTGTTGGCTTTAAAGCCGCGAATATCACGTACGCCACCCCCATAAAAATGCTCAAAGAAAGGCAGGCCGGTGTCTAACGATACGACTTCCTGATCCAGGCAGTCCCGTTCAAAGCCAGGTGGCAGGTCTGTGTTAACAGGTGTTGCCAGCGATGTTTTGTCGTAATTGTCGTAGGAATCGCCATAGCCAACATCACCGCTGAACGAGAAAACCAGGTCAGCCCAGATCGGAATGTATTTTGCATAGCGGTAGAACAGTTTGAAGTACTCGCGACTACTGCCTGGTAAAGAGCCAGTCAGCCTGATCCGCTGTATTGAGCCACGGGTCGGGTTCAGAAAATGGTTGCGCGTATCGCGCGCCCAGGAGCCAGTGAAATCAATCACGTTGAAATCCCGTTCTTTATCATCCAGCACACCATCACCGTTGTGGTCCAGCGAGGCTGACAGGGGGTCAAATGGCGTGGGTATGAAATATTCTTCGGGGCAAATACCGTTATTATTCAGGTCATTACAGAAGATGTTATCCGGATCTTCCGGGTCCGGGAATTCAGTTTCACGGACAAAGCTGCCAATATTCAGGGATGTTTGCCTGAAGCCGATTCCGGCGCGGACATAATCCACTTCCGTCAGTGGGAGTCCAAAGTTAACACCTGCGGCCGCTTCGGAACTGGTAAAGGTTGAAATATTGGCGCCGGCCCGGTTAAACGTAGAGTAACGGGCGTAGAAGCCACGGCTGACGCCGTCTTCGGTCCAGTACGGGTTTTCATAGCTGAGGTTGAAACTGGTGACGATACTACTGCGTGACAGGGCTATACCGACACGTTTTCCGCTGCCGAGGAAGTTGTCCTGCTGGATGCTGAGGGACGCGATCAAGCCCTGAACCTGTGAAAAACCAAGACCGACGGAGAAACTTCCGGC
>JBGMQT010000165.1:0-1877 GCA_048060695.1 Acidiferrobacterales bacterium
TGAATATCAGGAATACTGAGGTTTTTGATTATGTCAATGACATGATGAAAATGGCTGCGGAACCGGTGGGTGAAGCAGAACCCGTATTTACATTACCTGATAATGTGCTTCTGCCTGAGACCATAGCCTGGGATGAAAGCCGGCAGAAATTCCTGGTCGGGACAGTGGCTGAGGGCAGCATTTTTGCGGTCGGTAAAGATGGTCAGGCCACTTTGTTGTTAGCAGCCAATGCCGAAAACGGTATGTGGGCAGTTTTCGATATCCTGGTGGATGAAGCACGCAAGAGATTGTGGGTTACCAGTGCCGCCACGCCAAAATTTTCAGGATTTGATCCCATCGATAAAGGGCGCTCTGCTTTATTTGAATACAAGCTCGAAACACTTGAGCTGGTTCGCCGCTATCCTGTACCGGTGGACGGAATGCCCCACGTCCTGGGCAGCATGGTACTTGATCCCAACGGTGACATTTTCATCGCGGACCGTGCCTTGCCTATCGTTTACAGAAAGTCTGCAAACGAGCAAAAACTGAAGGCAGTTATAGCATCCCGGGAAATGGTCAGCCTGCGTGGCATCGCCATGCAGCCGGATGGACGCATCATGTATGTGGCTGACCGCGAGTTGGGCATCCTGATTGTTGATTTGAAAGCTGGGAGCACCGGTAAGCTGGTTGTACCCAAAACGCTGAACCTTGGCGGTATAGACGGTTTGTACTTGTGGGCGAATCGCCTGATCGTAATTCAAAACGGTATAAAACCGCAGCGGGTTCTGCGGCTGCAGCTCGACTCCAGCGGCACCCGGGTGGAAGCGATAAGGCCGCTGGCCGTTGCGCGGCCGGAATTTGCCTATCCCAGCTATGGTGTGATCGTAGGTGATGACCTTTACTATTTTGCCAACAGTCAATGGGGCAAAAGTAAGGACGATTTGAAACCTGTCACCGTTTTACGTACACCATTGAATTCCAGTGGGGATCTTGAACAACCGGATATGCTGGAGTATCTCAGACAGCGGGGTGAAAGAATGAGGACCCAGCCGGAGGAAGCCGAAAAAACTAAGCCGTAAGTAAACAGCGCCTTCTGAGCATCTGGCCGAAATCCATTTCATCAAACAAACGGTTGAGGCGGGCTGCGTCGATCTCGCTGCGGGCGATGTCGGGGTTTTGCAGTGCGGATGGCACTTCGGTTTCGATAATCGTCAGGCGGCGGGACAGCTCAGCAACGTCCCTGTGTTCATGCAGCTTTTTATGCAGGGATTTAGCGCCACGGATACTCAGGTATCGCACTTCGTCAACGCGCCTCCAAATCGTATCCAGGTCGTCAAAATGACTCAGCAGGGCGGCGGCAGATTTGGGGCCTACACCGGGAATGCCGGGTATGTTGTCAACACTGTCACCGGTCAATGCAAGAAAATCTGCGATCTGTTCCGGATAGACACCGAACTTGTCCTTGATTTTGGCACGGCCAAGCTTGCGGTTGCGGGTGAAATCCCACCAGGTGTCATTTTTATCAATTAACTGGGCGAGGTCTTTGTCGCTGGTGATGATACATACCGGGTGGCCGCGTTTGCGCCAGTGAACGGCCAGCGTGCCAATCAGGTCGTCTGCCTCGTAGCGTTGGTCGCCAAAACAGCTCAGGCCCATGGATTCAGCAACATCCCTGGCCCATTTGAACTGGCGTTTCAGTTCTTCAGGTGCCGGATCGCGATTGGCTTTGTAGTCAGGGTAAATCTCATTGCGGTGACCTTTGGTCAGCGATTCATCAAATGCAATACCGATGTGTTCGGCCCTGGTCTGTTCCAGCAAGCTGCACAAAAAACCGGTAAAGCCATAGACGGCATTGGTCGGTTCGCCGCGTGTATTGGCGAATTCATCAGAAATGGAAA
>JBGMQT010000166.1:0-1857 GCA_048060695.1 Acidiferrobacterales bacterium
GATCCTTGGACCAGCGAACCAAAAAGCGCGAACCTCCGAGCAATGCAATCAACAACAGCCCGTAGAGTGGAAAGACCGAGCGTGGGACACCTTCCATACGGGTAACAAGGAAAATCGTGACCGCCGAAAATGCCATTCCTACCAGTACCGCTTTTGCAATGCGGATCAGATCGGGCATTGAAGCAAACCGCCAGACGCCCCTGTAGAGGCCAAAATAGCGGAATGCAATGGCCTGTATTACGACGACAATCGCCAGGATTTCAAGTGCCGCAGACAAATATTTATCTGGAATTACACCAAGATTAAACCGCAGCCAATACGCACCAAACCATGCCAACGGGATCATCGCAAGATCATGAAATATGGCTAACGTGCGGTTATTACTCAGTTTACTTGTCATATCGCTTTGATTCTCGGCCCGACATCCATCCCTCAAGCGCCAAAGAGCGGGCTTTCCTTATATATCGAAGAATCCCTTTTTATGCTGCAGGCCCCGCAGGCTAATACGCGAATTATACAAGAATATATTCAGCGGGACAGGCCGGGTCTTGCCCAGGGCCGATGGTGATTTTATGCCGGGTCGTCCTGAGCCAGGCGACACTGTTGTTCGAGCAAATGCGAACACTCCAGCGGCTAAAGTCCGTCACCTGAAGGCGAGGGGTTTGCAGGCCCCCTGTCGGGGACTGCAAACAACTGTTCCAGCACCGCCACAATCCGTTCGCCCGTTTTTCCATCCCACTTCTCGGGGATGCCACCCTCTTTCCACTGCCCTGCAAAAAGTCTATCCAGAGCGGGCCTAAATTTCTCCGGATCAGTTCCGATCAGTTCATTGCTGCCTGTAGTCACGGTTTCCGGTCGTTCAGTGGTATCCCGCAAGGTCAGACAAGGCACACCCATCACCGTGGCTTCCTCGGTAATGCCGCCCGAGTCGGTAATCACCGCCTTGGCATGCTTCACCAAAAAGTTGAACTCCAGGTAGGGTTGTGGATCGACCAGGCGCAGATTATCCGGAAGGTCGGGCAAATCCTCCAGGTTATTCGCTGTGCGCGGATGAACAGGGAAGACAACTGGCAAACCCCGGCAACCTTCACCGATGGCTGACAGCATCGCCTGCAATTGATCGACTCCGTCCACATTGGCCGGGCGGTGCAGGGTAACCACAAAGTATTGCCCTGATTCCAGCCTGAGTTCGCGCCAGAACGGGGGTGCATGCAGTCGATTAATGTTTGCCAGCAGCGTATCAATCATGGTGTTGCCGACGAAAAATATCTGCTCATCGGGCACGCCGGATTGCCGCAGATTCTGGTTTGCAACTTCGCTGGTTGTAAAAAAATAATTCGTGATCGCGTCTGTTACTCTGCGGTTGATTTCTTCAGGCATTGTCCAGTCGCCGGAACGAATACCGCCTTCCACATGCGCTACCGGCACACAAAGTTTCTGCGCGGCAATCGAGCAGGCCATGGTGGAGGTGACATCGCCCACCACCATGCACAGGTCACTTTTCTGCTCCAGTAGCAGCTTTTCATAACGCACCATAATGGCCGAGGTTTGTTCCGCCTGGGTCCCGGAACCGACTTCCAGATTCACATCCGGCTCAGGTATGCCGAGTTGGACAAAAAAATCGCCTGACATGCGGGTATCATAGTGCTGCCCGGTGTGGATAAGGCGATACCGCATACTACCGCTCGAGTCCTGACGCAATTGCAGTGCCCGAATGATCGGCGCTATTTTCATAAAGTTGGGTCGGGCGCCGACTATAATGTCTATCAAAGGGTTCTTCGTCATAATATTTTCCGTATTGCTATTGTGCTCGCTGCATCACCTCACAAACCACGTTGCACATAGTCACCATGTCGT
>JBGMQT010000167.1:0-1833 GCA_048060695.1 Acidiferrobacterales bacterium
CGGTGGTTGTAAACAGGCCCAGCTTGGGACCGTTGCGCTCGATCAGGACATTGGTACCCACCGTGGTGGAATAACGCAGAGAAGCTATCCCACCGAGGAAGGCATCGAAAGACAGCCCATACATTTGAGCCAGTTGGCGTATACCCTGCATGAAACCTACCGACAGGTCATAGTGGGTGGTAGGCGTCTTGGTCGTTACTGCCACACCCTCTGCGGCGCAATAGAAATCAGTAAACGTGCCGCCGACATCAATGCCAACGGTATATTGTGTGGAATTGCTCATCATCTCTGATACCGTCAGCAAAGGGACTTGAGCCCACTTGTGATTGCGCGTGCTGTATCCAGGTCAGTATCCCGGGCAAGATCCCCTGCACTGGTAAACAGAACATTTTTTCCGGCAAGGGTTTTTCTGCAAAGTTCCGCATGTCTCAGGGCTGCTGTCACATCATCAAATGGCAGCGCTACACCGATGCCGTTGACACGTTGAGCCAGTTCCACAAACAAGCCCGGGTCAGGGATGCTCCCCTGTGCTGTTGCGCCGAAGAAATAGAAATCCATTTTTAATTTATCGATGCTTGTGAGGGTTTTTGGTGTATAGCCCTCGACGTAGATGGCAGTCGGGATATTGAAGTATTTTGCGACGTTGCGCAGTGTGTTAAATGCCTTGCGTTGCGGCATGCCAATATCATTGGCACAGATCGCCGGGCCCTCTCTGAACAACAGTAAATCCGGGCGTTTATGACACAGGGCCCGGGCAATCTCTACTGTGATCTGTTTCAGCTCACCAGCCTGGTCGTCTGTTGTATCCAGTCGCATCGCGAGGGTGACAGGACCGGTCATCGCAGCGATACAACAGAATTCATTGCCAGCCGTCTGGATCAAACGGCCCAGCGCTTCAACGGCTGTTTCCAGACAGCCGTTGATCACTTCAGTAAAGCCCAGCACCAGTGCGTCGACCTGGAGCAGTTGACCGGCTTTGGCGAGATTTCCACTCCATTGCGCCGGATCACAGGTCATGGACGGGTAGCTCACACCACCCACGCGTGCAGCCAGTGGCTCCATTGCCGGTACAAAGGCACTGCTGCCGCCGGGTGTGTTGTGCAAAAAAGCATCCATCGTCGATCGCATATTCAACCGGTCCGTTTGTCTGCCTGGCGTTTATCCACCTGGCGCGCCTTCAGTGCATCGATATCGAGTTCTATCTCGTGCGTGATCGGATGACCAGGCGGTAAATACTCGTTTTCGATCTGGATACCGCAGCCGGGACAATAAAATTCGATTAAACGACAGAAATCTTTGTTGGGTGTGAAGTTATAGTCGGCATCAGGGGCCAGTGGAGGATGTACCTGTTCCAATGGGTTCTCGTAGACCAAACAGCCTTTTTTGTAGTTGTCACGGGCATCGTAAAGTTCATACCCACACCGGTTGCAGCACCACTTTTCAGTATCGCAATCGATTTCCAGGTACTCGGTGATGCGTACTTTTCCCATCACTGGTTCTCCGTCAATATGGCATTGTTGAACTGATCTATATTCATGTACCAGTTCTGACTGAGCAGCAGGGTAGTCTGATCAGATTCGAGTAGTGCCGGACCTGCCAGTTTATGCCCATATCCCAGGCGACTACGGTCAAAAACAGGTATTTCTATATGGTCATCACCGCTAAACAATCGGCGTCGCGTCTTGATGGCGTCGTCGGGGTGGGATTGAGCCTTTTCCGACTCAATGACCGGGTGGTCCGATATGTTTGCTTTTACCAGACAGGCAACGGAAGAAAGTACACAGGATGAATCATGACCGTTTGTGTCCAGTTCCGCGTCGGCCCGCTCGATCA
>JBGMQT010000168.1:0-1828 GCA_048060695.1 Acidiferrobacterales bacterium
GTCTGGAAAGCGTGCTGGTAGGTCGCTACCGTCTGGTCGTGGCGCTGCTGGATGACGGCGGGCAGCTGTTTGGCTTTGATCAGCTGTGGGTAGTCAGAAAAAATAATTCTGTCCCCTTTTCTCTTTATTCTTTGGTATAAATACTGTTCTAACAACACCCATCTTTTTTAAAACCCAATAGACCGTAGCAATGATTCCACATAGGTATCCTATATAAACAACCGGCATGCCAAGAGCGTAAAATATTACGATAATGGTGAAAAAAAGTATTGCTGATATCTTATATATCTTAGCATTCTTAATGGACAGTTCTTCATGACATGAAGGGCATCCAACGATAACGAATTCTGATATCAAATATCTGCTATTTCCAGCACACTTCTCTCTCTTTATAAACTTTTTAACTTCACTTTCGTAACCACATATAGGGCATTTTGCCCATTCAACTACGTTTTTTGACAAGTTCATAATCATAGTATTGTAGACAACTATCTGCCTAGGTTACAGACCGTGTTTGCGCCATCCACAAACCCGCTTGACGCGATAAAACTTTCCATAAATATTCGTATTACAGATGCGCCTTCTTTTCCGAGAAGAGCCGTTACCAAAGATATAATTAAGGCCATGCCAACTCCTATATTGCCGGAACATCCATCTAAATTGTTCAAAATGTTAGAAAAGGTGAGGACAGCAACCACTAGAGAAAGCATGATAATAGTAAGAAGGGAAAAAAATGCGGCGATGGCCGGAAACAACGCAATGGCTGCTAACAAAACCGATATTGCTGTTGCTAAAATCCCCCCATTCAACCCACCCCCGATCTTCCACGCTCCCACATTCGTCTCCGGATCAAGAATAATATACCCCGCCCCCGACCAACCACCCGGAATCGACACCGCATCCGTATGCGTGATCACCGTTTTACCCACATTGAGACTGGCCCTGATCTCATTCATCGTCGCCGGATCGTGTTGAATGTTCGGCAGAATAGCAGACTGGTTCGCTGGTGTGATTTGATAAATCCGCTGCCCTGCCGCACTGGCCTTGGCCAGTGCCTTGACGGCACTGATGGCGTCCGGCGGATTAGCGGGATCGGTGTTGAACATCTGCTCCGGGGTGGCGTGTTCGAGCGCTGAACTGAGTACACCCACCTGGAGATTGAACTGCTTTAATTCCTCTCTGTCGCCGTCATTGGTTTGGGTAATCTGGATGAGCGGAATATCAAAGGCCACACCACCGGGCTGGATGCTTCTCGGGATGCCGAAGAACGTATCCACATCCGGTTCATAGCCTATGGTGCCGTGTCCGGCGGCCAGCTGAAAATGTCCGCCCTGTTGCAGTCCTGCTATGGTGGCCAGTGCCGTCAATTGAGCATAGTAGCCTAGGGTACCGCCGTAAAATAAATCCCCCAGCAGGTCTTCCCGGGTGAGTGTACCGATCTGTGCAGGATCGTTACTCTCCAGTGCCAATTTCGTGGCTGTCAGTTGACTTTTCAGTGCCGTGAGCCTGGCTGGCGATACACTTCCTGCGATGACATTCACCGCCAGGTACGACCCCGCAATCGCCTTGTATGTTCGTGGAGCAGTCACCTGCCCCCGTCCGGCAAAGCGGATGTCGGTGATAAAATCCAGTTCCTCACCCAGGCTCATCGGGCTACCGGTCTTGACGGTATTACCGTTGACTTTGAGTTCCGGGATCACCTGGATCAGGTAGGCCGGGATGCTGCTCGGCAGCTGGCTGATATCGGTGATCTCGCCTTCGGGCAGCAGGGCGGTGAGGGCGGCTTCGTCGTCGGCTGTCGCCGGTTTGAAACTTAACGTCACCTTCT
>JBGMQT010000169.1:0-1802 GCA_048060695.1 Acidiferrobacterales bacterium
CGGGGGCAGGATTTGAACCTACGACCTTCGGGTTATGAGCCAGCCCCTGCAGCTATCGCTCTTTTAAAATCAAGCACTTGTGGGGACGCCCGTTGCTCACGTTGCACCACAATGCAGGACAATGCATTACTGATCCCGTCAAAAGTCACGCACGCATTCTGTCCAGAAAATACTTCGTTTACACCTTCGCAGCACATTTTTCAGACACCCATTGCCGCATGAATAGGAATTCCCCATGCACACCTTCCGCCAACGGATTAACTTCAATCGCCTTGACAGCTTTCGCTTCAGGTTCAAAATAAATATAATCCAACAGCGCCAATTTATCAGCTCGTCCAGAACCGGCTCAATGCGCTACCGATGCAGAGAGTAGCTCACGGACAATTTTTCTAACCTCTGGGTGATTGAAATCCCTGCCACCAACCGCTTGGTACACTATTCGTCCCTGCTTATCGATCAGTACAGTAGTCGGAAGGCCCTTTACACCAAAGGCCTGTGAGACCGAACTGTCTCTATCGAACAGGATTGGGAAGTTGGGATACACTTCAAGCTGCCCCATAAAGGCAAACACATGGTCCAGTGATTCCCACTGGTTAATAGCTAAAATGGTGAATGGCTCATCCTTGAACGCCTGATGCAAAGTTTCCAGTGAGGGCATTTCACGCCTACAGGGTGGGCACCAGGTGGCCCAAAAATTAATCATGACCACTTTTCCCCGGTAATCCTCGAACATGTATTTTTTGCCGTCCATATCCTCCAGGAAGAACCCAGGAGCTACGACAGGTGCGCCCAGTTGCGTCAATCGGTGAGTGAGTTCCGGCACAGGAAGTTCTGCACGTACCACCCCATAAGGAAGCAAAGTAATCAGCGCCAGAGTGACTAGTTTTCGCCAACTGTTATCCTGGCAGTTTTTCAGGCGCACAATTAAGTCCTTCGAATATCGCTTCACGTTTCTCACCATGGTATCTCCAGGTATAAATAAGGTCAAACGTGCTACCAGGGGGGATTAAGACGGTAGTAAAACCCTGATTCCAGTCTCCCGGTTCAAGGTTCTGCTTGTCCGGCAATATCGACCAGCGGAACGCAACTCCCATATCCTGCCATTCGTTGATCCAGTCTGTTTTGGTTTTAATTGGGTGTTCTTTCCCATCGTCCGTGATATACCGCCAGTCGGCGACTCGATAGGACACCGGATGTTGTGATTCGTTTCTTACAATGGTGCCGAACACACAATATCCAGCCATAATTTCGACAATGGCCGGAGGAAGTCCACGCGCGCCATAGACCGCGGTAACGTAATCTGGCAGCAACTGGATGAGGCGCATACTGAAACCTGATCCCAGTTGCTGCCAGGATAGCAAACCGGTATCTTTATCTTTATGGCGTACCGAATCGCCTGCCATAGCCGAACATGACACCCACATCAGGGCTGCCAGGTATTTTAGAAAACTATAACTCTGCAATTGACTGATCCACGACTTATCTGATACTACCTCGTGCGTATTATAAGGTAGTGGTACTTGTAATCGGATTCGTTGACGTATGATTCTAAAAGAACATTACCCGTATCTTTACACCAGGAAGGTATATCTCGTTTTGTTGCCGGATCTGTAGCGATGATCTCCAACGTTTCGCCAACTGCCAAACCGAGCGCTGTGCTATTCATCTCTACCATCAATTCAGGGCAAAGTTTTCCAGTCGCATCGATCGAAGCTGGTATTCCTTTTTTACCCATAGAATCACCCTGCCACCATAGGCAGTGAATCATCATTGCCCCATTCGCACATCGACGCGTCGTATAC
>JBGMQT010000170.1:0-1710 GCA_048060695.1 Acidiferrobacterales bacterium
GTTTGCTTATCACCCTGGAATAATACTAGTTCCAACTCTTCCTGATCTGAATACCAAATGTGCGCGGCCGGTTGTAGACCCGTTTGTTCTTGTTGAAGTCAGTGCCAAACCAATCGGAAGCGTAGTTTGCCCCATTATAGAGTGTGGCAATGGCCTTCTGATCGAACAGGTTCCGCAACACAAACGTGACCGTCCAGTCGTTCTTCAGGCGCGCCCCGACTTGCAAATTACTGACATTCCATGCATCGATGATGCCTTCGGGGTTATTATCCATAATGCTCTGCAACGTGTTCCAGGTTTCGGACTGGTAACTGTAATCGTAGCGCAGAAACACCTCTTCGGTTCCCAGTGCGCCTGGAAAAGTCCAGTTCAATGCGGCAAAGGCTTTCCACTCAGGCGAGGTAGGCAGGGTCATGCCTTTTACAATCATGTCGCCGTCCGGGAAGGTGAAATCCGTCGCCCACTCCGGGTCTGACCACAGCAGGCTGTAGGTGAAGGAAAAATTATCCGTGAACAATGCCGTGCCATTGAGTTCGAGACCCATGATTTCTGCATCCGCGGCATTGAATGTCCCGCGCAACCACCAGGCGCCAGGTAATGCTGAGCTTTGTTGATAATCGTCCCATTGCATCAGGAAAAAGGTGGCGTTGACTAACAATCGGTCATCCAGCCACTGGCTTTTGAGGCCGATCTCATAGTTGTCCAGCGTGTCCGGGCCATATTCCAACGGCACCTGGCCGGTATTGGCAGCCCTCTGGCTGTTGGTTCCGCCCAGCCGGAAGCCCTGGCTGTACAGGAAATACACCATTTTCGTGTCATCGATTTGATACTGCGTGCTGAACTTCAAAAGGGTG
Source organism: Acidiferrobacterales bacterium (assembly GCA_048060695.1). Taxonomy (GTDB): domain Bacteria; phylum Pseudomonadota; class Gammaproteobacteria; order Acidiferrobacterales; family JAJDNE01; genus JAZFSZ01. The sequence goes on from JBGMQT010000170.1 coordinate 855, forward strand.
TCGCTGGGTTTTCCTTCGGAAATGTATATTCCATTGGTATCCAGACTACCAATGGGCGCCAGCCCTTCCGGAAACTGATTCTGCTTCAAATCATAACGATCATATTTGAACCAGCGGGCGCCGCCTGTCACCGTCCATTTGTCGGTGAGATCAAAAGAGATTTCACCGAATATTGAAGTTTGTTTGACTTGCCGATCCAGCGTGTTGGAATACCCGACCGTGGTGGCCGGCAGAGGGTAGGCTACGTCATAGCCATTATAATTGTAGTAATAAGCCAGGTACTGGGCGTATTCCCACCCTATGGTTTCCATCAATTGTGGATTATCTGCACCGTAATACCAGTCATCCTGCAGGTCTTCATAATAGGCACCGATCATCCACTGGAAGCGACTTTCGGACTGCGAGGCGAGGCGGATTTCCTGTGAGAAACGGCTTTGGTTCTGGTCGTTGAAAATGGTGCCGAAGGTGTATTGTGTATTGTAAAGCGCGGAACCGTAGTAGTAGCCGTAGAAGCTGTCCTTCCACTGCTCGTAGTACATGTTGTCCCACTCGTAGGTGATTTTCCGATCAAAATAGGCGGTGTTGGACGTCAGGGCGGCAAAGCCGAGATCACCCTGGAGGGTCAGGCCGTAACTGGTCCATTCATCATCACGGAATTCATCAAAGAAGCGGGCCACCTTGAAATCACCCAGTGAAGGGTCTGATTCCCAGGCACCATCGTTTTTGCTGCTTTCTGAAATGATGGCCAGGGTGGCTGACCAATTATCAGTAATTTCCCACAGTGCAGAAATTCGTCCGCCGGTCAGTTCATAGTCGTTGAAATCGTCTTCAACGACCGCCGCGTTGGTATTGTCGA
>JBGMQT010000171.1:0-1664 GCA_048060695.1 Acidiferrobacterales bacterium
ATTCTATCCAAGATCACTCCACCCGCCCGGGGCCGAATTGAAATACACGGACGCACCTCGAGCCTTCTCGAAGTCGGGACCGGTTTTCACAATGAATTGACGGGACGGGAAAACGTCTATCTCAACGGCACTATTCTGGGAATGCGCAAGAAGGAAGTGGATCGAAAATTTGATGAAATTGTGGAGTTTTCCGGGGTAGAAAAATTTCTCGATACACCGGTCAAGCGTTATTCCAGTGGTATGCGCGTGCGCCTCGCATTTGCCGTAGCCGCGCATCTGGATCCGGAAATATTGATTATTGATGAAGTGCTGGCGGTCGGTGACGCCTCGTTCCAGGATAAATGTTTGAGAAAGATGCAAGACGTCGGAAGCCAGGGCAGAACGGTGTTTTTCGTTTCGCACAATATGCCGGCGGTAACACGACTGTGTCAAAGAGTAATTATGCTGGACAACGGCCAGCTCGTTGCGGATGGCCCCTCCCATGAAATTGTTGCCCGCTATATGCATGAGGGGTCCGGCACCTCAGCAGAACGATCCTGGGACGATGAAGACAAAGCTCCGGGGACAGATATAGTCAGGTTAAAACGCGTACGCGTTATCGACGAAAGCCGTCAAACCTCGACCTCCTCGATCGACATTCGCAAGTCCGTGGGCTTTGAAATGACATTTGAGGTTTGCCAGGACGGACACACCTTGCTGCCAAACTTCAAGGTGGTCACCGACAATGGTGTGGATGTATTTGTCGCCGTTGACATTGACCCCAAGTGGCGTAAAAAGGAAAGGCCTAAAGGTACGTATACAACCACTGTATGGGTGCCGGGCAATTTCTGGTCTGAAGGCAGCTATTTCGTGGATGTCGGGATGATCACCCTACAACCACACCAGGTTCGACAGTTTTTTGAACGCGAAGTCGTCAGCTTCCAGGCAGTAGACCCTATGGAAGGCGATACCGCCCGTGGCGACTGGGTCAAGGAACTTGGCGGGGTCATACGGCCATTACTGAAGTGGGATACCGATTTTTGCGGTGCAGGTTAACCGACCCGTTCAAAAACCCGATAGCTTGGCTATATAACGTCCACGAATACGCGTTCCATTCTTCTGAAATAGATAGCACCGAAAAACAATAACACCAGTGTTATTATGGCGCCGGGCACAATGTATTCCCAGGGCATAGGCAGACCCAACAGGCAGGCCCGGTACCCTTCCACCACTGCCACAACCGGATTAAGCGAGTAAAGAAACCGGTACTCAGCAGGAATCGCCGATGCCGTATAAAGTATGGGAGCGGAGTATATGAGCATTCTGATTACAAATGGCATCGCAAACTTCACGTCCCTGTACCTGATAGCAAGTGCCGACAACCACAGGCCTATGCTGGCTGGAACGGCCATCATCAGCAAGACCAGCAGCGGTAAATAGAGTAGATTCCAGGTTGGCGCAATCTGGTAATAAACCATCACCGCCACCAACAGCAACAGTGAAATTGAAAAATCGACCAGTTTGGCCAGTACCGGCGTTATCGGGTAGACAACACGGGGGAAATAGACTTTCCCCAGCATATTTTGACCGGCAACCAGGCTTTGGCTCGAAGCGCTCATTGAATCTGCCATATAGGTCCAGGGAATTATCGCAACCGTGGAAAACAGAACATACGGAATACCATC
>JBGMQT010000172.1:0-1650 GCA_048060695.1 Acidiferrobacterales bacterium
CTAAAATGCAAATTTGGCTAAAAAGTGACTTAAGTCATTGATTTATTATGTTTCCAAAGATGCAAATAATCAGAAGGCACCGGCTGGGCCCGGAAAAACCACAGGGCTTTCACTGCCATCCACCGCCACGCTGGCAACGCCGAAAAAGTAGTTGTCGATGACAATATTTTCCAGGGTGTATTGCTCAACCTTGCCCGCCCAGCGGCTGTAGGTCCATTCGGGCTCGGTGGTCAGGCGCCAGTACACGCGATAGCCCGCCAGGCCCTCGTCTTCTGCGATCGTCCACTTAAGCGTTGTGCTGGCTTGTACAATACCCTCGATTTCTACATCCGACGGTGGCGCAGGTGCCCAGGCCAGGCTGGCCAGTGCTACGGCATTTAACGCTGTGAGTTTGGCAGCGAAATCAAAATCAACAAATTCGATTGTGTCGCCAAAAGCGCGGCCATCTTCAACACGCGGATTCTGGTGCTGGCGATCATAGTGTTCGTTGACCTCCATGATTCGCACCCCGGGAAAGCCGGCTTCATTGAACGGGCGGTGATGGCCGCCGCGGCCAAAGCGGTCGAGTCGGTAAACCATCATCAGGTCCAGGTTGCTGACATATTGTTCCCCGATTCGCTTGATATAGCGGGCCAGGTTCCGTGAGGCGGAATCGACTTCACCACCGGTAAAGTAGCGCTTGCGGGCTTCTTCCTCAGTTTCTACCCAACGTACGCCTTCAGAAAAAATGCGCGCACTGTGATTGTCGATGACACCGTTAATACCGGCGATATTGCCAATCATGTCATTGTTCAACACGGCTTCGATATTCCAGCCTTGTTGCCGTGCATAGGCCGCGACAATCTTGCCGCCAAAAAGGCCCTGTTCTTCACCGGCGAGCCCCATGTAGACAATGCTGGCGGAAAACTTGTACCGACTCAGCACCCGGGCAGCCTCAATGACACCGGCCATGCCGGAGGCGTTGTCGTTTGCGCCGGGAGAGTTGTCAGTAGCGTTCATCGGATCGGTAATTCGAGAATCAATATCGCCGCTCATCATGACCATGCGGTCAGGATCACGTTGACCACGCTGGATTGCGACAATGCTGACAATTTCATGTGGCTCGGGAATACGGTCCTCACCACTGACAGTATCCGCAATGGTCATCACCTCGAGGCAGCCGCCGCAGTCCTTTGATATGGCTTCGAATTCCGCTTTGATCCAGCGTCGCGCAGCGCCGATGCCACGGGTTTCAGACTGGGTGTCCGATAAACTGTGACGGGTGCCGAAGTTGACCAGCTTTTTAATATCTGTACCAATCCGCTGCGCAGATGTAGCACCGGCAATAGCATATAAACGCATGTCCTCGGAAGGTGGAACCTGGGCTGAAAGGCCTGCCGATAGAAGGGCGATACAGGCGGTTGAGAGTGTTTTTATCATTGTTATTCCGTTGCTGTGTGGCGTAGGAATCATACTCTCTTTTAGGGTTTCTGATGATGTCTCAATCGCGACCAGCGGAGCTGGGCGCTCCTACGGACGGTTCCGTTAGTACCAGGAATTACGAAGGGATCATGAAGCTGACCTGAACGTTCGTAGGAGCGTCCAGCTTTGCTGGCCGCGATCGCCCAAATTTAATCCCCCGACACCCATAGAATTTTGCGCCACACATCC
>JBGMQT010000173.1:0-1625 GCA_048060695.1 Acidiferrobacterales bacterium
CAAATAATTAAGCACTGGATTATTCAGTGGTTTCATCATTGTCACGCCTGCCTTATAACGCGAGAAATATTGACCGCACAAATCGACCGTCAACATATGCCCGGTTAACAAAATAACATTTTGCCCCTGATCGATAAGAGCCTGAAAGTCCTCAAAACCCTGCACTGTCGTTAGCCTATCCAGACGCCGTGTAGAGGCCCACCAGTAAATGGCCAGATCGAATATGCTTGCACCATAGGCTTCAAAATGTCGCAATACCAACTGATCTTTTTCTTCCGCTGAGAGTTCCGGAAAGCAGAGATCAATGTTGATCTGAGCAATACGTCTGCGCTTCTCATTTCTGCGATAAAACTGACGGCCGACAAAGCGCCCCATTCTATGCTGTACCGGCAGCGGCAAAAACACCAACAGTCTCAGCAAGCCAAAGGTCAACCAGAATAGCCAGTACCTGGGGTGCAGAAAAGTCCACTCGAACCGGATACAGCTGCTTGAGTTTTTTTTCTGTGTTTTACTGCTCTTGGACATGGCACCTGCAGGCGTGATGAACGATTAAGATGACGAACGGGAGTTTATCAGGCATCATTATGCCATGGATAACAAGGAAGCCCTGATACGTTTTTACCGCCTACTGCGACAGCATGGGCTGAATGATTCACACAGTGGCAACATCTCCTATCTGCATGACAGTGATTTTTTTATAACAGCGACCGGTTCCTGTGCCGATACTGCCGAAGTAAAAGACATTGTCCATTGCACGATGGATGACAAAACCGTGCCCGCAGCCTCCCTGGATCAGCATGCCCATCGCGCCATTTACCGTCACAACCCGGAAGCACGTGCAATCATACATAGCCATAACCCCTATACCATAGCGTTGACATTGAATGGTGAAGACTTCATCCCTGTGGACCTTGAAGGACAGTTTTATTTCCCTCGTGTACCGGTTATCTCTATTAGCTTCAAAACCTACTTCGAACACTCTCCTATACTGATTGCTACAACATTGGCCGAGTATCCCGTCGTGGTGGTACGGGGACACGGTGTTTACGCTCAGGGAGAATCGTTAGAACTGGCCTATAAATGGGTCAGCTCACTCGAGCAATCAGCGAAAACAGCCTTCCTTGCGCGGCAGGCCGGGACTTTCAGTGACGACAACGACCTGACACTGGAATAAAACCATTCAACTCAATCGTGGACAAGGATATGCCACCTGGCTTTGATGACACTTCTGTCACTGTTATAAAGGGAATTGCTGCGCGAGTAGCTGAGCGCCTGCAACGTCTGGGCATAGAAACCATTCAGGATTTGCTGTTCCATCTTCCGGCACGTTATGAAGACCGCACTCAGCTGCGCCCGCTTGGCAGCCTGCGCGCCGGCGATGAGGCAATGGTACAGGGCACCATTGAATTAACCGAGATTCGCTTTGGCCGCCGTCGCATGCTGCTGAGTCGAATCTCCGATGGCACCGGTTTCCTCACGCTGCGCTTTTTTCACTTCAGCGCCGCGCAGCAGAACAGTCTGGCAAAAGGATCCCTTGTACGCTGCTATGGCGAGCTAAGGCGTAGCGGCAAGGATCTGGAGATCGTTCACCCGGAATACAAAATTGTTGACCCGGATGCCGCGCA
>JBGMQT010000174.1:0-1546 GCA_048060695.1 Acidiferrobacterales bacterium
TGCAATCTGACAGGACCAGATATAATCACCGTCTTTATAAGCTGCCTTTGATTTATTAAAAGCCGCTGATTCACCACCCATCGCCTTGATCATGCGTGCTGCCTCATCTTGCGGGTGAAGTTTATTCAGCGAGCTTGCGTTACGGTCATACTGACCGAAAACAGCCGTGTATATACGCGGTGACATCGCTCTGAGTTCACCATAATTTTGTACAAGTACGGGGGCGTCCTGCAAGCGTGATGGCATTTTGACTGCGTACTGAAGCTCGTCAAGGTTTTGGCCAAGCAGAATGGCTTTTAATGTTTGATCCAGCACAAAATTAAGTCCGTCGCGGAAATCGCTCATGCGTTGTGCAATCACATCATGGCCTTTTAGCGAGGTAGCATGTGTCGTTAACAGGATCTCCGGCTTGAGCTTGCCCAGTATATCAACGGCATTCACCCAACCTGCCGGGTTACGATAGCGGCCACCGCGTACGCTATAGATATTTGGAAACCAGCCCCAAATTATATTGTTCATCGCTATCTTGCGTTTTGGAAACCACACCAGAACCTGATTGTTGCTATCGGTGGCGACACCCTCGGTATAAAACACCACGTCCAGGCCAGCGATGCGCATCTTCTGGCCATCTTTTACCGGAGTATTCACTGGCACAAACCCGCCTGCACGAGGAACAATGGTATTTTTGAAACGGCTGTCCGGCCCTTTATCGGGAAGATAGATATTAAACTGCTCGATCGTACGCGCCATCAGCACACTCGCGACTTCAGGGTGCACAGCCACCAGCCCTCCGGTGCGACTCATTGATTCATTGGTTCCCGGGTGACCGATGATCTTGATATTCTTGTTGCCGCGTTTGGCTTCTTCGTCAACGAATGTTTTTGCACCACTCACATAGTGTTCATGGGAATAGACAATTGCACGAATTGGCGCTTGCGTTGCCGTGCGTAGCAATTTGTAGAAGTGCTGACCATCTTCAAGGTTATCCCCTGTATCGTAGATGATCAGGCCATCCGGCCCCTCCACCGCATGGACATTCACAATGCTGTCAGTGCCAATGGTCCAGACACCGTCGGCCACCTTGACAACTATTTCCTTGTCGTAGGAAGTTCGCTGCGGTGAGTCGGTTGGTAAATTCCAGTAGGCCGCCGTGTCCTTTCCGACTTTTGCCCCGTTAGCAATCTCGACCAATGGTGTATTGGCTGCATTCATATAAGGCGAGGCAAAGGCATTGGTGCCAGATACCGACTGTTCCTGCGCCATGACTGCTCCGCCCGCAGGGATCAGGATGATCGCAGCAAGACGTAAATAGTTTATTCCGGGAACCCCAGGCTTGTTAAATATGTTTTTCATAATAAAACCCCTTCATTATTTGACCATTTTGATTTCTGGCATTGAATACGCCTTGAACTTTTCAACATCAGGTTTGTAAGCACGCATCAGGAATGACCAGTTATCTTCCGGGGTGTAGAGGAAGTTCTTGCCTTTAATCTTACAATCCATGCCGCCGTAGACAACACTAAATGAACCATCATCGTTGACGATA
>JBGMQT010000175.1:0-1526 GCA_048060695.1 Acidiferrobacterales bacterium
ATCCATTTCGGTTGCATGCAGATTCTCCAGTTATTTATTGCGAAATATTAGTACAGGCGGATTCAACCGGTCGATGCAACACTTGCCTGCAGTTTATCTGCTGGTGTTTCATATCCCAAGGTTTTTCTGGGGCGCTGATTCAGCCTTCGGGCTACTTTATTGAGTTGTGACTGCGAATGTACTGAGATGTCCGTCCCTTTCGGGAAATACTGCCGTAGCAATCGGTTTGTGTTTTCGTTAGTGCCACGTTGCCATGGGCTTCGTGGGTCGCAAAAATAGACTTGAGTATCTGTCGCCAGGGTAAATGTTTTATGGTCGGCCAGTTCCATGCCACGATCCCAAGTGAGTGATTTCCGAAGTTGTTCAGGGAGCTTGCGGACTTGTTTGCTCAGCGCTGTTACCACTGTCTTCGTGTCTTTGCCGTTAACTTTAACAAGCATTGTGAAACGCGAGTGGCGCTCAACCAGTGTGGCAATATACGAATTAGCGAAACCCGCAATAAGGTCACCTTCCCAGTGACCGGGCACCGCCCGGTCTTCCACCTCTGGTGGCCGATCCGCAATGGGGACGCCATCGACGATCTGACCGCGCTGCATTCCCCGCAGACTGTTGTGCTTTGGCTTTCGATATGTGCGCTGGCTTCGTAAATGCTGCTGAAGTTCCTTTTTCAGTACCCCTCGCGTCTGAATGAAAATACTTCGATAAATGGTTTCATGCGACACTTGCAGAGTCTCATCGTCAGGGTAGGCGAGTCTTAGCCAGCCTGATACTTGTTCTGGAGACCAATCCAGAGCCAGCTTGTTCGCCACTAGACACCTGAGTTTACCATTCTGAGCAAGCAGGCATAATTTAGGGCGACGTGATCGCTCCCAAGTTGCCTTGTCTGCCTGGGTCGCACGATAACGACGTCGGCCGTTATTGCGTGCGATCTCACGGCTGATCGTGGATGGCGAGCGTTGTAGCATTCTGGCAATCTCGCGTATCGAATGCCCGGCCGCTATGCCGCGCGAGATCTCCTCGCGTTCAGCCAGCATCAAGGCGCTAGAAGCGCGTTTGCGAAGTGGTGGTGGAAAGCCACCGTGCGCCTTCAAGACACCAAAAACCGATGTTCGATACTTACCCATGGCGAGGCTAATATCGTTAATCGACTCTCCATGACGCCGACGATGCCAAAGTTCTGCCTTCTGGGCATCTGACATGCCCTGGTTACCTGGTTGTGCCATACCCTATTCCTCCAAATCCTTAATTAAAACATAGGTGTTGCACCGACCGGTTGAATCCGCCTTTACTTATATTAAAGGTACAAAACTCACCATTCAGGCGGGCTCCGGATTTTTATGGCAGGGCCTGCCGGTAGCGGGGCTGGACAGGGTGCCCGTATCTACGGGTATTGACCGGTGCGGGATCGATAGAGTAGGTTATTTATCTTGCTGAAATAAATATAAAAATGGCGACTTGTCTGTTATGCAGGTGATAGCCTCTTCTGCACAGCGCCTGTCTGTGTTTCTTCAATTATTCGTTTGATC